>JAHEJI010000202.1 GCA_024638965.1 Planctomycetaceae bacterium
TTGGCGGCGGCGGCGGTCGCGGTGGCGGCGGCGGTGGCTTCGGCGGCGGCGGTGGTGGTCGTGGCGGCGGAGGTGGAATCTTCAATATTCCTCCAGGACGCGTTGGCAAATTGAATATCAATACCGTTTGTCTGGAGCATGGTAAAGCAACTCCTCGCCCTCGAATGGAATACGTCGTTCGCCCAATCGAAGAAATGACGACAGATCCAGAAGTTCTTCAGATTATTCAAATGATGGCTGATGGCGAAATCACACAGAATGTCGCGCAAGCTTCTGCTTGGAATCAAACGGACAACCTTTCGTGGGAGTTCCTGTTGAACCTTAACCGGATTGAGCGAATGGATGGTTACTACGAGCGATACTTCTCACGCAGCGAGTTGGTGTTTGCCCACCAGGTCGTTCAGGAAGCAGAGAAACGAGCCGAGGCATTGGCTAAGTTGAACAAGACCAAGCCATTGAATTCGGGTCAAATCATTGACGCTGAAGAAGGCAAGAAGTAATTGCTATTTGGAATTTGTGCAAAACAAAGGCCGGGTTTCCCCCGGCCTTTTTTAATGGTTAGTTGTCGAACCGCTGTCACTGAACGAGGCCCAGTCGGGCCGACCGAGAGGTTTTTCATTCCAGTGGGTAGAATCTGCACCAGAACTTCTGCGCGGATCGCGCACATGTATTTGAAGTTGGTATAGTCCTTTTTGTTTGCGGCCAACGGCCGCGCTAGAATCTACCAGGTCCAACTACGCAATCCCAATCGGGAAAGCAATCACTTCTTCAATCGATTGGACACCCAAGGCCAGTATGATGAGGCGGTCGATTCCTAACGCGACTCCCGAACAAGCTGGAAGTCCGCTTTGCATCGCATCGAGGAGACGACTGGTTTCCGGCAAAGCCTGCTTGCCGTCGGCAACTCGCAGTTCGTTGGTCGCGCGGTTACGCTTTCTCAGCTCTTCTGGATCAACCAGTTCGTGATATCCGTTGGCCAATTCAAGACCATCGACAAATAGTTCAAATCGCTCGGCGACTGGAAACTCCTCTTCGCGAACAATCGCCAACGCCGCTTGAGACGCGGGCCAATCGTAAACAATCGCTGGGCCGTCATTCCCGAGACACGGTTCAACGATGCATCCCAAAATCAGATTCAACCAGCCGTCTCGATCAATGCGTTCAATGCACTGTGGTTCTATTTCGATATCGTTGTTTTGTGCGATCGTTTTGAAATCCTCGAACGACGCCGTAAACGGATCGACGTTGGCATGCCGCAGGAAGGCTTCTCGATAGGTCAGTTTCTCGAATTTAGTTCGCTCGAGGATCGACTCAGCAAATTCACCAAGAAACTGGATCGCTTCCTGCATCGATTCGCCGACGCGATACCATTCGAGCATCGTGAATTCTGGATTGTGTCGCTGGCCCGCTTCTTCAGCTCGAAAGGCTCGCGTGATCTGATAAATCGCATCTGCCCCATCAACGAGCAGACGTTTCATTCCAAATTCGGGTGAAGTCTGCAGCCAAAGTCGTGCTTCCTCTGAATCGGTTCCGGTTACTTTGGATTTTTTGAGCGAAATCGGTTCGAGGTAGCGGTCAACCACCGTGTCGTGCGAAAGAAGGGGCGTTTCCACATGAAAAAATCCGCGCGAATCCAAGAAATCGCGGATGTTGCGAATCACGTCTGCTCTCTTTTTGAGATTCTCCAACGAAGCGGTCGGTCTGAAATCTGAGTCTGACATTATCACACAACAGGGTTCAAGTTGTTTTGTAAAACCAAAGCGTGCCGAGGGAGTCATCCTGAAAAGAGTGGAGCGAAGTAAGATCTCCAGCTACATACAAACAGAACACTTTTCATGGTTACAATATTTCAGAAGCCGATCACGATTCAAGTGAAGTTTGTTTTTGGATTTGGAAAACAAGATGTGTGGAAGATTTACGCTCAGGACCCCTGCGGAACAGTTCGCGGCCATGTTTGCCCAACTGACCATTCCCGAAATCAAACCCCGTTATAACATCGCCCCGACACAAAACATATTGTGTGTGCGAAATCGTGATGGACAGAACGAAGTGGCTTCGTTGCGATGGGGTCTCGTCCCTTTTTGGGCGAAAGATCTAAAAATGGGAGCCCGCATGATTAACGCTCGAGGTGAGACGGTTGACGAAAAGCCATCGTTCAGAGCGGCCTTCAAGAAAAGACGTTGCCTGGTCTTGGCCGACGGGTTTTACGAATGGAAGAAAGAACAAGACGGCAAACAGCCTTATTACATTACACTAGTCGATGAGCAGCCATTTTGTTTTGCAGGGTTGTGGGAGAGCTGGACCGACAAATCGGGCAGTCAAGCCGAGGCGATCGAAACGTGTACGGTGATTACGACGAACGCCAATGAGTTGATGGCGCCACTTCATGATCGTATGCCCGTGATCATGGACTCAGATAAATATGACCTTTGGCTGGATCCCGAGTTTTCGGATCCCGAACCGCTTAAACAAACGCTAGTACCGTTTACAAGCGACGAAATGAAAGTCGTTCCCGTATCCAAAGTCGTCAATAAAGCGACCAACGAAGTTCCGGAATGCATCCAGCCTTTGGCATAAAGTCAGTTCAATGGGCCAATTTGTGGGGACAAAAATTGGCTGATGATGCTTCAGCCGCAAGGTTGGAACATCCAACGATTTCAACAAAAACTGAAGGCGTCAATCGACCAACTTCTTGCTCCCCGTCGTCATCCATACGGCAAACGGTTCATTTGAGTTGGCGAAGACGCGCTTAACCTGGGCGCATTTGCCTATGTCGAAAAGCGCGTTGAGCCGGGCGAATTGATCAGCCAGGTCCGACGGGCCGTCACTGACCGGTTATCTGAGGCCGGTTGGCAAGCTTATCAAAAAGCCAACAATGCATTTTTTGAAACGGGCGATGGATCGGTACAAATCAACACGATCGTTTGTGATTCCACGGAAAACGCGAACAAAGTTTGCGATGCGCTGGTTCAAGGAAAATCCAGCACTGGCTGGTTGCACAGTTTGAACGGACATGTGTGGGCAGAAGTCCTGGTCGACAGCAACGCCTGGAAACCGGTCGACGTAACGTCTGGGATGCGAGGTGCAGCGATTACATTCCATTCTTGTCATCGGCGGACGGCGAAATCTCGTTGCTCTATTTATCCGAAGTCGAAATTGAAATCGTGTCAAGTAATTTGCGGTGATCAAACGGGGAAGCCCGAAAATTTGGTCTGCAGCGAAAAATCATAGCCAACTTGTTGTGAGCGCCGCTTCGAACACTTGAGCTGGGCCAGTCGACCGGATAATCTAAAAGTGCGAGGTTGTGTTGATTAGTGTTTGTTAGATAGCGTTTTTTGATCATTTTGAGCCGAACGCACCAGCGTCGGGATGGCGGAGCAGAAAAACGTAGTTATTTCGTCGGCTACCCGCGGCTAACGCCCAATGGCACTTACTTTAGAATGTTTTACTTCAGCTCCGACGGAGCGATCCTATGTCAGCCCAGGCCAACGGCGCCAACGGCCTGGGAAACCGTGATGTCGTTATTCGAACATTTCCCAGGCGATGCCCTGGGCTGGCATGGGGCCGACCGTTCGGGCCTACACCTATTACGCGTTTAGTTCTATCTAAGGTGCCATTGGGCTAGGGCCGTCGGTTCAGATTAATAAACACAACTTAGGTTTGGCTCCAACGGAGCGACCCAGGGCATTGCCCTGCCGAATTGTTTATCCCAAAAAACAGGTTGTCGCGATGATGCGATTAACTCGAATATGTGTCGCCATCTTAGTCTCATGCAGTGCGTGTGCTGCTCAAGAGCAGATCCGCCTGGACGGAGTCGATGTCAGGTATACGGGGATCAGTCAGCCTTACGCTGAGTCAATTGCTCGCGTCGTCTCCGCCGCTCGGACGTTGGCGATCGAGAACTATCAGTTCGATATGCCCGAGACTATCTACGTCGAGGTCTTGGCCGATCCATCTCGAAAAGTCAGCTTGTTTAACGATGGTCAGGACCGATTCTCGCTAACGGTTCGCACCGAAAAAGACTTGGCCCAGCCGCGAAGCAGCGGTGTATTCCACATCTATGGACTGTGCCATGAAGTGGGCCATTTGGCCATGTACCGTCCGATCCGAAATCATTCATGGCTGACGTACGCAGCGGCGGAGGGTTGGGCTCATTATTTGGGCTCTCGGCTGGTGGATGGCGTCTATGAGCAGCTTGGCCCGGATCTTTGGCCGGACCAATATGATTATCTGCGTGATGGAACTCAGCGACTCCAGTCACAGCTTGACTCCGGCGCAGCAAGC
The DNA here is from genome assembly GCA_024638965.1 of Planctomycetaceae bacterium. Lineage (GTDB taxonomy): Bacteria > Planctomycetota > Planctomycetia > Pirellulales > Pirellulaceae > Mariniblastus. The sequence goes on from JAHEJI010000202.1 coordinate 4,285, forward strand.
CCAATGGCAGAAGCTGCAGGACGATGGAAAGAGATGGTTGAGCTGGTTGGTGACATAAACGTGGCACCCATTTTCTCGGCTTGGGGCAAAGCTCAGATCGATGCCACAGATCCCGGGAAAGCGTTGAGAGAAGCGTTGCAGGATTCAGATGTCGCCCAACAGCTCACCCAATGGTTCGACCGAGCCGAAGACAGCCTAATTCTGAAAAGGCCAAAGAGCGGATTCGCCGCAGAAACTCTCGCGACGGACAGTTTGAGCGGTGAGTCCATTGAAGTGGCTCACGATGATGGCGAGCAGTCGGGAAAAAACAGCAGTGCTGGAGGAGGTCACGCGGTACGATTTGAAAGCGGCCCCGGAACTCCCTCATATCTGACGGCCGTTCAAATCCACGGCTCACGTTACGGTCGACCCGCGGCACCCAAGGAGGATTTTCGTGTCTGGTTGTGCGACGAAGATTTCAAAGAGATTGTCGAGTTTCAATTCCCTTATTCAAAATTCAAGCGCGGAGACCCGAAATGGGTGACTTTAAAAACCAAACCCACCAAAGTTCCGTCCCAATTCATTGTCTGTGTTGGATTTAATCCAACTGCAACCAAAGGAGTCTTCGTCGGCTACGACAAGGCTGGCACCGGCAACTCTCTAAGAGGCTTGCCAGGGGGTGGCCCCAAGGGCTCATTCGAGCTAGGCGACTGGATGATTCGCGTCACGCTTGAGAAAGCGTCCCACGAAGCCGCCTTGAAGGGCGAAATGGCTGCCGAAAACGTCAAGACTCAGCGGAGAACCTGGAAGGACTCAACCGGCAATTTCACCATCGTTGCCGAATTGGTCGGATTCGAAGACGGAATGGTCCGATTGAAAAAAGAAAACGGTGTTGTCATTTCCATTCCTTTGGAAAAACTCAGCGCCGAAGACCAGGAATTTGTGCAGCAGAAATAGCCGTTTCGGTGATCTGGCGAGAAACTTTCCAAGTGAAATAGCGCGGCAGGCAAAAGATCAGCTGGATTGAATATTCGACGGGAGGTCGAGGCTCCTGCCGAGACATAGCAAAGGTAACTTCGGCTGGAGCCTCAACCTCCACCCAGACACTATGCTAATTTTGGAAATGAACTTGCTGTTAACTTGCTGTTACATGAATCCCTTGGGCGGAAATCACGATGGGATATGATGTCGATGTTCCGATTGTAATCGCTGGAAGTGGTCGAAGCGGAACTTCGTGGCTCATCGAAGCAATGACGCTGGATCCACACTACCGACCGATCTTCGAGCCGTTGCATTTCAAGTACGTGCCAAATGTCGACGTCGATTGGTGGAACAAGTATCTTTGCAAAGGCGACAATCATGCGGAATTGGAAGATCACTTTCAAAAAGTTTTCCACGCTCGGCCAGACCAAGCTTGGTATCGCTGGATGCATTTTCGAGTTCCAATCGACGCTTCCTGGTACCAAACAGTGACTCAATACGCCTACTATTTGCCTAACGTGCGTCCATGGGCTAAGCAACGAGTGGTCAAGATGATCAAGGCAAATCTTTTGCTCGAATGGTTGCATGATCGTTTTCAACCGCGGATTGTGTTCATCAGTCGGCATCCCTGTGCCGTTGTTGCGTCCCGAATCGCATATGGGGGCTGGCAAGACGGTAAATCCAAATGGATGAGGCAGCGCCGTCTTATCGAGGATCATTTACAGTCCAAGATGAGTTTGGTCAGCAGCATCAAATCGCCCGTTCAGATGCACGCCTTGAATTGGTGTGTCGAGAATTTCTTGCCGATGCTGCAGTTGAAACAAAACCGTTTCGAAATGCATCATGTCAGATATCGGGACCTTATGCTGGAGCCAGAGGAGAGCCTCGCCAATTTGTTGAACTTCATTAGATTGCCAAGTGAACGCATACCAGGATTGATCCGTCGGATCATGAGATGCAAACGACCATCGCCAGAGCATGTCGACAAATGGAAGACTCAACTGGACGCAAGCGATATCGATTTTACTTTTAGATGTGCTGAAGAATTCGAGTTGCCGATTGAATGAACCGATTTGACGCGACCGACGGAAGGTGCATAACAACCAGGCGCGTACGCAGCCAGAGTCAACCGTTAACCTAGTGCGTGTCGCACGGACGTAGAGCGGTCGCGGCGCTCTGATTGCCGGGCGAAACTGACCAAAAGACGCCAAACTTAAACCAAACGCGCTCTAAACCGAGAAACCGACGGCAAAAAAATATCCGCATTTTTTGGCGAATGCGCGCGAATCGCGATGGTCTCGGATTTTGTCGCTTCAATACAGAATTCGAGCTCAAAGTAGTGAAGCTGAAATAGATGTACCAAGGCCCCCATGCGGAGGCCTTGGTTCTCGATTTCGCTGCGGTGCGGAACCGCAGCTCACCGTTTCGTTAAGGCGTGATGGTCCAATAAATGTGATCGATTTTGGTTCGATACGGCAGGTACAGATTCTGCATGCTGAATACCCAAAACGGCAATGAATTTTGATACGAGACACGGGCTCGAATCGCGTTTGTTGCAGCTTGTACGAATCGCGTGGGATCTCCGCCTGGCGTCACCTCAATCAGGGTATCCGTTGCGGAAGTAAGGCGACTGTCAACGGACTCGAATTGGCCCGAACCAAAATTGAACAGTTCGATTTTCTGTTCAACCGTTCCAAGGATGTTTTGTACTCTGGACTCCAGGCTAAATCTCAATCCACTCGGCGTTTGCTCTGGCGAGGTTGCATCAATGGTGATGGCAAGTTGGTAGCGGCGCGAGAGAAACTGTGGATCGAGAACCAGGTACTGGTCGTCGCTTTCAGCCAGATCAGCAACCGTACCTGAGACGTGATTCCCCATAACGAGCGTGTAAGAATCGGGAGTCAGAAATTCAGACTGGATCGGAATGCACGCGGAAAACTCCGAGGTCGCCCCGACAGGCTCGAGGGTGGCCGTCGAAGTGATCAGCCAACCTGCCGGGACGGCAACTGGAAGCGTCACGTCGAACACTGCGTCACCGGCGGCGTCCGTGGAGGCGCTAGTTGAGCCAAGAAAAAGTTCTCCTTCGCCGAACCCGGTTGGATCACAATCGGGAGAGGCAAAGAACTCGAGCGTGTAGTCCTTCAACGGCTCACTATTCAACTGACCGGAAACGTTGATTGCCTGACCGCTACTGGTGGCAGCCAGAATTTCTGGGTAGTTCTGCAATCCATTGGCCCCATTGTCGGTATCCATTGGGTCATTGGGAGTGACACCAGTGGTCCACGTATTCGGCATGAGGTCGATGCCGATATCGCCGTTGCCGTAGATCGAATTGCCCGAGACCCGGATGTTTCCTAACGAAGGCCACCCTTGGGAGAAATTCATCACCACTCCCGCATTCACGTGCCCAGCGATGATGTTTCCTTCGCCTGGATTCGGGCCCCCGATGCGCACGTTGATGGTGGGGTCCAAGAACGCGTATTTGTTGACAATGATTCCGTTGCCACCGCCAAGGACCGGCTCACCAAGCGCGTTGAGACCCAAGGTGTTGCCGTAGATCTCGATGTTGCTTCCTCCGAGGTACAGCTGCAGCTGGATCGGAGCACCGCCAGCAGGGCCACTCGTCCCTCCGCCCCAGTGGGAGCCGATCGCGATGAGGTTGTTGCGGATGATCAGGTTGTGGTTATTGTTGTAGACTCCGATGCCGACCGTCGAGGCTGTGTTGCTGATGGACATCCCATCGGGCGTCGTGCCGATCCAGTTGTTCTCGATTAAGGTCTGATCTGTGTTGTAGAGTTCAACTGTCGTCCCGGCCACCGATCCATGCTCGCCGACGTTGCCCCACCCGGTGATGTAGTTGCGGTCCGCCGGATCCGGACCGCCGATCACGTTTCCAGTGGGTCGCAGGGAACTGCTGCCCCAGATCCGCACTCGCTCAGTCGTGTTGCGAATGACCGTGTTCAAGCTCGCGTAAGCAAGTTCGATCGTATCCGCCTCGTTGTCGCGAATGACGTTCTCCGTACCAAAGGCCACGGAGATGTCCATTTTGCCCGTGTTGTCGTGAATGACGGAGTTGTTCCCCCCCAACCCGATGTCGCAACCATGGAAACCAAACGCCTCGCTGTTGTCGGCGTTGAGGCTGACCCCGAGTTCGAAGACCACCTCCCACCCGTCCGGATTCATGTCTCCGGTGTACGCAGTCTGCGTCGTGCCGTCCAGTGTTACCTCGTCATTGGCACTGAAGCCGAAGCTTCCCTGGATCAACACGAAATCCGGGAAGATTTCCGGCAGCCAGAAGCGCTCCGGTGGGATCTGAAAACCGACCGTCTGGTGGCCCGGCGTGTTGTCGGTCGCGCGGAGGGCCTCGCGTAGAGAGACGACGCCGTCTGGACCCGGAAGGTCCGCAATCGTGGCATTCTGGGAAATGTCCACTTCGTCGTAAGCGGTCGTGACCAATACCGTCTGTGCCTGCGCGGGCGCACCCACAAATAAAGCCAAGACGAGATAAATCCAAGGTGCAGATCGTCGTGAGAGGCAATGGTCTCGCACCCTATTTCTTGATCCCAACAGCGAACAGTGAACCTCCACTTTTTTTTGTTGTCTTCGTGCGAACTGTTTTTTGAATGAATTGATCATCTTATTCACCTTTGGATTCGTTTAAGTGCAATACCGTTCACCGTTTCGTATTGCCTCGGATACGCCGTAGTCATCCTGAACCGAGTGGAGCGAGGTGAAGGATCTCTCGTGTTTTTGCGTGAGATTCTTCGGTCGCCCAGGCTCTTTCAGAATGACTTTGGCTAGTTTTTGCTTCATTGCACGGTATTGCGTTTTAACCGTCTTTGCTGCCTCAGTTAGTTGGTCGTTCGTCATCAATGGAAAGCCGTAAATAAGGAGCTGTATTTCCGCAGCCAAACCGCCACGAGAATCTGTTTTTTTCAAAGACTTTGGAGCCGTCGTGCGGATCCGCACACCGAATGAGGGTCGAAGGCTCAAGACACCCGTTTCGTGGGTTAGGATTGAACATGCGTTTAGGAGAGAATATCGCCGATGCCATATTTAATTTACGCACGCATTATCGATTTGGCGCTCCGTAAGAGGACGTTGCATTCGACGCGGCCCGAGTTACGAAAACAGCGTCGACATGATCTCGGACGACGGATTGGACAGGTCAATGATCGCGATCCGATAATTCAAGTACGATGGAGTGGTTTCCCGACTCACAAATCTCAACTTCGATACCACTTGTTTTGAAATGATTGTATCTGAAAGGAATGTGAGACTTTCCAAGCATGCTTTCGCCTGTTTTAGTTTCACTATTCGACATTTCGAAACAATGTGCATAAACCGGTTGAGTCGACATCAATCCGGTTCATCGCTGTACGTTTCGGCGATGGACCGTAATCTTTGGAGTGCTCTGACGAATCGTTTACTGGCCGTCGAAGCTGGTAAGCCCAACGCTTCGGCAACTTCTACGTTGGATAGCTGTTCGACGTGCTTCGTCACGGATCAGCGCCTGGCTGGGGCTGGTTTTGTCATCAAACAACACCGCGGCAATCTGTGCAGTCGTTGCCGGTGAATCTTGATTCTTAAAGATTGACACTTCACGGCGCTTGTCGCGAGATTGAACACCAAAATGATGGCGGTGCAGTTCATTTAGTTTTTGCAACGTTAGAAAACGCAACCACAGAGAGAATGAAGTTTTGCGATGCTTCAAATAGTAAGCAAAACGCTTCGTAGCTTCGATGAATGATTCTTGGACAACGTCCCCAGGATCCAAACGGCCACGTAAACGGGAGTCCATCCGAAACTGAACAACTCCTTCGAGACGATCGTAGTGTTGTTGCATTAATGAACCGAGCGCCTCGCGATTTCCGTTTTCTGCCAATCTTAGTAATTCTTGATCTTCGTTTGATTCCACCACTTGTAATCCAGTGTGGGATGATGACATGTTTGTTCCAATCGTCGACAGAGTTCAGGCTACTTTGCTTAAACCGACAATCGCACCAATTGCGGACTGAGATTTTTGGCGCTTCCAAGATTACTGGTTCAACTCATCAATCGCTGTTTGGGCGACTTTTGAGTAATAATTCTTTTCGGTCAGGTATTGCTCAAGGACATTACGAGCTTCAACAAGTTCGAGGAGAGCTTCATCGTTTCGTCCGAGTTCTTTCAGACAAAGTCCCAATTCCAGTCGAACCATCCCTTTGCGGACGTGCAGGGTCGTTCCGCGGATATCATGCCAAATGGTTTTCAGCAACGGCAGCGCAGCTTTTGGCTCACCCGATTCGACCATGATCGCTGCCTCAAGGGTCCTCGCGGCAACGACTGAGTCGGAGGATTCGCCCAACTCCGTTCGTCGAATCGTCAAGCAACGATCATTGAGTTGTTGTGCTTTTTCTAAGTCACCGATTTGGCGATAGGCGCGTGCCAGCTTATGCAGGTTGTAGCTTAAGCCAATGTCAATACTATTCTCAGATTCCTTGACCGCAATCACAGAATCCAACAATTCGATCGCTTTGAGCGGTTGTTCTTTTTGAAAATAGGCATTTGCAAGTCCGTTCATCGTGACGAGTACGAACGCAGAATCGTTGCGCCCAGGCTGTTGCCTAATCTTCAAAACGTCTTTGGTGATTTCGATTGA
>JAHEJI010000203.1 GCA_024638965.1 Planctomycetaceae bacterium
GCGCTGGGAATTGGCGAGTCGCGATTCCATGCGTTGCGGAACCAGTGGTTGCAAGAGGCATTGCAATTACTGGAACCGCGTCGTGTGGGTCGACCTCCCAAAAGAGACGAACCGATCGACGCAGGTCAGATCGAAGCGCTCCAATCGAAAGTTGACAACCTCGAGGGAGAGTTGGTCGCTTCAGAAGTCAGACGACAAATGGCCCAGGTCATGCCGCACATATTGAAAGACCTGACAGAAAAAAGGGGGCGATCTGTCAAGCCCAAACGCAATCGCCCGCGGTAGTCGAGTCCCACAACACCCTCGACAGACGCAGTCGCGGGCGGCAGCTGGCACAGCGGCCAAGCCGGTTGCGCGAAGAACAGCTGCGCCGTGCAGCGGTTCGCTTTGCAAACGCTAATCCTAAAGGGACAGGCGTCAGCGATGCGGCACGCCAACTGGGCGTCTCATCACGCACACTCGGTTGTTGGAAGAAGAACGCGTCGGGCAGACAACGTCTTCCCAGCCGCGGTCGGCCACCGGTTGGGTGCAGCCAGTCGTCTCGTAACAGCGTGATTCGATTTTTAAATCAGGTTACCGGGCCCTGCATCAGCGTCGCCTCGTTACGCTGTCTGTTCCCTGACATACGACCGTGCGTGTTGAGCAATCTGTTGACCCGTTATCGCCGAGTCTGGAAGCAACGGTATGCGCGACGGGGTTACCGGCTCACCTGGCATAAACCGGGTCGCGTGTGGGCGATGGATCACAGCCAGGCCAGTCATCCGATCGATGGCGTGTTCCCACAAATTCTGGCCGTTCGGGACCTGTCGAGTCATCGTCAATTGGCTTGGGCTCCCTGCGTATCAACCGGAGCGGAAGAGGCGGTATCCCTGATCCAGGAGCTGTTCAGCCGGCACGGTCCCCCGCTGGTTCTCAAGAGCGACAATGGATCGGCATTTATATCAGAGTGGATGAGAAAACTGACTGACGATTGGGGCGTAGCCCCATTGTTCAATCCCCCCCGACATCCCCAATACAATGGTGCCCTGGAACGGTCCAACGGTACTCTCAAGGTTTACACTCAACAACACGCGGTCCGAGAAGGCCATCCCTTTCGGTGGACCAGCGAAAATCTGGATCGAGCTCGTACACTTGCCAATGAAATCACTCGACCGTGGGGTCATCGAGGGAAAACTCCGCAGCAGGCCTGGCAATCGCGTGATCGAATCAGCCTGAAGGAACGTTGTGACTTCCATCAGTCGGTTCAAAAGCATCGCATCCAGGCGGGTGAAGATCTCGGATTCACGTATGGCCAATCACTTGATAAACGACAGCAGGCGCAACTTGACCGGCTGGCGATTACACGAGCGTTGGAAGAACTTGGCTACCTGACGATCAAACGCGCGCACCGCCGCGAAAAACCCAAACGTGTTTCCCGACAACAAGCGGCGCAACTTGCCAATGACATAGCCGGCAATGTCACTTCGACCGCGACCGATTCCCGTGGACGACCAGGCAACGACGATCGTCGGCGCTGGCAAAAAAAATCTGGGACAAAAAGACTCGCAACCGACGCGCAGCGCGGTACAATGCTGGCATCTGACAGCAATCATTCAGTGCAAAATGAAAGTGTAGATGTTCCGCCTGTCAAACGAATGCAGGCATTTTTTTCTTGGCCAAGGAGGATCATTACTCCACTCATTTCGTTCGCAAAATCGGCAAACATTAAGCACTGACAACACCCATCGGAACTCATTGCCATGGACCGGCATGATGGCCTGCTATCACTCACCTCGAGTACCGGCGCCCATCTTTGTTCCCGGTCGTTCTGCCATCGCCTGTCAATCGCCTGTCAATCGCCTGTCAATGGCTGATGGCGAAATTGGAGGGTATCCGATACCGTCTCGCCTCATCGGCGCTCGTCAGAGGCGAAATTTCGAGCTCTGATTCTGACGAAGTTGCTCACGGTCCAGAAGCCGATAGCATTGTTTGCAGCCTTGCCGAAAAGACACATTGCAGCACGCTTGCCAAGAAATCATATCGATTAGATAGATGAGCTAAACTACTGAACAGAATGTTTGCAATCCTAACGAGAAACCGTCGTAACGTTTTGGGCAATTGAAATCATTCATCGGCTTGCACTTTGCTCAAGTTCACGTGCCACAAACAAAAAGAGCAAGCTGCAAACGCCAAACACACGATACCGAATGACCTCCAAGAGACTTCTTCGCTCAAATGGCCGAAACATCCGCAGCTAATGTCGATACCCCGCCAAACGGCTGTACCCTGTACGGCAGCGAATACAAAAAACATTGCAGTGGCCAGTAACATCGAACCTTTCTGCATGAATGAGAAAGTCAATGCAACGCCTACCACCAGTTGTACAAAAGGGAGAATCGCGGCCACGAACACGCTTAACGGTTCGCCAGTCAATCCATAATTACCTACGTCCGAAATAAACGAATAAGGATTATTGAGATGAAGCATCGCGCTTGCAAACAAGACGATTCCAAGGAACATTCTCGTAGTTCGAGAAATCAAATCGAGAATTGGTATTCTTCTGGCCATGACATCGTTTGCAAACAGCGACCTGCCTACCCCTTTATTGCGAAACAGAACTTGACCATCCCCGCCATCCCTCGTCATAGATCGCGATGTCTGTCCAACCCAGCCGCACGAGTCGCGATGCTACATGTCGGTCCCACTCACATCCTTTTCCCTCGCAATATACGATTGTAGGAATATCACGCCCAATCCTAGAAAGCGCCGCCGATGTTTCAGCGATACTAGCGTCAACCGGAAAATTTATTGATGTCGGGATGTGTCCGGCAGAATATGCGTGTGGCAGTCTCGCGTCTATGATTTGAACATCTTCGCCAATCATTGATTCACTAAGTTCGACTTCTTTGATCCTGTTCCAATATTCATCCGTCCCGTATCGTTCAGAGGCTAGACAAACAGCATTGGGGTTCTTGGCGAATCCGAAATTCGACAAGTGAAGGCCAGCCGCAAATAGAATGGCCAATAGCATCAGTAACAAAGCTTGTTTGAACGCTACAAATCGCCCAATACTACCTGGCCTCGAACGGTTGCTAAATTTATTCATTATGACGATACACGTGAAAGTCAAAACGATCGTTAGGAACAATTTGATAGATACGCAAAAAATTGCCCAAATCGGACTGTTAGAGCACCCTACTACGACGCCAACTCCTTTCCACTGCGTTAGGAGCATGGGATATTCGACTTCTTGCACGTCACGTGGCAGGTCTAATATCAAAGCCTTCCCTTTGGAGTCACCGAGATACGTGATCCAATGATTAGTACCTTCGACGGTGTGGCTTTTCTCAAGCAACAACAAAACCGGTTGTTCCACGTTCTTTAAGTACTCAGGCGATAAGCCTGATGCGACAACACTATCAACACCAAATTCTGCCGCAGCCTTAACTAATGCGTGGGCCGAACTGCCCTGCGGTCGGTCTACAAATTCTTGACTTAACAGCCGCTCAGGCATGTAGTCGACACCAAGAGACGAAAGAGCTCCCATCAGGCTGTAAACTCCACAATGCGCACCAGATTCGATCGTGCGTATGTAATCCCGTCGTATCGTTGAACCTGTATCGTTTGCGAGTCGATCGTCACTATCGTTTTGCTTCCCTTTTTTGGGTTCACTTGGTTCTTTATCGGGTGAAGGCTTTAGTTTCCTTAGAGTATCAATTGACGATTTGTCGAGAACTTTTTTGATTCCGCCCTCACCAATCTCAAATCGTATATTCTGTTCTCCGAATACATGAATCCGCGTTCTCTCCGGAATCTTCAAATTGTCAAAAAGAATTATGTCCGAGTAGTCGTCTAGCCGCGCATGATTTGCCGGTTGTAATGTTATTTCAAAAATTCTTTTGCCGTTGGTTCCTTTGTCACCGTCTTCGATGAATGTTACCGTCCCTTGCCTTTTTCCATCGTCGGCATACGCGATCGGTCCTACTTCAACAACCATTCGTTTGAGATGCTCTCCGGGATTAATTTGGTTATCGCCCACCAACGGATGCAAATTAGGTAGCACAATATGATGATTTGAGGACTTCATAAATCTCATTTTGTGGATTCGAAACGGTGCAGAACCCTCTAAAGTTATCAAAATCTCACCGTAGCGAGAATCTAAAAACCGGAATTTCGGTCGAGGGCTAGACCCAATGAATTCGCAATCGTCAACGCGGAGCAATTTTGTAATCAGCTGACTGTCAAGTTCACTTATTCCCAGTAGATAGCCAACGAATTCAAAATTAACATGGAATTTTCCGTTATCTATCGCTTGTGCTCTAACGTGAGTAGTGTTTGATGTTTCTCCTTCTTTATTTGTGATGACCAACTCTTCCGCATAAACCACGGCTTTGCTGATGTTCATCGAACCCTTTTTTGCTACCACGGATCGACCATCGGGCATTTTGTAAGAGCTGACCATTTGAAATCGTATTTGCTCGCCCGTTTTATCCGGGGAAATCGAAAACGTAGATTCGTATTGACGTGATTTCAATGTCGTTTTTATTTTTCCGGCATATGACTGGGTGTTCCAATCCCGGCAAAAGAACTTAACGGAACCTTCGATTTGTTTGCGCCAGTTGCCGTCCTGGCCTGCCAATACAGATTCAAATAGTAACAAAACAAATCCGCAAATTGCGGCCTGCTGCAAGAGTTTGGTTAGTTGCATAGAACAAACGGCTGATGGGACCAAGAATTGATCAGATTCACGTTACGCAACTTTGCAATAGTACCACTGAGTTAGCAGCAACGACCGGCAAGCACCTGACTCGCCGACCGTTCCGTGCAACAAAACTCAATTGCATCATTATTGAATAATAGTGGTGCAATCGTCCGTGATATTGGTAACCGAGGCGCGCCCGTCCGCCGTGCAACCAATCACATTACAATAGTCGGGGGTTATAGTCCCGAGTCGATTCAGAACGCCGCTTTCTGTTGGCTTCAGATACAGAGTCTGATTACATATACCAGAACCGGTGCATGTAGAAGCAATCGCAAATCGATGGTTGCAATCGTCACCACCTACGAGTTCCGTTTCACTGTCTCCGAACGTAGGCGCATTTGGCCCCGCCACGAGAAATCCAACTACAAGCAACAACCCGATTGTAAAGATATGTTGTTTCAACATGATACGATTCCTTTTTTGAAAAGAGATGAACAAATATTTGAAAAGAGGTAAACGAAAACCAAACAGCCGTTTGTGTTTGTTATTTCAACTCGACATGTGCTCGATCATATTGCAAGCCCTTTCCATGACGGCTTCGTTGATGCTGACATGCTAAGGCCCACCAAAAACTGGGTAACACCTTTACCGGTGCGCCAAGAAACATGTCATATTCGCTTCGTTGTTTGAGTGTAAGTTTGCTTAGAATTTTATCTTCCAGTTCGTTTTCGGATTCAATAAACAAATCCCTTTCCTCGCTTATCCGTTTGAGGATTTTGCGTTTTTGGCTTTTTGAAAATCCGATGTCCCGTCCGATCATACCTGACAAACATGACTTGACGGGACCATAAACCACCACATTGCGATACTCGAGCGCTAGTTGAAGAGTGTCAAGTTGTTCAGGCATTAGTATTTCTTGAACTTTTTGCGCAAGTTGAAGCTCAGACGTTTTCATTGCAACGCACAATCGCTTCTCGCGCAACTCGAGTTGCTTAAGACTCGTACTATTCGAAAAATCCGCAAACGCTTTTTTGATGCCATCCTGAGAAGCCACAATTTCGGCAGAATCCCGTAGCGACCTCAGCTCATCTATTTGCCAATCTACGAGTTCCAGCCAATCATATTGCTGGGCGTCAGAGCTGCAAATATGCTCAAGAGCTGTGCTTACAGGAGCCTGAAGGTGATTTTGTCCAATATCCAAATACTCGTACAACGGAAAAATGGACCCATCAAATAGAATCATTCCTCTTGAATCTTGAAATCCACAAAACGCCTGAATAAACTCATCATCCAAATAACTACGATCGCTTTGACGACTAAGAATCTGTAGGGGATCCAGATTTAGCTGCGCAGCATAAAGGATTGGCGACAGACCAACGCCATTGGCGTATTTGTCGCAGAGGTTTTTGATTTTTTCTTCCTGTTCTTCTGACGCACCGCCTGCGAGTATCTGTTGCCAACGTTCCGTGGCATCGTATTCTTTTCGCCAGCGGGTCAGTTCTTCGTCCAATATTCCGAGAATGGTTGATCTGTCAGATTCGCTTAGCTTTAGACGTTCAGAAAGACTTGTGCTGAAGAACTGTTCACAGGTTGCGCCGCATGACAAAACGTATCGTCGCATGATTTGGCGAAGTCGATTTCTTTGATGTTCGTCTAGCAAATCGCCCCTCAGTCGAGATTCCTCGATTTGCTTTCTTAGCTTCTGCACAAACTCATTCGCAGCTTGACGAGCAACCGCGCATTTAATCCTCGAACGAAACTTGTGTTTGCCATTGAATTCATCTATTTCGTCGAGCAATGATTGGATGGTTGTGGTTTGTTCATCACTTAACTCAAGTTCCTTGCGAATCTCGGAGCAGGCAAGGAGTTCTAGCTCAACTCCGAAATTCCTTCGTCCCGCTGCAAGCCTAATAACGTCTGTAAATTCGTCCTTACGCCGAACAACATCGACTGTGAGAATAACATTTGGGAACGAGCCAGCTTCTCTGTTCAGTTCATCCTCCTTCTCGGAATGCTTGGCCGGTTCAACCTTCTCAGACTGTTCTATGGCTGGTGAATTGTCGGACGGAGACGTGGTGCTTTCTTGTGAGATTGCGTGCTCCGGAATAGCAACAATTAGCGCAGCGATGAAAAGATACATTGGTCGGGAAAAATACAACGCGATGGCCGTTCGATATGCAATAGAAACACAAATAGCGATCTCCCGGTTTTAGAGCTGGTCGTAAATGCGTTGGAGACTTCAGAAAAGTACAAGAAAAGGCCTCAATCGTCCCCTCCGGATTATATCAGTTGGCAAGTCTGTTCAAGCAAGATAATTAATTATTTGCGGGAATACAAATATTGCACCTTAACCCAGGAATCAGGAAAAATACTTGCATCACTTCCCTAACAAATAGGGCGCAATTATTGCAAAAGTTGATTTGCATAAGAAAAAGTTTCTGCTGCGTCGTCGTAGTTGTACCAATGTCGGATAATCAAACTCTTTTGTTCGGTTGCATTGGATTCGCAACATGGAGGGCTTGTCAACGGCGTCGATCACCATGAAACAATCAGCCAGTTCGGAATTACCTGTATTTACCAGAAGAGAAATCTGCTCCTTGTCCGTTTGATTGGCGACTACCGGTATTCCTTGTGCAAACGACGAAAGTTCGTCGTAACTTTTGTCACCAACTTTTCGCGAACATCCCACATCGATTCGGGAAGCAGCTGTTTCGGGCCGTGTTCGGGACAGGTCTTGTCGGTCTCATCGGCGTCAATGACTTGTTCGACGCGTGGCAGGTGAGCTGGCAGGGCGTTCGATTTCTTCCTGGGCTTGCGACGCAGGTGAGCCGGAATCAACCCGGCTTCTTCGACCGCTTCGGCCAGTCCGTCGGCCGCGTCAGCTGATTGATCGGTATCGCCAAAGTCGATTCGCAACTGGTCCGGGTCGGCGATGTAACGTTCGCTGCGGGCTTCAAAGCGTTCTCGCCAGAGCTTAAGGTAGTCTTTTTCAAGCTGGCGGTTCTGGGCTTCCAGCTGACGAATGATGTCTTTGTCGCGGGCAATTTCTTTTTTGATCTCGGCCAGTTGTTGATCGCGAGTTGCCAGTTGTTGGGTCTGTTCGTTGACCCATTCGAGCAGTTGTTGTTTCGAAAATGTGGCGAAATCTTGCATGCCTCCCAACATAAAAAGGTCCGCTTCATCGCGCAAGCCTGAAGCGAACCTTTTTGAAAAAAATTTGAAAATCTTTTTGGCGTCAAGCCACAAATCGTTTTCGCCGTTGTGATGAACTGGCCAGTGACACTCCCGACAGTAACATCGCTAACTCAGTCGCATCGATCCGCAGCTTGGTCGAACCGTCGGTTGCTTTCAGCGGTTCGAACGTGCCCGCTTCGAGTAGTCGGTAGTACAACCAGAAACCACCGTCGGCGAAATGCAGCAACTTCATTCGATCGCGACGTAGATTGATGAAGATGAACAGACTGCCGTCGGTGGGATCGGATTCAAATTGTTCGCGAACGACCGCTGAAAGCCCTTGGAATCCTTTCCGCATATCGATCCCGCCGGTATGCAAAAAGATTGTAGTTGTCCCCGAAGAATTCAACATGATGCGACTCTGATTGCGTCATCCGCTGACCGAGTCCGCAGCAGAGACTTGATGATATCAATCGTTTCCAGTTCATAGGTGACATTGCACCCAAACGGCAAATCGGCCCCTTTTTTTCAGTTTCAGTTATTGTTGAATATCTTTCTGCGTGTCTGGTATTTCTTCAGAGATACGCGCTCGCTCGGGACAGTGTGGGCCTCTACCTAACAATGCGAGCGACGGCCGCCGATCCACGGATGAAAATTGAGGTTTTTTGGTTTTTGTCATTTCCAGAAGTTCTCAAAAACATACGCATGAACAGCATTTTGCATGCCTGAAGAAATTCCATTGACGCATCGTAGGAACTCTAGCTGGAAAAAGATTACAAACCGGAAATTGGTTTCATTGATTGGATTTTGAGCGATGTGCTAATTCCGCTCATGACTCGCGTGCTCGCCGTGTAATAACGCACGTTGAAAACTAACCCATTTTAAAGGCGAGTGGTGTCAGAACCGGGATACAGTTGTTCGGTAGTTTTGGCACCAGCGCGGCCAACAAAAATCGTTCTCGTCATACGCCACAAGATTCGAATTCGTAGCGCCAGCTTCGCTGCAGCCAGAATTTCCGCTGCTAAAGAAAACGGTTTGACAATTGCCCGGAATCGGCATAACACATGGATGCAATTGCATTGACTGCTGCCTCCTCGGTCTCAGCACCCTCGCCGCGCGGTGTGTCTTACCGACAAACGTTCGTATTTCACCTTCGATCAAATTCTTGGTAGGGCCGCGAGATTTCCCTTACACCTGCTTATCTAAGAACTCATCCGCGAAAACAAAACGCCGAAAAACGGTCGAATCGGAGGTTTTTGCTCGGGCCGTGACGGCTAAAAAAAGGGAAACCAGCCCCCGGCCGCCCGGGCCGGGGACCGTTCCAATCGTTCTACCGACGCCGGCTTGGCTGCAGTCGTATCGCACCATCATAAATGTAAATGGCGGCGAGGCCGCCGAGACAGATCAGGAATACGCTGAATGACCCAGTGGCCAGTCCCATGAAGCCGGAAAATATGCCGATCCCGACGAAGTACGCCGCGTTGAGTTTTTCTCGAGCGCTCAAAAACACCTCCCTCACTCAATTGGTTTTGGTCAGAATTCGTTACTGCTTCCAAGCCGCACATGGCGACCGATATGGACAGGTGCTGCAGTTCATGGCCGAAGCGTTTGGATAAAAGACACCCGATGCGATTGCATCCAGCGTGCGACGGGCAACACGTTTCGTACGTTCAACACGTTTCGGATCGGCGTCGATTTCAAAGACCTGCAGCGACGGCGATTTCGTTTTTGTTACGACCGCATACTCCAGCCGGACCTCGTGATCCGGCAAAAGCGTCCTGGCAAGCTCGGCGTACATCAACAGTTGATCCGCCGAGCTTTCCGCTGTGCCCTGGTTCCAGGCTGATCGTGAAGACTTGTAATCCCGGATCACCAGCGTGTCACCATCCACATAGACCAGGTCAATGATGCCGAGGAATTCAGGCGCGCCAGTTAGGATGCTCCCGGTCAGCCGTTCCTCAATTCCGATCACGATTCCCGACGTCGTCGAAACATCACTCGCGATAAACGCAACGAGCATCCGCTCGGCAAGCTTGGCAATCGA
Organism: Planctomycetaceae bacterium; assembly: GCA_024638965.1. Classification (GTDB taxonomy): domain Bacteria; phylum Planctomycetota; class Planctomycetia; order Pirellulales; family Pirellulaceae; genus Mariniblastus. Next base: position 9,900 of record JAHEJI010000203.1, read on the forward strand.
ATTGACATCCTCGGTTTTGCCAAATCGGACTTCACGCGACTCCTCGACCCGGCAACGCCACTCATCCCAAAACGCGTCCAACATCTCATCGAGCGTGGCCTGCGTGTTCGATTCCAGCTGGCGGCGGTGATGGTACTCGATCGCCCGATGGATCGAGCTGCCAACGAGTAGGGATGAGGCGACAAACTCTGGTTCGAGGCGATCCAAATATCGGAACCGATACTTTAACGGACATTGCCGAAACGTCGACAGTTGCGACCAGGAAACGAAGTCACGACCGGCAACGCCCTCAGGCTTGCCATTTGATCGCTGGTTTTGATCCTGGCCGATCATCGGGACACCGCGCCATTCCCGCTGGTTGTCGATCCTTTCAATTGATCGATCAGCGCAGAGGCGTCCTGGATCGACAGATCGTCCGGTCGTTGCACGCCAAACTGATTGGTAAGCAACCCGGGCAGGTCAACTCGACTGCGGTTGGCGATTGCGTGGATTGCCCGAACCTGGCTCGACGTCGCCATTCGCGTATTGGATGCTGCATTGCCGCCGGTGTGGCCGTTGCCATTGTGATTTTGCGGTTGCGGTGACGAGTGCTGGCCGCCGTATCGATTTGAATCATGTGACGACTGTAGCGTTTCTCCAGTAACGCCAAGTTCCGTTTCGACCGCCCTGCGGCATTCGTTGAACGCCTGTTGAGCCGCCTCCTGAAAACGGTTGGCACCGCCGTTATCAAATGATGAAACGTCGAGCTCGAATTCCGCGTGGCAGCTGGCACCGCGACTGCCGTAGTTGGGCATCCCGATTTTCTGATTGATGCCAATGATTATTTTGATGGCCAAGTTTGTACTCCTTGAATTTGGTTGTTGATGTTGGACGGTTGATTAGTTTCGTGACGCTGCCAGCTGGTCCCAGTCGACAAGGGCCGGCGGCAGGTCATTCGGCTCCGAA
>JAHEJI010000204.1:0-3845 GCA_024638965.1 Planctomycetaceae bacterium
AGCCGAGGAAAAATCGCGGCACCTGCTCAGTGAAGAATCAAGACAGCGAGCTGAAGAAGAAGCTCGACACCAAGCCGAAGAAGCTCGATTGAAAGTCGAGGCCGAAGCAAAACGCCAAGCCGAAGAAGAAACTCGCCGGCTAGACGAAATTGACAAACAATCTGAACTTGAGCGGCAAAGCCAGATTGAAGCAACGAGCGAAGAAAGTCGCCAAGCCGAATTTGCGCAGCACTTGGATTCATCTCGTCTAGAAACTGCGAGCAGCGGTGAATTCGCAAACGAATTAAAAGAGAATGTCGATGTTTTGGTACAAGAAGTACAACAAGAGATCCAATCAATTGAGAATAACAACACGACAACCAGATCTGATGACGCACGTTCATCGAAGAAACAGCTCGTCCTCGCCGTTGACGATAGCCCCACCGTTCGGAAACTTGTCTCTCTGACGCTTACTCGCGAGGGGTTCGAGGTAATCACGGCTGTCGATGGAATCGAGGCCTTGAACATCCTTTCCGAACGACTGCCCGACATCATTTTGTCGGACATCAATATGCCGAAACTCAATGGATACAAGCTTTGCAAGTTTGTCAAAAAACATGAACGAACTCAATCCATACCAGTAGTGATGCTATCGGGCAAAGAAGGTGTTTTCGACAAGATGCGAGGCAAAATGAACGGTTGCGATGATTTCATCACGAAGCCGTTTGAATCGGCCGAGCTAGTTGCGAAAGTTCGCGAAATCCTGTCTGGGATCACTAGTCAGTGACACCAACAGTCGATGGATGTCGGCGCAATCAATCCACCTTTTATTATTTGAATTTTTATAACGCCAAACCCTGAGTCTTAGTTATGAACCATACCGAATATCCTTCCTTAAATAACACAGTGGCTGGATTTGTTTTCCAAAAACAAGAGGCGTGTGAAACGACCGATTTCGACCGACGAGCGTTAGAGATTTCTTGTGTCGACTTGATTTCCAAACTCGAAAACCAGCTTGCCAAAGCCATGCAAATGCCAAAAGACGATTTTGTGGATGAATCGGCAATCGTCGCACGCAAGATGCTCAAGCTGTTGTTGGAATTTTGCGACGAATTTCTTGTTGGAAAGCCCGGTGCTCAAGCCAAAGAGGAAATTGACAGGGCATTGTCTTTCACTGACACGTATGAAGAAGTCTTAAAAACACGCTCGTTGAAAAACGCATTTATACGTGCATTTTGGAATGTCGACGAAAGTGAAGAGATTCAATTGTCACATGCTCAGTTGGGGGAAGCATTGGTTCGTGGTTGCGCAGCCACGTTTTATCACGCCGTCATGCGAGTTGGACTTGACACTCCACTAGGCAAGCAAATTGATCAGGGCACGGTTGTATTTGTGAATGAACTGAAACAATCTTGGAAATAGTCAGCATGTCAGATTCCCAACCATCGCCTACCGAAAACAACGTCGACGACGAGCTGAAGCTTGCACTGTTGGCCGCCTTTGGGGATGAAGCGATGAACCTGATGGATGACGACGACAATAATGAAATGCACGCCGACGCGTTTTCCTCTATCGGTAGTCCGACTCTCGCAAGCGAATTCAATGAGATTGTCGTTGACGAAGACGATGGGCCATTGATTCGCTTCGTCAAAGAACTTAATCGAGCTATCTACATCGATGGCAAGTCGGCGACGCCAAACGGTGAGAATCGCCCCGAGGCTCAGCATTCGGCATCGGCAGCTCCACGCTTCGTTTTATTCGCAATTGGCGATCAACACTTCGGTGTGCCCCTAAACGACGTTCTTGAAATCGCTCGATATCCTACCGTTACCGAACTGCCCAGGACACCATCCTGGTTGCGCGGTGTGGCCAATCTTCGCGGGCAAATCTTGTCGGTAACAGACTTGCGGAACCTGCTTCGACTGTCAAGCGAGCAGCCTGCCGTCGGTGAAAAAATCGTGATTGTTCACAGCAAGACTTGCGTCGCGAGCACGGCCATTGTTGTCGATCGAGTGATCGGCATACGCAGCTTTAGTGGCGAACCGGGAATTGTCCCCGACCAGAATAACGGCATTGCCACAATCGCCAGCGGTACGGCGGTAATTAACGATTCTACAGCCGTGCTGATCGATGCCGACCAATTGTTTGGATGTGTCGAGCTACGCGCATTTGCATCATGACAAATGCGGTAAATAAAATGCGCCGCAATAAGAAATCAAAGTCCCAACTCATCATACAAATTAAACTTTCGAGGTAATACCGATGTCAAATCAATCCACTAGTCATCTAGAAAAACGGTCGGGAAACAGCATAGAACGCAAGCTCCTATTAGTGCTGTTGTTAGTTGCGATTGTTCCGATAACCATTCTTGTTGCGACTGCTGCCACGGGTATGTATCAATTTGCCGCAATCATAACAACTGTTGTTACCCAAGTTGCCGGCTTGATCGTCGCCTATTACGTCGTATCGGGCATTGTGAGACAATCCATGACCATCAATGAGACTCTCATCAAGCTAAAAAACGGTGATTTCGAAGCTCGCGCCAACACGAACACGACCGACGAATTGGGTGAAGCTGCGGTTGCTTTGAACGAGATGTGTGACAATACACTGAACTTGATCCAATCCCGCGATGAACGTGAGCAAATCCAGACGTCGATCGAGAACCTGATTTCCGAAATGAAGGAAATTGCGGCTGGAGACCTGACCATTTCCACCCAAGTTCACGAAGACATGACAGGTTCCATTGCTGAGTCGGTTAATCATATGACCACGCAGTTGCGCTCAATTGTACAACAAGTACAGTTAGCAGCCGAACAAGTCACGAACTCATCGGCGCGTATTCAAGAAACATCAACAACTATTTCAAACGATAGTGATGCCCAGGCAAGTAGCATCGGTGAGGCCTCAAAACAACTTTTGGAGATTATAGACTCATTCCAAAACGTCGCCGAATTGACCAAAGAAAGTGTTCAAGTGGCAGTGGAGGCTCGACAAACGGCTTCCAATGGCCTTAAAGCCGTGTCCGACACGGTGGAAGGCATGCAACGGATTCGCAATCAGGTGCAGAGCACATCGAAACGAATCAAGAGTTTTGGTGAATCATCGCAAGAGATTGGGGAAATTGTCCAGTTAATTTCAGATATCACTGACCGTACTTCCATTCTCGCATTGAACGCTTCGATTCAAGCAGCGATGGCAGGCGACGCAGGCCAAGGTTTTGCCATCGTGGCTGAAGAAATCGAGCGTCTTGCCGAGCGAAGCACGGACGCGACTAAACGGATCTCGAAGCTAATTCGTGCGATTCAGCATGAAACCAGCGAAGTTATTTCGGATATGGAAGAGTCTACCCGCGAGGTAGTGGCCGGATCCCAGTTGGCGTCCCAGGCTGGAGAAACTCTCTTTGAAATTGACAGTGTTTCGAATCAACTCGTCGAACTCATTCAATCTTCATCCACTTATGCCCTCCAGCACGCTGATACGGCGACGAAAGTTGCCAGCTCCATGTCCGAGATTTCACTGTCGACGAAGGCATCTGCTGAGAAACGTCGTGAAGCGGCCCGATCCGTCGGACGACTGGCAGACACGGTGAGTCAACTGCGAGATTCCGTTTCACAATTTAAAGTCGCGGACGATCCAGTTCGTGTTAACTGCGACGACAAGATGATAGATAAGTTGCCATCCTCAGAGGCTACGCTCGGCCTGGCACCAATCGCCGAAGCAATTCATGACGACGAGCTGTGCCACGAGACAAAGTTGGCTGTTTCAAACGCAGCCGTTGCTCTGCAAGCCGCCGACGCAAATGATGACGGTCTGTTACGACAGTTGCACGAAGCCAGAGTTTTACTCGACAACTCAAAGAGCGC
>JAHEJI010000204.1:3945-10832 GCA_024638965.1 Planctomycetaceae bacterium
ACGAGACAAAGTTGGCTGTTTCAAACGCAGCCGTTGCTCTGCAAGCCGCCGACGCAAATGATGACGGTCTGTTACGACAGTTGCACGAAGCCAGAGTTTTACTCGACAACTCAAAGAGCGCGGAACGCGACGAGGACTCGAACAACCATACTTTGCCGGAACAAGAAAAAACTTGCTCGAGACAGCCCACGCCCACCATCATGATTGACGAAGAACAACCAATAACTTCTGACGCGTCAGAAATGCCCGGATTAGTGACTGAAACCCATGATGCCGACGTCTTGCGTCAATTGCGTGAAGCACAGGATGAGTTCAACAAGTCGAGGGAAGCCGTGCACGGCGTAAATAAATCAGAACCTCAAAAAAGTCAATCCTCGGTAGAACAGAATAGTTCAACGCGAAAGGTATCACGAACCATCGCGATCAAAGATATTTAGCGCCGTCGATTGCGATCGCCAATTATCCCAAGGATCCAAGGCGCTCGTCGGGCAATGGCCTCTGCTAGTCAGCAGGCCAATATTCGGTTCGATGCAATAATAGCGTCAGCCCAACTCAGTTAGGTTTTGTAGGAATTGATCATGGCTTCCAAATCTCAAAAAACAGTTGCCTTTGAGGAAGTTTTCGAACAATTAAGCGCCGGCGCGTCGATGCCGATGGAATTGCAGGAGATCTTCAGAGAAGAAGCCGATGACCATCTGAGCACAATCTACGATGGACTCAACCGGCTGCAAAGTGACAACAGCGACATGGCCGCATTGGCTGACGTTCGCCGGGCATCCCACACGCTCAAAGGGGCCGCCGGAGCCGTCAACTTACAAGCCGCCACTCGACTGGCGCATCGAATGGAAGATCTGCTTGACCAATTGGCAAAGCGCAAGGATCGTATGACGGAACAGCAACTCAGATTGCTGTTAACAACTGCTGATCAGCTGCAAGACTTAACCACGGGCGGTTACGACGTTAAGGCAGTTGCCGAGCAGGTTGTCGAGTTGTATCACAATTACTCGATTGAAATGAGCGACACAGAACAGCCTGCGAACAATGCCACGAGCACCGCACGAGCAGAATCCTCACAATCCAAAAACGCTTGTGAAAAATTTTCCGACACGGGCAACGCTGCGGAGGCTATGGGTTCGCCAACCCAGTATCTCCGCGTTCCATTGAATCGACTTGATGAGCTGGTAAGTTTGTTGGGTGAAATGGTCGTCAACCGATCTGAGTTTCAGCAACGGTTGGGGGATTTTGAATCTCGAATCGAAGACATGCAGAGTGCAATGGAACGATTGCGAAGTGTTGCTAACTGCGTTGAGAGTGAACACAACTCCCGTAGATCTCGAAGTCAACAGCAATCTGCGATCGACCGATCCTATGGTAACTTTGACTCGCCCTTGCCACGGGACAACGGACAAACTGGCCGGCGGGAAGAATTCGACCAACTTGAATTTGTGCAGTTCACCGACTTCCATTTGCTTGAACGAACGCTTGCGGAAGCCGATAACGATGCGGAAATTATGACGGGTGAGTTTACGTCGGTAAAAACAGCTTTTGACTCGTTGCTGCGACGCCAACAACAACTCAACCGAGAGGCTCAAAAAAGTTTGATGCGAATCCGCATGGTTCCGCTGGCCGGAATCGTGAGCCGTCTGGAACGTACCGTTAGGACAGTATCCAAAAAACTGGGGCGTCAAGTCAAACTTGAAGTCGTTGGGGAACGGATCGAACTGGACAAAATCGTGTTAGACGAGATTACCGATCCACTTTTGCACTTGATTCGTAACGCGATCGGCCATGGTGTGGAGGATGCCCAAGTAAGGGCGGATGCCGGCAAGCCTGAAACTGCTTGTTTACGCATCAAAGCCGTCAATCAGGGCACGCAGGTCACGCTCCGCATTTCTGATGATGGTGCAGGAATCAACTTGGAAAAAGTAAGAGAAAAAGCTATCCAACAGGGTTTGATCAACGACGATCAAAAACTGTCAAAGGACGAGATTCATGCTCTGATTTTTGTGCCAGGATTCAGCACTGCTTCTGAACTGACCGATGTCTCCGGCCGAGGCGTTGGGATGGACGTCGTCAGTGAGGCGATTCGTCGACTTAAAGGGACCGTTCGGGTCGATAGTGAGCCGGGAGTTGGAACCACGTTTACGATTCAATTGCCGACCACGCTTGGCGTCGCGCGCGCATTACTTGTTGAATCTTGCGGTAGGACGTTTGCAATTCCAATGCAATCCATACAACAAATCCAGCGGCTGGACCCGTTTTCAGTTAGCAAGGAAGACCATCAAACGACGACTCTCATTGGAGGTAGGAACCTGCGATTGATCAACCTGGCGGCTCACTTGCAGCTGACTCCGGAAGAAGAAAAATCGTCCATTGAGAAGACTGTCCCGATGCTGACGCTTGGCGACGGAGACGACGAGGTTGCCGTAACTGTTGACACGATTTTGGGCAGTCAAGACATTGTCGTAAAGACATTGGGCGATCATCTCAAAAAAGTTCGCGGGCTGATGGGCGCAACTATCAGTGGTGACGGATCGGTGATTCCAATATTGGATACGACTGATCTTGTTGCCCGACAGCAAACCGATTTGCTGGCGGTGACTGGACATCAAAACCCTTTATCTCCGAGGGTGCGGCGCAATGTGGCAATGGTTGTCGACGACTCGATCAGCGTCCGCCGCGTGACCGAAAATCTGTTGAAGTTAGCTGGCTGGGATGTCGTGACTGCGCAAGACGGGGTCGACGCACTGGAAAAATTGGCCGATCAGGTAACGCCTCCCGATGTGTTTTTGTGCGATATGGAAATGCCTCGAATGGATGGTCTTGAGCTTATTCGGCAGATTCGCGAGCAACAGGAATTTGAGTGGACCCCGATTGTCATGATTACCAGCCGCGGAAGCGAAAAACATCGGCACAAGGCATTTGAAACTGGTGCAACGGATTACGTTGTCAAACCTTACAACGATGAAGGATTACTTGAGCTCATCACGCGACTGGTTCAGTCGGCTCGTGAAATGATCACTGCTTGACGATCTCATCTAGCTTTGTTGTTACATAATGAATAACCTTGACAAATATTCGGCTCGCATTTTGGTAAATGGATGTTTTTTGATCCGGGCCCAAAAAGAATGCTACCTTTTCGAGATCTGTAGAACACGATCCACAGATTTCCTTATGTAATTGTCGTTAACTAACTTACGTGGCCACTGCCACATTCAATCCAATGCAACAACAAACACGATTAGCGCTGAAAGCGGCAGCATGGTTCTTTGTTGGACAAACTGCGGATGTCGGTACCCAAAAAAACGTGCCCATCAAAACTCCGTTTCGAATCGGTCGCAACTCAGACTCAGACCTGTGCCTCTCTTGCCATAGTGTGTCTGGTACACACGCCGAAATATTTGAAAAGCATGGCGATCTGTGGCTGCATGATTTGAACAGCACAAATGGGACGTTTGTAAACGGGAAACGTATCCAATCCAACAACCGTCTTGTTGAAAATGATACGGTCCAATTCGGTACCGCCGTTTTCCAAATCACACGAGCTCAGGAACAAGATCAGGTTACCCGGACTGCCCCAGGTTGCGAACCGGGAAAAGAAGCCTTCGACTCGGAAAGCGATCAATTCGAGCGATTATTCAATGGCGGGGTGGTTCCATTTTTTCAACCCATCCTCCGAATTGACGAAGTTGAACAAGCCATTGTGGGATATGAAGTGCTGGGTCGTAGTCAATTATTCGGCCTTCGGACGCCGGCACAGATGTTCGCCGTTGCTTCGCGATTGGAAATGCAAGCCGAACTCAGCCGGGTCCTACGCAAACAGGGAATCGACGTTGCTGACAACCATCTTCCCGAACATCATTTGTTGTTTGTAAACACTCATCCGGCAGAACTGGAATGTAAAGGGCTTGTAGACTCACTTTTCGAAATTCGCGACTGCCATCCACGCCGGCCGATCATGTTGGAAGTGCATGAATCGATTTTGAATGACGCCAAAAATTGTCTTGAGCTTCGGTCTACGTTACAAAACCTGGACATAAAATTGGCATTTCACGATTTCGGCGCCGGTCAGATCCGCCTAGCAGAACTTAGCGAAGTCGTTCCAAACGTGGTTAAGTTTGACATCAGGCTGATACAGGGCATTGATAAAGCGACGTCCAAACGACAACAATTCGTCGCCTCACTCGTAAAAATGGTTACGGATCTGGGAATTACACCTTTGGCCGAATGCATCGAGCAAACGAGTGAACACCAAACCCTCAAACAATTGGGCTTCCAACTCGGCCAGGGCTTTCTTTACGGGAGACCAAGTTCGATTGCTGATTGTGCAGAGCACGCATCGCGAAACGACAAAATCGTGCCACAAACGCCTCAGGTGAAGACTTTCCTAGATAAGCCTATGACATCAGCACAGGCGGACATCGGCCCTCACTCTACCTCCGGTACCAAAAATGCTGACTGGTTGTTGGCCCAACCCGAATACCATTACACGATTCAGGTCTTAAGTGCGATTTCGCAACAGCGTGCCAAAGAGTACATTGCCAACCAAGAAAATCCCGAGGAGTTCGCCGTTTTCTGCAAACAGGGAAAAACTCGGATGCTCTATATCGTGGTCTACGGAGTTTTCGCCGACCGCGCTGCCGCAAAGGCTGCTTCCGCCAAACTTGCAGATTCGGCAATTTCACCTTGGATTCGAATGTTTTCCAGTGTGCATGCCGAAATCCGATCTGGCATCGAAACTTAGTTTCGTCCCGTGAGATGAATCCCGAACCCGTACCACCGGTTCGAGCTGGACGATTAGTCACGGAGCAGTAATTAAGCCCTGATGATCCAACTCCGAAAACTGCTTTCTTCAAAACTGGATACTGATGCCATACTGATGCCACATTTTTAATCAAGGTGCCACGATTCGAACTCATAAATCTCGAAGCCCTGAATTCCATCTCTCGCGTAGGGGCCACCGATGCCTACACGGCCGCGATGCCCCGCCCGGGGTATCGGTATAAGCTCGCTCGGAAAATTCGCCGCCGTCAGCAACCATGGAACGACCATTTCGGTCTTCGAAACGTAGAGCGTCAGATCGACCGCGCAGCGCAACCGCGATTGTGAAGCAAACCATTGACTGGTTTACCGACGCCCATGAGTATGACAGCCACGCCCGGCCGTCTATTTTCGGGCTGGAGTAGCCCCTTACGAAAAAGAAAAAACCAGCCCCCTGCATCCGTACTGGTACTGAATCCGCCACAGCCGGGGATCCTGGCGGGCTTACTCTGAATCGCAACCAAGGTTGGAGATTTGTGCAGACTGTTCTGATTCGGATAGACCTGGCCTTCGAATTTGATCGGCGAACACACACAGATTGCGGCCGTTTGATTTTGCACAATACATTGCTTCATCAGCGAGCTTGATCAACTGCTCTACATCCGAATTTTTTCCTGCGGTGACAACGCCTAAACAAGCGGTGATCTGAATTTTCCGTCCGCCGCCAATATCGACAGGCGTTTTTTCAACGTTTGATCGAATTCGTTCGACAATGATCTTCACTTGGTCTGGAGCAGTTGCCGGAAGAATAATTATGAATTCTTCTCCCCCATAGCGTCCAACATAATCGTATGATCGAAGGGATTTGTGAATAATATCGCCGACTGATTTGAGCACACAATCTCCAGCAACATGACCAAATGTATCGTTGATTGATTTGAATCGATCGATATCCACAAGGACAATGCTTGTCGCTTCAGGCGTTTGAATATTTCGGTTTGCTCGGTTGAGTTCGCGTTCCAGTGATTCAAGAATGGCGCGTCGATTCCATATTCCCGTCAATGCGTCATGAGTTGCTTGATATTTCAATTGTTCCAGTGTTTCGTGCAGTTGATCGTGAAGATGAAGAATTCGCTGGCCGGCACGAAGGCGCTGGTGAAGCTCTTCCGGATTAAACGGCTTCGTCAGGAAATCATCGATACCGGCAGCAAATGCAGAAACCAGATCGTCTGCCTTCGATTTGGAAGTCAGCATGACGACATACGCGTAGGGCCCAAGCTCTTCTTTGCGTAGATGCCGAACCACCGATGGCCCGTCCATAATTGGCATCATCCAGTCCAGTACCGCCAAACGCGGCGCGAACTTCGAAGTTAATACTTGTAGTGCTTGTTTCCCATCGGTTGTAATAACCGGCTGAAACCCCCATTCTGTCAGGTGTTTCTTCAAACGCATTTGAATGACGGGACAATCGTCCGCGATGAGTACTCTCATGATAGACCGGAATTTGGTAGTGGTGATATTCTTGTTGCAATTGTGTTCCGAAAAAACAAAGAGCAACACAAAACTTGTAAGTTCTTCTGAGACGAAGCTTTTGTGGTAAGAAACACCAGAGCTGAGGCATCCGGATTGGCCACAGAAGCTGCCAAGGCTTGGAACTTGAAATGGTAGGTCGCCGATATCAATACGTCCGAATCGAGCATTCAATCGTCGGTTTACCGACGATGCTTCGTACCGGATCTATCGGTTATTTTTAAAAGGCTACGCCAAACGAGGGAGGCAAAAAATCATTATTGTTTTGGACGGATTTTTCCTAACGTCAATGATTGAAACCTACTCTTACAAATGGACGCTTATTCATCCCGATTTCAGACCGTTCTTTCAACCAGCTGATCACTCAAAACGGTTGGCAGAATCCCCGAAATGAACCATCTTTCCCGACTCAGCAACTCGTTCCCTTACCAGTTTCAGACGATTCGTCTTGAAATGGAGGACGACTATGCGTCAACTGCAAGGCAAACGGAGAGTGACTTGCTTTTTGAGCGTACCCGTGTCCTTATGGTTGATGGTGATCGAAGCACCCTCGATCACGCCGAAAACTGCTTGAAAGATGTCGGGATTGAAGATAT
>JAHEJI010000031.1 GCA_024638965.1 Planctomycetaceae bacterium
ATTGCGACTTCAGGAAACCGTTCGCAATGTTCCCGCATCGGATCATGTGATTCGGTACGCGCTTTCGTTAGTCCGACAAACGCGGATTGGTTCAGCAGGCGTTCCCCCGTTTGTCGAAGAGGCCGTCAACTGGGGCGCAGGGCCACGAGCCGTGCAATTCCTGGTGCTGGGCGGAAAAACGCGAGCCCTCCTTCACGGACGAACACACGTGACAACGGACGATATCAAGGCCTTGGCGCACCCAGTCATGAGACACCGAATCGCGATCAACTTTGCCGCCCAGAGCGACGGTTTGTCGTCCGACGACGTGATCCAGCAGTTAATCGACAACACTCCTTCTAAAGAAGACGAACTTTCAAGCGATGCCCGATTCCAAAAGATTTTTGCATCCTGAAGCGATCAAACGAATTTCGCGACTGGATCTGCGGGCTCAGCATATTGTCGAAGGTTTTCTTTCGGGAATGCATCGCAGTCCCTATTTTGGCCAGTCTGTGGAATTTCTTCAGCATCGTGAATACGTCCCCGGCGACGACTTGCGGCATGTCGATTGGCAGGTGTGGGCGAGGCAGGACAGGCTGTATGTCAAACAGTTCGAAGAAGACACCAATATGCGGTGTTACTTGCTGACGGATGTTTCCAACAGTATGAAATACGGCCGGGGTCCGTTGAACAAATACGAATACGCGTCGACGATCGCCGCGTCGCTGGCGTTTCTGATACTCAAAAATCAGGACGCGGTGGGTTGCATGACGTTCGACGACCAAGTTCGTGCCCGCGTCCCGGTAAGCAGTCAGAGGAAGCATCTTAACGCGATTATTCAAAGTCTTGATATCAATCGCCCTGCCGACAAGACGAACCTGCATGACATTTTTCGCAAGGCGGCCGAGATCTTTCCAAAACGGGGAATGATGATTGTTGTTTCCGACTTGTTTGCGGACGTCGAGCAAACGCTGCGAGGGTTGAGAATTCTTCGGCAGCGCGGCCACGATGTTTTGCTTTTCCATGTGATGGATGACGATGAATTGGACTTTCCATTTGCCGGGCCAACTCGGTTTGACGACCTTGAATCAAATTCGCACCTGAACTGCAATCCCAAAGCCCTTCGTGATGGTTACCTGGAGGCCTTGCAGGAATTCCTTCTCGACGTCAAGCACGGTGCAGCTCAAAGCGCGGTCGATTATGCGCTAACCCGGACCAGCGATCCGCTCGATGCGGTGCTGGCCCAATTCCTGAGCCGACGAATGTCCCGACTGAGGAACAAGTAGCGCCAATGTTTGAGAACCTCTTTTCGCCATCACCCCAGATTTGGACCGCTCTTATCGGCGGCCTGGTCGCGCTGCCCATTTTGATCCACTTGATCAATTTGATGCGGCACCAGAAAGTTGAATGGGCGGCGATGGAATTTCTCCTGAAAAGTTACAGGAAGAATCGCAATTGGGTGTGGTTGAAACAACTGCTGTTGCTGCTTTCACGCATCGCCGTGTTGCTTCTGGCGTTATTCATGCTGGCCCAAATTGGCTGCAATGAAAATCGAATCGCAGCCCTGCTCGGTAGCGAGACGACTCATCATTATGTTCTTCTCGATGACAGTTTTTCGATGAGTGATCGAAGCACGGATGGCACGGCGTTTGACCGAGCACTCGCTACCCTCTCCCTGATTGCGTCGAGGGCAAAGAACCGCCAAAACCAGAAGTTTACGCTGATGAGATTTTCTCGCGCCCGCACGGTGAAAACCTCCAATGGCCAAAACGAATTGGCTTCGTCTTTCGCGGACCTCAACGGTGAACTCGTCGATAACCAGTTCGCACAGCTGCTTGAAGATACAAAACAGAGAATGCAAGTTTCCAATCTTGCAGTTGATGTCCACGATACGTTGAACGCCGCGGCGCAACTGATCGGCCAACGCAACGATGAAAACGCAATCATCTACATTCTTTCTGATTTTAGAACAAAAGATTGGAATAATCCCGAACGCATCGATCAACAGCTGGCTGAAATCAGCCACACCGGCGCGGCAACTGAACTGATTAACTGTGTCAAAACAGAACGACCCAATTTGACGATTACAGAACTCGGTCCGTCGGGAAGTGTTCGCGTCGCTGGTACACCGCTGATGATGAAGCTCACCGTCAAAAATGCTTCTCAATATCCGGCCGAAAAAATTCAAATCCGCCTTGAAACCCACACGTTCGACGATGTCCTTGCAGACAGTCAGAGTCCCGAGTCCTTTGAACCGAATGTGGTCGAGTTACCGACCGTGTTCATCGAAAAAATTGCAGCTGGCCAGACCGAGTCCCGGGAATTCCCCGTCTTTTTCAATAACACCGGACAACACGTGATCAAAGCGATGTTGAAAAACGATGCCATCCAGATCGACAATTCGCACTGGAACGTCACAACGGTTTCACCCTCAGCAAAAGTATTGCTTGTCGACGACCAGGATCAGTTACAGGGCAGGTTCCTGGCGCTCGCAATCAACCCTGGTGGCATGACAGGGCTGGCCCCAGAGTTTCAGACAAAAGACTTTCTTCGTGACGCATCGAGCGAACAGCTACAAGACTACGATGTTATCTATCTGTTGGACATCGATCGACTCGACGAAGCCGGTGTCAAGAATCTCGAATCTTACGCCAGGTCAGGTGGCGGAGTCGGCTTCTTCCTTGGACCAAATACGAATATCGCATTTTACAACAACCAACTCTATCGCAACGGACAAGGCGTATTTCCTTTGCCGCTGGACAAGGCAATAGATATCCCCGAACTGATCGAAGAGCGTATCCCGGATATAGCTCCCGAGGACCATCCGATTTTTCCAGCCGGAATGAAAAATCCGCTTCTGGACCTGGTCCAAATCAAACGAATTATCCAACCCCCCGTCGAATGGCTGTCCCGAAAACGGGGAGAAACCACCGTGGCGGCGACCGTCCGCGGCATTCAAACGTGGCCCCTGATCGTGCAACACCGATTCGGTCAAGGAAATGTCGTCGCCATCCTTTCGACCGCCGGACCGCAGTGGAACAACTGGAGCCGCAATGGGACTTTTCCGCCAAGCATGCTGTTGATCGAAGACCTCCTTGCCAAGGGACGCTACGCACAGTCGACGAATCTCGTCGGAATTCCGATTCAAATCTCGGCTGAACCCGCGGACTTTGGCCCGGATGCGACTCTGGTCGTTCCAGGCGTTAACTTGACTGCGAATGATAGCGCCCCTCGATTCGCAATCAAACGCAAAATGCAGATCGACGAGACGTCTCAGAAATATGAAATCGAACTCGGTCGGTCCGGCAAGCTGGGCCATTCCTCGGACATGGCCACGCCTGGAATTTATGACGTTTGGCTACAAAAGACCGACTCGCAGTTAATCGCCCAACGATTTGCCCTAAATCCTGATCCGCGCGAAAGCGCCATGGCGATCATCAATCAACAGTCCATGCTCGCTTCGCTGGAAAAGTCAAAGCCTACATTTATCAGCTGGGATCAGTTCAATCCGGCTCCGCAACAACAATCCACGTCATCCGTTACGAAGCTTTTGTTGTTGCTCCTGATTGGGCTACTCGTCATGGAGCAACTGTTTGCCTATTCGGTGAGTTACCACGCAAAAACCAGCGTGTTTGAGAATCAAAAAAGTCAGCTTGGAACATCGTTACGTAAGGGTCAACAACAGCAAACAATGTCGTGAGGCTTAAAAACAGCGAGATACGTACGAGCAAAACATCATCCGTTACTGAAGTTGTGAGACATCAGAAAAGGCCGGAACAAGCGCAGCGCAGTTCCGGCAAGGCCTTGCAAATTCATCTGAGTTGCCGGAACTGCGCGGGGCTTGTTCCGGCCTGCAAAATTCGACAACCGCCGTTAACGAATTCTAAACCCTAAACAACATGATTCCGCCAACTCAACGTACTTTTTACGACCTGCAGCCGATTCTGCCGCTCAATGAGTGGTGGCAAATGTCGCTGTTCGTGTTGACGGTTTTCTTGTTAGTGTCGTTTGTGGTTTGGATGTATCGGAGTGACGCGATTGAACTGCCGCGTGGCACCGCGTTCCTATTGACCGTCCTCCGCATTCTCGTCTTACTTTTTGTTCTAATTTTTGTGCTCAACCCCCAACTACGAAGCGAGACCCGGTTTAACAAGAGTTCCAAGCTTGCGATCTTGGTCGATACCAGTTTGAGCATGGGCTTGAAAGATGAAGCTCGAGTCAGCGTTGATGCTGATTCGCGTCCACGCCGAATGGACGCAGTCGTTTCGTCCTTGAGTTCTCAACCCACGATATCCGCTTTACGCAGAGACCATGACATTACGTTCTATCGTTTCAGCGAAGCTGCCCAACCAGACGAGATCACCACGTTCAATAAAACAACTGATACCGCCGATCAAGTTGCGTCGCCTCAAGACCCGACAATCCAACATCGCCAGCAAATGCAACGTTCGAGAAACATCGGATTTGTTGCGATTTGTTTGTTCGTTTTGGCGGTTGCGTTTGCAATTAGCTGGTTAATCACCTGGTCAAATGGCGAGCAAAAGGAGCGAGCCGCGTGGCTTTCCGCAACTAGCGTGTTAGTCATCATCGCAGGCGTGGCGCTATTATCGCTTGCAGATCTCAACACACCGGAGGCAGATTTAGCGCAGTCCTTGGGTTGGAAGAATCCGGACGTCCCGGCTGACTTGCCGCTGTCGCAAACTTCCGAGTCCTCGATGATGCCTGTGACCGATTCAACCAGTTTCGACTGGAAAGCATCACTTACACCAAAAGGCACTTCGACCAGACTGGGCAATGCCATTCAAAATATTGTAAACAAGGAACGCGGCGGTCCAATCGCAGGAATTGTTGTAATCACGGACGGACGCAGCAACACGGGCACGGAACCTTCGCGAGCCATCGCTTCCGCAGCCAACGCGGGAATTCCGATTTTCCCGGTCGGCATCGGTAGCACCGAGACACCGAAAAATGTTCAAGTCGCCGACATTCAAGCCCCACCGAGAGTTTTTCCAGGCGACAAATTTCAAATCAAAGGATTGGTTCAAGCCTTTGGACTCGAAGGAAAGACCATTCGAGTTGATTTGATTTCCGTCGACGAAAAGGAAACGGAAGCTGAAATGCTGGAAGACGAAACGACAGTCCGACTAGCTGCTGACGGTCAATCGACTCCGGTTGAATTCGAAGTTACAAGGGAGGAACAAGGCAAACGAAGATACGTCATTCGAACTGCGCAGGTTGAAGGCGACTTTGACCCTCGCGACGATCAACGGGGCGCAACCGTCGAGATTGTGGATCGGTTAACAAAAGTCCTTTTGATTGCGGGTGGTCCAACTCGCGAGTTTCGTTTTTTGCGCAACCAACTTTTTCGTGACAAAGACGTTGACCTGCATGTCTGGTTACAAACTGCAAAGAAAGGAGCCGATCAGGAAGCGGACGAAATGCTGTTCGAGTTTCCTCAGTCGCGCGAACGCATGTTCAGTTACGATTGCATTATCGCCTTCGATCCCGATTGGCGCGATCTCGACGCCGGACAGGCGGCCTTGCTGGAAAGGTGGGTCGCCGAGAAGGCAGGTGGGCTGGTGGCGGTTGCCGGCCCCGTCCACATGCCCGAGTGGACCCGTCGACCTCGAGGTGACGAGACGATTGACAAAATCCGCAGGCTGTATCCGGTTTCCTTTTACAGCCAGGGTTCAGCCATCTTGAAGCTCGGTCGATTCGGCGGCATCAAGGCGTTTCCACTTGAATTCACACGCGAAGGCCGCGCAGCGGAATATCTGTGGCTGGGCGATTCCAGCGCTGATAGTCAGTCGATCTGGGCACAATTTGACGGCGTATTTGGTTACTACGCCGTGAATGAAGCGAAACCGGGCGCTGATATTCTGGCCAATTTCGCCGATCCGAATACGCTGATTGATGATCGACTTCCAATCTATCTCGCGAGTCATTTTTACGGCGCGGGACGGGTGTTTTTTCAGGCGAGCGGCGAGATGTGGCGAGTACGGCGACTGGACGTGGAATATTTCCAGAATTATTACCTGAAATTACTCCGATGGGTGTCACAGGGTCGCTTGTTACGAGATTCGACTCGAGGCGTATTGTTAACCGATCGCGAACGCTGCTGGATGGGTGATCAGATTGTCGTTCAGGCGATTTTACGCGACAATCAAGATGCCCCGCTTATGCGGCCCAGAGTCGATTCGGTAATTTTGCGTCCAGATGGATCAACGGAGACACTTGAACTCCGCAGCAACAAAGACTCCGTGCGCCCCGGCACTTTCACTGGCCAGTTTTCTGCAAATCTGGAAGGCGAATATCGAATCAGCTTGCCGATTCCGGACAGTCCCGATTTTGAAACCTTGACAACTCAAATTCAGTCCAACATTCCTGACCTGGAAAAAGAGCGTCCGCAGCGTAACGATGAACTGCTCAGCGAAATTGCGGATAAGACTCAGGGCCATTATTACGTAGGCATGTCCGCATTCGATATCGAAATCGAAAACCCACTCTCGCCCACGCAATTAATTCAACCGCAAGATCAGGAGACGTTGCTTCCGGGCACGCCCGACCGAAATTTTCAGCGGCGGCTGATGATGTGGCTTCTGATCCTGATCGTTTTGTGTTTGGCGCAAGAATGGACGTTCAGACGTCTGCATAAGTTGGCATAGTGGCGTTCGGATTAACATTGATTCTTACTCGTCTGCATTTGTGTCGATTTGAACCAATACCGCTCAAAGAAACGGGAAATTGGCCAGAGTCATTCTCTGGAGAGCCTAACTAAGCGACCGAAGAATCTAGTGCAAAAACACGATGTTGGGGGCACGCAGCTGTGAGCGGCAAGGCGCTAGCCACCGGTTCGATGCAGACAAACCGGCGGCTGGCGCCTTACCGCCCATAGAAAGTGGCGCTGTCCAAATAAATCCTTTTCAAAGTTAAAGCTGGAAACCGATTTCCATCCCCACGCGACTAAGCTTAAACGAGTTGCTATGATGTTCATTCACTGACTTCGCACACTAGAGCATTTCATAACTTGGTTTCGGCCTCTGTAATTCTGAAGGAGCTTGCGACTGAATAGTCTCTCGCTGGTTCACGGAGATCCTTCACCTCGTGCCTCGGTTCAGAATGACACAAGTGCAAATCAATTTGGAACTGCTTTAGTCCGATCCGTGTTGATGACCGTTTGTGCCGATTCTGATCGACAAGAAAAACGAGAAAACTGTTGAGTGATAATCCCTACGAAGCGCCCAAGTCAAGTTCTCAAGCAGTGATTGGTGTCTTGAGTGGAAAACGAGAAGATTTGCGAAGCGTGGCTACCTACCAAAAAGGTATCATCATTTGCATCGCGATCTATCTCATTTCGGTGATTGCCCAGTTCGCGGTTCCAATCGAGTTCCGCTTGTTTGTTCGTCTGGGTGTGATGTTTGTCGGGCTTATCGGTGCCGTTTTTGTATTTTTGCTGGCAATCAAAGTTTACGGAACTGCTCTCGGGATTCTGTATGGAATTCTGTGTTTGATACCCTGCATCGGACTAATCGTGCTTTTGATTGTCAACGGCAGGGCAACAAACATAATGAAGCAGAATGGAATCAAGGTTGGATTGCTTGGAGCCAATCTGTCCGATATTAGCTGAACTTGTTTCAATTAGCAAAGCGCTATGCCCTGCCGCATACCGTCGCACGCTTAATTGCATTTTGGGAAGTTCAGACGACAAAAGACGGTCAAGAGTGGAGGTCGAGGCCATCCAGCTTTCGAATCGACTCATAGGCATCACACAATGGGTTAACGCTCATTTCCCAATATTCGGTATAATGCAAGAAGCCCTGTAACAATTGCCGAAATCAAAATCCTGGAAAATGGCGCAGACAGCAGACACGACGTCACAACGCAAGAAAAGCTTGCCGCCACCGATTCGATCGGCGATCGGAAAACTGCGTTCGAAAATTCGTCTTTACGTCGTCCTCGAAGGAATCGCATTAGCGGCAATCTCCCTTTGCGTTACATTCTGGTTATTCTATGGGCTGGATTACCTACCTGTTTATCTCTTTGGCCGAAACGAATTGCCCTGGTTAGCTCGAGCAATTTTGCTAGTGACGATCGGGTTGCTCGCATTATGGATCCTTTATCGTTGGGTATTCAGACGACTGTTTGTCGAGCTGAGAGATCGCAGCATCGCTTTGTTATTGGAGCGAAAATTCTCTGAATTCAAGGAATCGCTGATCACCACCGTTGAAGCGGCAGAGAGCGATTCAACTCACTCAGTCTCCGGCATGCTGACGCGGACGCAGAATTCCGCTGAGTCCGTGTTGGGGAAAATCGATGTCGGTCAAGTCATAAACACATCGCCGCTGTACCAAAAACTTTCGATTGCGGGCGTGCTATGTTTGACCGTTTTGGCGTTTGCAATCATCCTTCCAAATCATTTTCAAATTGCCAGCCAACGTCTCTACTTCCTCGATCATCAAAAATGGCCGCGCCAGTGCCACATTGAAATCGTCGGCTTGAAAGTGAAACGCGAAAACCTGATGGACGGAATCGATGAGCTAAACCAACTCGTCGAACCTCAACACGGCGAATTCAAAGTCGCCAAAGGTTCAAGCCTGACCTTACTGGTACGTGCGGAAACCGCGAACAAAAAGGAACCGGAAAATTCAAGCCGAACTTTGCCCAATTCCTGCGTGATCAACTATCGTTCCAGTGACGGCAATCGCGGTCAACAGTCTCTGAAACGGATTGGTGCGCCTCATGATGGATATCAGCTGTATTCAATGGATGGTCAACCGCTGCAAGGCGTGCTTGCCGACCTGTCGTTCTCAATTCGAGGCGGTGATCATCGAGTCGGACCTTTTTCCGTTCGGGTACTTGATTCGCCAACGGTCGTTGAGACGAATTTGGCGTGCGAGTTTCCTGACTACATGGTAGATCCGGTCTCGATGCGTTGGACTCCGCGAACCATTCGCTGGAGCGGTTACTCTCAACTTCCACAAGGAACGAAGATCACGATCCAGGCGAAGACAAACAAAAAGCTGAAAACAGTTTACGCCTATGATTCGATCAACCATCAAATGCAAACCGTGGTGCCTGGTGAAAAAAAATTCGAGTTCGTAATTGAGTCTCTGGATCAACCGACCAATTTTCAATTCTTCATGTGCGACACAGACGGGATCGTCTCCGAGCAACCTCACCAGATTTCAGTCCAGCCAATCGAAGACCAACCTCCGATCGTGGAAACATCCCTGGATGGAATCGGCACCGCGGTAACTCCAGAGGTCAGAATTCCGATCCACGGCAAAATCGAGGATGACTACGATGTCGAGCGACAATGGGTTTCGATTGAGACGCCGGTTTCTGACCCGATTATTGCCGAATTTCAGACGGAGAAGGGAATCATTGCCACGGCAATCGACTTCAAAGACAGACGACAGGAATCTCGCGACAACATCAGCTTGCCGACTGGCGATGGGAGTCAATTGGTCTTGATGGTTCAAGCCGAAGATCGATTTAATCTTCGTTCTAGTGCCAACGTTGGTCTAGGCGATCGTTACGTGTTGGACATCGTATCGGCTGGTGAGTTGCTACGAATCCTCGAAAGGCTGGAAGTCGGTCAACGCCGCCGGCTGGAACAAATTTATGCTGAAGTAATTGAGGCGCGCGACTACCTCGTTCGCAGCAAGTCCACCCGTAACGATTTGCGTTCAATCACCGAACCCGGCGACGAGAACTGGGCTGCTGAATCGGATGATCCCGACTCTGATCGGGTACGAAGCCATGAGTTGCGAATGTTATTTTCGCAGCGATCCCTAATTCAAACGGACAAATCCATCCAGGAGATTTTGGGGGTGGCAATTGAGTTTGACAACATACGGAAACAGCTAATCAACAACCGAGTTGACTCGGAAGACCGAAAACAACGGCTTTCCGAAAAGATTGTAGCGCCATTGCAATTGATTGCAAACGAGTCCATGCAACAATTGAAAACAGAGATTCAGTCGCTGGAAAAGCTTTTGAAAAAACTTCAGGAAAACGCCGCTGATCGCACAATCTCGACGGCAGCCGATGAACAGGCGGTGACGTCGATCGAACGAATCGACGTCGTATTAACTGAGCTGGATCAAGTGCTTTCGATACTGGTCAAATACGAAACACAAAACGAATTACTGGATATCGTCCGCCAAATGATCAGACAACAGCAGGAAATCGCGGAACGAACCCAGAAGGAAAGAAAAAGAAAAGCGTTTGAGGGACTGTTGGACTAAACCGCTCATGAAACAGATTTGCTGGACAACTAGATTTCTATTGCCTCTGCTGATTACTATTGGGCAACCCGTCATCGCTCAGGACGCAGCTGACCAAAAAGATAAAACCGAAACGGAACAGATTACCGAAGCCCAAAGCCGCCTGGCCGAGCGATACAAGTTGCTCGAGGACAAGCTGTTTACGCTTTACGAATACGAACGCGACACCAATCCGTTGCGTTCGAAGATTCTGAAACGAGCGTTTCTACAGTCGCAAGAAAAGATGACAGCCCTGCAGCTTCGTGCGATTGTCCAATTGTTGAACGACGCGAATCTCAAAGATGCCCAAGCGAGACAAAACCTGGTTCTCGACGAGTTAAGATCGTTATTGGAATTGCTCGAAAGCGAAGACCGTGGAAAACGCGTGCGCGACGAGTTAAAGCGTCACCAGGAATACCTCAAGGAAATTGACCGCCTTCTCCGCATGCAGCGAGGGATTCGTGGCCAAACAGAAGGCGATGCCGCTCAAAAACGACTCGCCAATTCGCAACAAAAGGCCGCCGACCGAACGGGCAAACTGGCGGACGAAATCAAGAACAACGAAGAGTCTCCCGACCCTGAAAATGCCCAGGTGGATTCCGACGACGAGCCGAGTGACTCCGACGAAGCCGTTCCGAAAGACAAGAAAGATGGAACCGACGAAAGCTCGGATTCAGAGTCAAATGAATCGAAGCCGAATGAGTCCAAACCTGGCGAAAATTTAGAAGGTAACAGAGACTCAAAATCCGGCGACTCAAAATCAGAGCCTAAAGATGGCCCTGCACAGCCGTCTCAAAACCAGGGCAACCCGGGCGAAGGCAGCCAGAACTCAGACGGGTCGCCGCCTCAGCCTCAACAACAACAGGCAAATCCGGTTCGCAAGCGGGTTGAAGCCGCACAAGATCGAATGCGAAAGGCCCAACAGAATCTCGAGGACGCAAACCGAAAAAAATCAGTTGAAAACATGATCGCTGCCGAAGCCGAACTGGCGGCGGCTCGTAAAGAACTCGAAGAAATCCTACGTCAGTTGCGCGAAGAAGAAGTCGAACGCATGCTGGCGATGTTGGAAAGTCGTTTTCGACAAATGCTCGAACGAGAGATTCGAGTTTACGATAGGACGCGAAAACTTGACGGAATAGCCCAGAAAGAACGTAATACGAATTTCGAAATTCGCGCTGGCAAAATTTCTGTCGAACAGAATTCAATCGCCACGGAAGCGTCACGAACACTGCTTCTTTTACGCGAAGACGGCTCGTCAGTCGCTTTTCCGGAAACTGTTGAACAACTGCACTTGGACATGGTGCAGGTCGCCCAGAGGCTGTCAGCCGCTAAAACCGGAAAAATCACGATCGAAATTGAAGAAGACATTATCGAAACGCTCGAATATTTGATCCAGGCTCTTGTCGTTGCGCAGCAGGATCTGGAGAAAATGAAACAGCAAACCCCGGGTCAGCAGCAAGCTGGCAAACCAGGGGACAAGCCTTTGGTCGATGCTCTTGCGGAAATCAAGATGCTACGCGGCTTGCAGGAACGGATTTATCGGCGTCACAAACGATATTCGAATTTGCTGGCCAATCCGGACGATCAGATCGGTAGCACCGACGATCCCGACTTGCAGCATGCTTTGGAAAGACTGAGTGTTCGGCAACAGCATTTAACCGATATCGCTCGTGACATCGTAGTGGGCAAAAATCAATAGCAATGAAATACGAACGCAAAATGTGGTTTTTGGTTTTCCGCCCAATCACCGTTTTCACAATCGTCGCTTTGACCTCTGTTACGGGAGTTGCCGACGATGAGTTGGAAAAAACAGCCAGCTGGCGCGTTCCATCTTTGGAAGAAATGAACCGGGCATTCACAGGTTGGCTGGACGAAATTGAATCCGACGCGGAAACTAAAACGGAGGTCTTTCGTGTTTTGAAGGAGCGTATGGAATCCGAATCGCAGGTCGACCGACTCGATGCCGTGCTTCAAACGATCGAGGTCATACGTCCAGAGATGGGATCATACCTTGAGCAGGCACAAATGCGGCGTGAAAAGCTCGAGCGGCCTGATTTTTCGAAGACACTTGAGGACGTGAACGAAAGTGACTTTGTCAAAGATCATGTTCGTTTATTATACGGTCGTTGGCTTGCTCAAAACGAAATGCTCGATGAGTCGTTGGCTGAATTGAATCGGTTAGATATTTCTCGTGTCCTGGATCCGGCGACGTTGCTTTTCTATCGGGCAATTTTGCAACATCAGCTGCTACAGAAAGATGCGTGTGTCGAGACGATTAAACTTCTGCTCGAAAACGAAGAAGAATTGCCGCGCAGATTTTCTACATTGGGGCGATTGATGGCTGCGGACATCCAGCCGCTTGAGAAAGATTCGCTCGATGAAGTTTCGCGACTCATGAAAGACATTCGACGACGCCAGGCATTATATCGAAGTGGCCAACGCGTTCGAGATCAAGAACAGGAAGTTATCAACAAACTCGACAAGTTAATTGAGGCAATTGAAAAACAACGACAATCGCAACAACAGCAGCAAAGTGGTAACACTCAGTCAAGTCAGCCTATGCAAGATTCACAAAATGCTGGAGGACAGGGTACGGGCGACGTGGTTGGTAAACAACAACTGGATGGCGGCGATTGGGGTTCGCTTCCGCCATCGGAGCGGGCAGCGGCGATGGCTGAAATGGCAAAGGACTTGCCGCCCCATTACCGAGCGGTCATTGAAGAGTATTTTCGAAAATTAGCCGGCGATGATCAGTAGAGACAGAAAAAATCATGCATAATTCACGGAGAACCGTGTAGCTATGGTTTGTAGCTCCGCCTGTCGGCCAATAATGTCCCATGGAGAAACGCTGTCACCGCTTCGCGGCTAAATGTTTGATTCGAAATCTCGACCCCATGCTGACGCATGGGGCTACCTGCTATCGCGACTTTGTCGCTAATAACAGCCGCGAAGCGGTGAAAGCAGTTAGCCCACAGCGTGAGCTGTGGGTATACGCTAACAAAACGCGCCTAGCCGCGAAGCGGTGACAGCAAGTCTGGCTCGACGTTTAGATTCCATTTGGACAGTATTGGTTCTTAGCGGCGACCGTAAGTCGGCCGCTCAAAGACTGAACTACGAACTGTTTCCATCCGTTTACTAAAATCACTAACCTAAATGCGTTAAATCAAATCAATGCAACTGATTCTGATCCTGTTCACCGCCCTAATCTGCTCGCCCGACGAGACGGTGCTCACAACCTCTTCGGGCAGGCAAATCGTTGGTGAGTTGGCCGCGTTCAACGAAAACGACCTTCTGTTCCGTCAGAAATCGCAGAACGAACCCGAGACGGTCGGGTTTGACCAGATCGCATCCATCAAGTTCGTACCCGATCCAGTCGCTCCAGTCGACGACAAAGAGCTTTGCAAAGTGCAACTTATCGACGATTCGACCCTGTTGGCAACCTCATTTCAAATCAACGGCGGTGTTTGTACGATCATCCTTGCCAACGGGGTTTTGTTAGAAACTGACAACCGGAATCTGGCGAGCGTATTGTTCAAAATCCCGGTTGATGCACAGCTGTTGGACCAGTGGGACCAACTGAAAAAATCGCCATTGGATGCCGGTGACGCTTTGATCATCGATCGAAATGGTCGCTTGGATTCCCTGGAAGGAGTAATCGGCGAAATCACGGCTGAAAAAGTTGGTTTCAAGATGGACGACCAGTCGGCGAACATCGGTCGCGAAAAAATCGACGGAATTATTTTCTATCACGCCTCTGGACGAAAGCTCCCAAAACCAGTCTGCCAAGTGACATTGAATGATCGTTCAACTTTGATGGTAAGAGAGTTGAAATACGGTGGCGAAGTCCTCAACGGCAAGGTCGTTTCAGGATCCGAATACAGCGTGCCCAAGAAGTTTATTGCGACGATGGATTTTTCCTTGAGCCGAGCCGTATGGCTGGGCGAAATGCAGCCGACCAGTCGAAGTTGGACGCCCTTGATTGCCAGTTCGGCAATTTTGGACAAGCTGAGGTCATTGAAACTGCCACGTGCAAATCGTGGGTTCGATAATCGAAAACTCGAACTGCAAATACGCGCGCGGGATGGATTACGAGGCGAACTTCGCTCGTTCGAAACCGGTTATGCGATGGTCGGTGGCTCAAAAATTGCTTTTTCACTCGGTGCGAAATATGAACGACTAACCGGACTTGTTGGATTCGCGCCGAAATCAGGTGTTGGCGGCGATTTGAAGGTAATAATTCGTGGCGACGACAAAATCCTGCTCGAAATGAGAATGGAAAAACGCAGTCTGCAAAGTCCCATAGAAATCGATTTGAATATCAAAGACTGCGATCGATTGGTTATTGAAGTTGAATATTATGACGGTCGGTCCATTGGTGACTTGATTCATTTATGTGACCTGAAAGCTTCGCGTTAACAACGGGCGAAGGCCCAAGTAGATTCGTAATGCACTGACTGGTATCATTAGCTCTCTTCCAATGAACCTCTATGTTAGTCGGCAAAAGGCGAAGATGTCATCCTGAACCGAGTGGAGCGAGGTGCAGGATCTCTCGTCGATCTACGTGAGATCCTTCGGTCGCTAAAACGCCCTCAGGATGACTTGATACACCAAAACACCATCCACAAAATTCAAGCCGCGTATCGGCCGCATGATGCTAACCAACCAAAAATTCAACCTCAGCAAATTTGCGTTCGCGGCATTCTACTTGTTGTCGTGCGGTGTAGCGATTCCACCAGTTTTTGGCTGGCAGGACACGATCACAGTTCATGAGGATGTGAAGCGATCCGAGCGGCAACGAATTGAAACGATCAAGCGCTCCACCCAAGCAACAATTGGTGTCTTCGCAGCTGACGGAAATGGAGGTGGTAGTGGAGTCGTCATCACTCCGGATGGCTATGCGTTGACCAATTTTCATGTCGTCCAAGGCAATGGCCCATTCATGAAGTGCAGCATGTCCGATGGCGTGTTATACGATTGCGTCATTGTAGGTATTGATCCAACGGGAGATGTCGCCTTGATCAAGCTTTTTGGTCGAGACGACTTTCCGGCCGCAGTCCTTGGCGACAGTGATCAGTTGAGAGTCGGGCAATTCTGTTTTGTCGTCGGCAATCCGTTCTTGTTAGCGACAGATTTTCAACCTTCGGTTGCATGGGGCATCGTCTCTGGGATGCACCGGTATCAGTATCCGTCGGGGACCATTCTGGAATACGCCGATTGCATTCAAACAGACGCAGCGATCAATCCGGGAAATTCCGGTGGCCCGCTATTCAATTCCAACGGGCAACTCGTTGGTATCAATGGTCGCGGTTCGTTTGAGAAGCGTGGACGAGTCAACGTGGGTGTGGGCTATGCAATCTCGATCAATCAAATCAAACTCTTTTTGGATCATCTGAAAAGCGGACGGCTCGTCGATCATGCAACTTTGGGTGCGACGGTTGCGACCAACGAGTTGGGGCAAGTGCGCGTAAGCAACATTCTCGAATCCTCAGATGCCTTTCGTCGCGGCGTCAGGTTTGACGATGAGATCTTGTCATTTGGTGGGCGACAAATTCGAACCGTAAACCAGTTCAAGAACGTACTCGGAATTTTTCCGAAGGGTTTGCGGGTACCACTTAAGTTTCGTCGAGACGACAAATCGTTCGAAACCTTCGTCCGGCTAACAGGAGTTCATGCGACTCAACAACTTGAAGAGATTATTCAAGGCACCGTCGAATCACCCGATGAGCAACCACAAAGAAAACCCGACCAGGAACAGGAACCGGCACCCGCCGAGCCAACAATCACCACCAAACCGGCAAAAGAAAAATCGAAATACGACGACTTTTATATCGAGCGCCGTGGTTTTGCCAACTATTATTTCAATCTGAAAAACCGTAATCGAGTCTGGGAAGAATTCCTGCTGCACGGCGACTTTGGCGTTGTTCAACAGCAGTGGCGACTGACGGTTGAGATTGATAGCGAAAAAGCTACGATTATTCTGGGCGATCAGCAATCTGGTTTGCGAACCACCGAGGAGACGTTTGTTATCGAAGCGAACCAATCGCTGGCGGATCAAATGGTTCCAGAAAACCTGGGCGGATATTTGGCTGCCCTCCATTTATGGCGTCGCATGCTGACCCAAGGGCCTTCGCAATTTGGCGATGTCTACTATTTGGGCAGCATGCCCCTAATCTCGCTCACACAAGGCCAATCCGATCTACCGAATGCGCCGTTGATGTTCATCCAAAATGGTCAAGCCGACGTTTTGATCGGCGTCTACGATGTCGTCGAAGCTCGCTTTCTGTTTGATCAACAGTCTCACCAATTGTCGGCCATGGAAGTTCATGCCGACATTGGCGGCGATCCATCCGAACTGCATTTTTCCGATTACCAGGTACACGACGATTTGACGGTCCCCAGCGAAATACGTGTTGTATCTGGAAATCGTGTTCTCAAAACGATTAAGATTGAACAAATCGAATTCATTACCAATCTCAGAAACAAATCGGCACCGGGTAACTAAAACGATCGTGCAAGAAAACGGATAGAATGAACAAGAGACTGGCAACTTCAAAACTTGTGCTGCGGGCTGGTGCCGGTTTATCGATTGTCTTGGCGATGCTTCTATCCACGGCCTCAATTTCGTCCGCTCAAGACAGTTTCAAACCGGTCGTCGATTCGGTTCAACCGAAGATGGTCAAAATCAACGGAAGCGGCGGATTTCGAGGCCTTGAATCGTACCAGAGTGGCCTCTTGATTTCCGCTGAAGGGCACATCCTGACGGTCTGGAGCTACGTGTTGGACAGCGATGTCATCACCGTAACGCTCAACAATGGTCAACGCCATGAAGCCACATTGCTGGGCTACGACCCGAGAATCGAAATCGCAATTCTTAAAATAGACGGCGACGAATTACCGAACTTTAACGTCGATGAGTCTGTTGAAGCACGAATCGGAAGCACAGTGCTCGCGTTCAGCAACCTTTTTGGAATTGCGACCGGCAGCGAATCGACAAGCGTATTGCACGGAATCATCGCAGCCAAAACGAAGTTGACCGCTCGCAGTGGCGCCATGGAGTCCAATTATCGAGGCAATGTTTACATTGTCGACGCGATGATCAACAATCCTGGAGCCGCCGGGGGCGCCGTCACCGATCGAAACGGTCAACTTATCGGAATCATCGGGAAAGAACTAAAAGACCAGCGAACTAATACATGGTTGAACTTTTCAATTCCAATCAGTGAATTAGCTGGCTCCATTCACGATATCCGCTCGGGCAAAATGGTGGTCGACGCAGCGACAAGCCGCCAGCCGCCAGCGGAACCGATGACGCCTAAGCTGCTTGGCTTTGCTCTCGTCCCCAACGTGGTTTCGAAAACGCCCCCGTTTATCGATCAAGTTGTTGAGGGTACCGCCTTTGATCGAGCAGGAATTCGGCCCGATGATCTAATCGTCGAAATTGGCGGCAAAATGACTCCGTCGTGCAACGATGTCCTGAGACTCTTGTCGCTGATTGATCGAGACGCCACGATGAGTGTGACGTATCAACGCGGACGACGATTCTACTCGATTGATATCCAACTTAATCGCTAGCCAAAGCACCAACCGATTTAGAGTAAACGACCCAAATGAAATTTCCCACGGCTAAGTCGATTGTCATTTGCTTCGCAATATTTTGTGGGTTATACGGGTCTATTAAAGCACAGACTGAACTTCGGCAATTGGAAGAAACGGCCATCCAAAAAGCTGTTGATCATGTAGCGCCTGCCGTTGTCCAGATTGAAACGATTGGCGGTCTCGATAATGTTAAGGGAGCCAATATCAGTAGCGGCCCAACGACTGGCGTAATCGTCTCAGAAGACGGTTATATCCTTTCCAGCCTGATCAATTTCATTCAACAGCCCTCGAGTATCGTCGTGCGATTCGACGACGGTGAGATTGCCCCGGCAGAAATCGTGGCGAGGGACCATAGCCGTAAACTCGTGGTGCTGAAAACAGAGAGTCAACGACAATTTGTCCCCGTCGAAATGGCCGACCGTAAGGAACTAGCCGTGGGGCAAACGACGATTGCAATCGGTAAGATCTACGATGCTCGCGAGCCCAATGTTTCCGTCGGGATCTTAAGCGCGCTAAATCGAATTTGGGATCGTGCAGTGCAAACGGATGCGAAAATCTCGCCCGGCAATTTCGGAGGCCCGTTGATCGACCTCAACGGAAAAATGATCGGTGTGCTCGTTCCACTTTCACCAGACAATTCCTCCGTTGGGGCAGGTAGCAATTGGTACGATTCGGGAATCGGCTTTGCCGTTCCAATCCAGGATCTGCTGCAGCATTTCGAAAGGGTTACCAACGGAGTCGATCTGAAACAGGGTTTGTTGGGAATTGCGTTCAAGGGTCGCAACATCTACACAGATCCAGCCGAAATCTCTGTCAGCTTCGCGGGCGGACCTGCCGCAAAGGCCGGCATCCTGGCCAGTGACACAATCATTGAAGTAAACGGTCGCGCGATCCGTCGGCAAGCCGAATTCAAACACGCCATCGGTCGACTTTATGCGGGTGATAATGCCTCTTTGACGGTCCAGCGTGGCACAGAAAAACGGAGTTATGTGGTCAAACTAACTGGGGAAATTCAACCCTTCGACCTTCCGGCGATTGGCGTCTTGCCCGTGCCACCAGATCCGTCAACGGAATCAGTTGAAATTCGCCACGTCCTGTCCAATTCTCCTGCCGCGAATGCGGGACTGGTCGCCGGTGATTCGATCGAGGCCGTCGAGGGTGAACCGACGAAAACGCGTAACGATCTTGCGATCGCGTTCGTTCAACGAGGGATGGGCACAACGATCAAGCTAAACATCCGAAAAGCTAACGCCAACTCGGCCCAAGTCGTCGCGACCGATATTTTGTTAGCTCCGCAATCGGCTCAACCGCTCGCGAACGTTAAACGATTTCCCGTTGCCAGCTCGACGAAAACAATCGACATTACGGTCTCGGAATCATCCAATAGATGTTTTGCCGTCTTGCCAGTCGATTCTCCAACCCTGGCTGGCGTCTTGGTTTGGATTCCTGAACCGGGTGAAGTCAACCAGCAGAAATTTGTGAACGCGTGGAAGTCGATGTGCCTTCAATACAATGTTGCGGTCGTGGTACCACAATCGCTTGACGAGGCGAAATGGGATCCTGGCGAGTCAGATTTCATCGCAAAATCGGTAAACCTGTTGGCAGGTCAAATGGCGGTCGATCCCAACCGCGTTGCCATTGGCGGGCAGTCAACCGGAGGCTTCATGGCTGCGTTGACCTGTTTTACCGAACGCGAAAAATTCCGCGGCTTAATTCTGATTGACAGCTCCCTACCTTCCCGCATTGAAAATCCGAAGACATCGGCCGTCAATCCTTTGTTGGTTTATATGGGTTCATCCGTTCAATTTGACAAACAAGACGAATTTGAAATTAGTGTTGAGCGATTAAAAAGGGCCAAGTTTCCAATCCACGTTGAAACGGCCGGTTCGGCGAAGCTGCTTGATTGGGCGCCCACGATACTCGGCTGGGTCGATACTTTGGATCGGCTTTGACCTTCGCAGGTTGGACACTCGCAGCCAACAAAATCGCAGCAAGCGTGCCCGTGCTTTGTTCACTTTCTTTTGCTCGAGGAGAACCTTCTCATTGCGGCATTCAGGAAAATACTGCCAACAATCAATAACGCCGCAATTGGAAATAACCTGGGACGAATGGCAACGACCAACAGAATGCCCACGATGCCGATCATAATGGCTATCGAGGAGCGTTTTTTGAGTGATTCGAGTTGCGGCCAGGCGAGCCAAATCGTGGCCAGAAGGAATCCGACGCGCGAGAGGATTCCCGCGACCGCCTGTTGTGAAGACTCGCCTGCAACATAAAGAGACATACCGACGGTCAGGAAAATGATCCCCATCACGCCCAGGATATGTCTTTGAATATTCAATCAAATTCCAAACTGCATCAGAGCCAGTGGACGCAAGAACTAAAATTGATTATGTCACGCTGTAACCTAGGGACAACCCTGGCACAATCCTATACAGCGAGCAACTCCTGTTTCAATTGTTCCAGGAGATCGAGAGCATGTTTAATTTCAACTTTCTGACGTTCTGGCTCTTGTGGGATTTCTCGCTCAATCGTCAATGGCCCGAAGTAGCCAATGTGCTGGAGCGTTTCCAGGTATTTCTTCAGGTTCACGTCGCCCTGCCCCAAAGCCACTTCGGATCCCCACTCAACTCCCGGCGCGTCAGCCCACTTTGCGTCTTTGCAGTGAACACTACGAACACGATTACCAATTTTCAGTAACGCCTCGATTGGTTCTCCAGTACCGTACAGAATCATATTTGCTGGATCAAAGTTTACAAACAGGTTATCGCAAGCCGTATCGGTGATAAACTGAATGAGGCTATCCGCTGATTCTTGCCCCGTTTCAAGATGCAAGTTCTGACCGTTCGACCTTACGTATTCGCACAACTCACGGGTGACATCCACTGTTTGTTGATACTCAGCGCTCTCGACGTCGTGGGATACAAAACCGAGATGTAAGGCGACAACATCGCAATTCAGCTTCCTCGCGAAATCAGAGATCTCCTTCATCTCATGCAAACGCTCGTCACGAGTGTTTGCGGGGACGAGCCCAACGGTCTCCTCGACCGTAGGAATGTCGGCGTAGCTCTCCCCGGCAAAACCGCCAAAAACCGCCGTCAGCTTGATCCCGTAACCATCGATTCGCTTCAGGAACGCAAGCGCTTTTTCCTCGGTGCGGGTTTCCTGATGCGGAGCGTGGATCTGAATGGTGGGGACTCCCAGTTCATGCGCGACGTCCAGGTGAACACCCAATCCGGCATCAACACTGGTAAAAACTCCCACCGGCCACTTTTCCACTTCAATCCTCCCAACGCATCAAAATCTTCGTGGCCTAGTAAAAGTATAACCCTGCAACGCGACATGATCGAAAGAACCAATATCGCTGAATTTGCGAAGGCTTTCAACGCATAATGTGCAAATGTGTTGCAAAATGAAAAAAGCCACTGGAAAAACCAGTGGCTTCGTTCTCTTGGTTAAGCAGGATTGCAACTAAGCGTCGTTTAGTTACCTCCGATATTTCCAACTTGAAGTGTCTCTTCTTCTTCTTGAATAATGATACGTGGAGTCACCATCATCATTCGGTTAGAAGTTTCACGACCGATACCAACGTTTTTGAACAATCGATTAACATACGGAATATTGCTGAGGAAAGGCACGCCTCTCTCGTTGCGACCTTCGGCCATCGATTTGACACCGCCCATCATCACGGTACCGCCGTCCGGCACGCTGACGACCGTGCTGACGGAGGTCGTCGCCAGAATCGGCAACTGAATCGTGACACCCTCGGATTCGGTTTCAAATTCAGAAATTTCATTGTCGTCTTCACTATCAGTGACCGTGTCAATCAAGTCATCCAGCACCGAACCGGTAGATCTTCGCGTTGACGTTCGACCATCGAAAGTAAACGTTTCAACGTCGGTCACTTGACTGAAGAACGGAACCAGCGTCATCCTTACGTATCGGCGATCTGGCGAGACCACAGCTTGAACATTCAACTGGGTACCTTCGGGCAAGATCGTAATAATCGGTTGCTGGGCGACAGCGAAGTCACCTACGACTGGCGTCACGGACGTTACAAACGGTCTTTGAGCACCGTCAACAACGTTCGCGCTCTGCCCGTTGAACATCGTGACCGTGGGAGCGGCGGTGATGTTCGAGCGTTGATCGCCTTTGGATGCCTGAATCAAGAAGAATACTTCGATGTCGGACAGAATCGCAAATCCAAAGTTGGCTGCGGAACCGACATCGAAACCGCCAAACTGTGGAATCGTGGATGCGAAACTATCTTGATCAAACGTTACGTCAAGATCAGCGGTCGGACCTGTCGCCGTGTTGCCAATCACAACACTAGGACTAACTTCATCCGGAATCGGGTTTGTCAAATTAGAATTATCGTTGATCTGGAAATCAAAATCGACGCCGATTCGTTCGAAGAAACTGTCTTGAAGCGTGATGAATCGAACTTCAATCACGATCTGAACATCATTTAATTCGCGCAGCTTCTTCAACAAGTCCTGGATTTGATCCTGAACTTCCTGAGTTTGCGAAACGATCAGACTCAGATTTGGTACGAATGCTTGAAGCGTTCCATCGCCATTTGTATCGTCCCAACTGTCGGGACTGACGGTGGACCTGATCAATTCGATCAGCGGTTCGAAATCGGCTTCGGTGACCCCTCCCAAACGTGGTGGTCCCACCGTGTTGTAGGTCGGTGTACCTGTTTGAGCAGGTCCATTGCCATAGTTACCGAGGGCAAAACCTCCCGGCAATCCGCCAGGCAGTTGTTGGGCCATCGCGATCGCACGTTGCTGTTGCGCGATTCCAACAGCGTTACGCGGCAGCTGGTTTTGTTGAGCCACCTGCATTGGCGCCGGTGCCCCACCCAACAGGTTGCTGTTAAAATTCGTATTGTAGCCCTGGCTGGGCTGCATAAAGTTCATTTCCATCGAACTACTAAAGTTCGTGATTGGCATGACCAAATCACCAACATAATAGGTCTTTGGTTTGACAAATCTTTGTTGTGCGTTTTTGCTGGTGACTTTGATCACCTCGTCTTCGACAACGAACACAAGTCCAACCGAGCCGAGAATGACATTCAATGCACTCTCGAGCGAAATGGGCTGGGTAATTGGAACGTTGACCGAACGGTCAGTTTCCACAGCTTCAGCCGCCAAAGCCATGTTGTCAAAAATGATGTTGACGCCGGCTTGACGAGACAATTGCTCGACAGCTGATGACAACGTTCCACTGTATTCGCCTTGAACCTTTTGGGTTTTCAGTAAA
Source organism: Planctomycetaceae bacterium (assembly GCA_024638965.1). Classification (GTDB taxonomy): domain Bacteria; phylum Planctomycetota; class Planctomycetia; order Pirellulales; family Pirellulaceae; genus Mariniblastus. The sequence goes on from JAHEJI010000031.1 coordinate 23,109, forward strand.
TTCCAGATTCTCCGCTCAAATTCAGTGTCATAACGTTCAAGTCCTTCCCGGGCCAATCGCATCGGTGAACGTTCTTCGAAACGCTCGGTATCGAATAGGTAGGGAGTGTCGAAGTCCATCGGCGTCGAGGAATCTTCCGAATTGCGCAGAGCATTGTAAGTCCCGCGTTCCTTATCTGCTTCGAGCTGTTTCATCTGTAAGTAGCGAATCAGTCGTTTTGATTTCTCGGTCAGCGCCACAACGATTTCGCTCTCAGGGGCGAGTTCCTGGGCTTGACGGGCCGCCATTTCTGCCTCGGCATATCGTTGCTCATCTGCCAGGCGGTTGAAATCGTCTACCAGTTTTTGAATCTGATGTTCAACATCCACGCGGCGTTGACGGGCAAGTTCAACGTTCTCCATTCGAGCTGCATTCGTTTCATCGTTGATAATCTCAGGGAGATTTTTTTCAATGTAACGCTGCATTTCACTGATGTCTCGATCGATGATGGTCAACAAAGGCCGGCGGCTATCAGGATCAATCTCTGCCTGCGCGATCCGGCTTCGCACCATCGTCATTTTTTCGAGCGCCTGACGAGGGTTTGATTCCAGCAATCGTTCCGCAGCAGCTCGTTCTTTGAACACTTCACCCTGAAGTTTTCGGAACATTGCCTGTTGCGATTCCCGAATTTCATCGCCGATCTGGTTGCCGTTACCAGGATCAGGATCGCTGGTTGCCGAAGCGGGTGTAACCGCTCCATTGGCCGCCGGAGACAGGTTGGATAGATGATCTTGTATCGTTTGACGTGTTTCACTGTCCAGTTGGTCCTGGTAACCCCAAGCCATTTCGAAATATTCACGAGCCCGTGGGCGATCGGCGTTGTCAAGTGCCTGTAGACCTGAACGATAAAGCTGAATTCCTCGGCTTGGAATCGGATTGAAATCCGATGCCCGAGCGATCCGGTCTTGATGTTCGGAATCTGGCTGAGTTGTCGCAGGTACGGTGCCTAATAGTTCAGTCCCTGATGGTTCAGTCCCTGTTAGTTCAGCGCCGGATGGTTCATTACCTGATACCGCAGCACCTGATACCGCAGCGCCTGACACTTGGGCATTGTGAGTTTTATCCGTTGTGGGATCGTAGTCTGCGTGAACAACGTTGGGAGCTTCATCATGTTCGAAAGCGGTTTGAATAATCCCGTGCTCCGGGGATTCAAAAGATTGCATATTTAACGCCTGCTGAATCTTCAGTTCCATCTGCCATGGTCGAATCTCACCAGCGGCAAACTGGGAATCAGGAACCTCAAGTTTATTCGCCTGATCAATAAACGATTTTGCTTCAACCCAATTGCGTTGATCCATTGCCAATTGGGCTTGCGACATCAGTTTAAGTACTTCGGATTTGTTGTCGATTTTTGGCGTATTTTGTAGAGCCGACTGAATCAGCGTGAGCAACTGATCAGGGGTTCCGGTTTCTGACGTGAACTCAACCGGAAACTCTTTTGCTCGTTCCAGCAACATGGTTGCAGAATCGAAGTCCTGATATTCAATCAATGTTTTTGCCTGTTTCAATAGAAACTTGGCTGCTTGTTCATTGTACGATTTGTCTCGCAGACGACCCAATTCGGCCAGGTTGTTCTGGTGAAAGATCATGGTCTCGATTGCACGAGGCGAATCCCCTAACTCAGAAAAGTCGACCTGATATTGTTTCGCAGAATTGCACATCTTGGTGGCGGTTTCAACGTCACCATGGGCAAGAGCCTGACGAGCTCTGAGCATCGCGTTTCGAGCCGACGTTGCCGTGTCAACCTGCGAGACGTCAGGAACATTCATCGCCGGGGCAGGGAAATTCAAGGGTGCAACTTCGTTGTTCGATGCCTCAGGCGTCTGAGCATCTGACTGGATGCTGGCTTGCAGCAGCGCAAGTTCTTGACGCGCCATTTCGGGCGTGTAGTCCAGCTTGGTATCAGCTGGGCGCTGTTGGTACAGCCCGTCGGCAATCTGAATGTAATGCTCCGCCAATTGAGCATTTTTCTGACTCATCGCTTCGCGTGCCTGGTTCAGCCACTCAAGGGCAGTTCCGGCTGCAGGAGTTGAATCTGAGAAACTCTCAGTTGTTGGAACGACGATTTGACCTGATGCCGTTGACAGCGGATTACCCACTGCAATAACAACGATCAAGACTGGTAACCAGTACTTTTTCATAAGTTGCTCGGAGACTCTCACGCAACTCTCCTTGTGTTGTGACGCTCAAAAACCTGCGAATCTTTTTTTCTGTCGATCAAAGCCATTTCGATGACTTTAATTTTGGGTTGGAATCCCTTATCCAACGATCCGCATCGTTATGCATTTCTGCGCAAGCGGTGCGGCAAGTACGTAGACAGCGCACGTATTATTTTTCGAGCGAGTTAATTAGGCCGTAAAAACTGAGCGGTCAATATCAGTTCGCGACATTTCCAAGAAAAAAATTGTTGCAAGCACTTCTGCGCCTATAAACGGATGTTTTCGCTAGCGGTTTCGTTCACGAAGGAGTCTTCGATGGCGCGCTTCGGTTGAATACGAAGAATAGGCGAGTGATATCGTCATTTTGAACGAAGCAAGAACGAATACTGGGCAACGACACAAAAAAACCCGCGATTGAACGCGGGCTTGATCGTTGAACTAACTCATTCCTGTTACTGGATGAGTTGATGTTTGTCGCTTGGATTAGAAACCAGGGTCATCGCCTCCTCGACCGCGTCCACCCCGGCCACTTGGCTCGTCATCCTCCTTCTTGGCCTTCTTCTTGCCACCTATCTCGGCCGTCTCATCGGGTTGAAACAGGAGATGAAGAAAGCCTTTCTTGTCATCGATTTCATTTTGGACATGTAGAGATCCATCGCTGGCCATGACCAAAACTTCTCCCGGCATGTTGTATTCGATTTCAGAACCCGCCGAACTCAAGCCGCGAACTTCTTCGCCGCCAAGAATGTCGACCACGGTTGCATCGGTGTCGATTTCGGCGTTTTCGATCTTACGAACCGACCAATCGACGGGATGGAGCACGTGGGCATCCGTGTTAAATGTCAAGACATCAGCGCGTCGAGCTTCGCGATGGGCGGGAATACGCGTGCCGTACAACGGATCCCATTTTACGGCAGCGATATTCACAGCGGCCTCACCATCGTCAATGTACAGATCGTTAATGCGCGTGGCCTTGGGCGGAACGATTTTACCCGCATAAAACTCAGCATTTGCTGGTTTACCGACCGTCACCCAGTCAGTGGGTTCACTCCAATCCGAAGCAATCGAATAGGCCAGATCATCACGGCCTTCAGGCAGCTTGCGCTTAGCGTCCTTTTCAATTCGTTCGCGAACTGCTGGTTCCTTCATCAATTCAGTGACGGGAACGTAGACCCATGTGTCCTCTTCCTCTTGTTTCCGGTTTGAACCAGGTTTTCCTCCGGAAAACTCACCTTCGCCGCCTTCGAGACCAGCGCCAGCACCTCCCCCAGCCCCAATACCGCTCCCACGATCTCCACCTCTTCTGGAATCGCCTTCAAGTTTATCAAAGCCGCCTTGAGGTTCGTTGTTCGCATCTCTCAACCACAACCTGACTCGGTAACGGTATTTCTTGGGGGCCGGGTCTGCACCAGCCCGAACTGGAATCACGTCAAAAAACCTTACCAGCCGGTAGGGCCCTCTGACATCAAGCGATTCAATCGCTTCTTCATAAATCTGGAAATTACTACCAGCGCGCCGACCAGCAGGCGCGTCGGACGAGTCGGATCGACCTCGATTTCCTCCGGACAACGCTCCTCGATCACGATCGCCTGGTCGAGGAGGAGCGCCGCGACGGGATTTTCCGCGGGAGGCCTGCTCGTCTGCCTTCTTCTTTTTGGCAAACGGATCTTCGATGTTTTCACCAGGACCCTCACCGCCCTCAGCTGCGAGGCCTCCATCGGGGTAATCAAGGACGTTTCGCAGTGGAATACCGGTGAATCCTTCTTCGGCTTGGAAACCGTCTGGAAAATCGCCGTCGTACAATGGCCACGTTGAGACATCACGATAGTCAACATGTATCATTGACGGAATTGGCGATGTCAAAACGTCATCATAATAGTCGGGTGCCACGACTTCGGGCGTATTACCTGAATATTTGCTAACTTGCACATTCGTGATTTTATCTGAAACGTCCTCCCAGTCCGGATCTCCTTCTGCCATTCTTTCGATCTGGAGGTATTGATATTTGGGACGGTCTCTTTTCGGGTAGTAACCCTTGGCCCCGGCAAACGCGCTTGCGAATTCAGCCGACTGGTCCTCAAACCGGACCAAGCCGGTAACTGCAACGACATCACACATCCAGCCTTTACTGTTGGAGGGAGTTGCATTCACTTTTTCGGGTCGGATCCCGACTTTTTCTTGACGATGGAAGTTCAAGATTTCTGACCCCGGCGCTATTTTGCCGTCGTCTCTTTCTCTTCTGGGACGATCCTGTTCAGGTGGAGCGTTTTCACCACCCTCCAGACCGGCACCTCCAGAACCGATTCCACGACCACCACGGGGTTGGTCATCAGCACTGTCGTCCGCGTCTGCACGAGGAAGATCGGTGACCGCATCGGTTGTCGGCGAGTCTTTTTTTACCAGCACGGTTGCCGGGAACGTATACGCCATCAAATGCTCGGCCGGCAAGATTGCGGGATCGGTGCGCAAACCAGCCGTCATCGCCTTGGTTCCAAGGAGAAATTCAAACTCATATTCTCTGACTGGAATGACAGCTTTTTCGAGTTCTCCAATCCGGTTATGAGCGCTATGATCGGCCTGGCGAAACTCTTCAATTTCGGTCCAGCTCGTTGGTTTGACCATGGTCGAGTGAGCTCGGTCAGAAAGGTCTGCTAGACTTTTCGGCGTCTGCTCTGCAAACTTTTCAGTCCCAAACCCAATCCAAAAGAACACGCCTAGAAGAATAATCGCGACAGCAAGGATGACTTTTTCTATATGGTAAAGCAGAAACTTTTTCATGCCTTGCTTACTAAAGTCGATATTGGGCTTTTTCATGTTTTGAACCAGCTAAATTTTCTTCTGTTTAAGACTATGCACATCGTGATCGGGCTACGGTTTTGTGGAAGGCGCTGATGGCGTAACTTCAGGCTTCTCACCCGTCAACAAAGCTCGGTTGACTGGATTGTAAATTTTCACAATGCCGTAGAATTCGACAGCCACATCGTAACTGGTGCGCGTCTCAATTGCTTCGGTTGCCGCTTCTTCTCCTTGTCGCGAACCTGGGGCAAACTCGCTTTCGCCACCGGCCATACCAGTTCCACCTGCCCCACCTGCTGCACCAATAGTACTACCGCGATCAGATCCTTGCTCGTCTTCTCCACGAGCTCCACCTTTACCCATTGCTCCGACCAACACGATCCCTTCATTGGGGACGTGTTTGTTGATTCGGACCTGATTGATCTCGAACGCGAAAGGATAGTTGGCAGCTTTGGAAATGAATTCCGGGATTTTTCGTTCGTCCATTTGAAGTGCGATGCGAACGGGGATACGTTTCGCAACAATCAGTTCAAGGTATTTGTCCGGCAGATCGGATCGATCTGTTGCCAACACCTGTCTCACATCTTCCGCCGTAATCGGTTCGTAATCAGCATCGACGTAGCGTCCGTGGAATGGGCTCTTGTACTTGTCGGTATTGGTAGCAAAAGGGTCTTTGGTTTCTTTGCGGGCACGCCCTCGGCCCCCCGCCGAACGGTCTCTCTTGGCGTTCGTTTTGGCTGGAGCTTTTGTCGACCCGGCGAGCCGAGCATTCGGTTTCGTGAGTTCGCCAAGTTGAGCACGGGCTTCTCGACCGAATGCGATATGGTCAATGACCTTTATCGGGGCAAGGTCGTTGGCGTTCGCATCACCGTTTACTTCTTTGATGACGTTGAACATCGCCTCCAGCAACCACAGGTCCTGTTGCAGCATAAAGATCTGCAATGGTGTTGGATAATTACGTGTCAATTGATTGTCGTCGTAGCCTCTAAACGTCGTCAGTTTATCGTTCCAAAGATCTTGGTTTTCTTCATTCCACTGGACGACGGTCGAAATATCGATTCCGGTTTTGTCTTTCTGAGCGCCAACGGATGGTCGCCCGGCACCGCCGCGTTCGCGCTCACGGCCACCAGGTCCAATATTGGCAGGTGGACGTTCATCTTCATCGGAATCCGCCTTGTCTTTTTCAGATTTCTTTTTTCCATGCTTCCATTTGGTTCCGATAATATTACTAATCTGCTCCATCCTTGGTGGAATCTGTTGTTTGTAAATCGCCAATAATTCCAGCATCGTGTTTGGATCTGTCTCGACAGGGAATGTTTCGGGCGGATCAAATCGCTTGAACACCCTGACAAAATCGTCACTATCAATCACTTCTTTGGGCCAGACCAAGATGCTTTCCTGTTTTTCCCGTCGCAGTTTCCAAGCCGCCAGAACGGCGTCGATGCCTTCCTGAATTTCAGCATTCATACCCGCAATCGTCGTTTCATTAGGATGAGCGACCACATTATCGCCGACTTCAGCCGCTGTCGTCTTGATAATCGCGTTCGCCGAATTGATCTTGGATTTGAGATCGGACTCCCAGGAACTCTTATCCTCGATGAGCTGATTGGTGGATATGAACCAAGTGGCAATCATTGCGATTGAGAGAAAACCACAAGCGATCCAAAAACGGTTATTTTTCAGAAAATTGAATACGGGAATCAGCTTGTCCATTATTTGCTCCGATTAACGGTTTGTTGCTATCCAACAAGATGCTTATTTTTCTTCGGCGGCCTCATTGGCTGCTTCAGCCGCGGCAGCCAATTCTGCTTCCTTTTTCTCTCGTTCAGCTCTTCGCTCGAACCTCTCTTTGGGAGAACGAGGAATCCAAGCCATTTGAATCGTGAAGTCATATCGGTCGACGACGAATTTCAGCGGGCCTTCAGTTGCCTCCGACTCACCATCCTTGGAGTCATCGGAAGATTTGGCTATGTTCTTCTCCCGGCTGAAGAAAATCGTCTCCTTGCTTGGTGTGAAATCGTTCGTGATGGTCGGACTATAGATTCCAAAATCCGCAAACGTATAAAGACCGCCACCAAAAACTTCGTTTTCCTCACCCGGAAACTTGACCTCACCTTGAATCAATTTTCGAATGAACGAATCAATCAAGTAGGATCGGTCCGAATTTCGTGCCCGGACCATCGCATCACTGTTATGGTAGTGATGCCCAACGATTTCGATCACCCAACCGCTCTGACCGGTAAGGAGCGAGCTTTCTTCGTCACTTTTCTCGACAACTTTCTGTTCGAGTTCTTTCTTGTTGTCAAGATCTTCCACGAAATTATTCAACATCGTCTCGTAAATCGGTCTGGTGTCGGCGTGCCATTCACCGAGGTCTTTGAAGAACTTCGTTTCGACATGGTCGATGTATAATTCTTTGCGGTCCTTATATCCGTATTTGGCTGGGTCAATCTTGCGATCTTCCACCGCAGAAGCTTCCAGAATCTTCGGATCTCGAGGCAGTGCCTGTGAAATCGCAGAGCTGATCTCAATCCACGTCGATTTATCTTCCGAGGCGGATGTCAACTCGGCAGCCAGTCTGGTTAATTTGTCGAGCTTTTCTTTTTGATCAGTGTCCTGTTGAACGAAGTTGGCGCTTTGGGAAGCTTCACTTTGAACCCTTGATTTGGCTTTTGACCAGGCGACACCATCGACCTCGTAATTGTCGTGTACGTTCCACCAGGCACTTTCCGTGAAAAAGTAGCCCAGTAAACAGCCCAACATCAGGGCACCGACGGAAGCCAAAACCCAAGGCTTCTTGGCCCTGATGATTCGCTCCGTGACGATTTCTTCGGGCAAGAGATTCGTGTTGACCTGCCCCCGTTTGAGACCTTGCAAACACAACCCGTAGCATGGTGCAAAGGAGAGGAGGTTATCGGTAAACGACTTCTGACCAACAACGTCTGAACCGGTTAAGTTCTTGAAATCAGAAATCTTGGCGATGTCGATTTCAAGCTGTTTGTTCAAATACTGTCGAAGACCAGGTAATTTCGCGGCGTTTCCAAGCAATACCAGCTTCGAAATCTCGGCCGATTTCTCCATGCTTTGAAAAAACGTCAGCGAACGTTGGACTTCATTGACCAAATCATTAAAAACCGGTCGCATCGCCTTAAAGACGGCTTTCGGATTCTCGGCCTGACGCGCGTTCCGCTTCAAATGCTCGGCCTTCGCCTGAGTCAGCTTCAACTCACGCGAGAGATGTTTTGTAAAGTGGTTTCCACCGATTGGAATGTTACGCAACCACAACTTAATACCGTTGGAAACGATTAAGTCCGTGGTGTCGGTGCCCATCGACATGACCACCATCGATTCGGGCGGATTCTCAGGGTCAAAATCATCGGGATCGGGAAGGTCTTCGATGATGTCATGGCAAACCACATTAAAGATGGCCAAGGGAGAAAGCTGAACGTAGTCGACGTCAATATCCGCGTCATCGAACGGCCGTAAAGCCCGAAACACGGCTTCCCGCTTCATCGCAAACAAGCCGACTTCGGCATCGACGGTTCGACCATCGATAATCGATCCGCCCAATTGTTGCCAGTCCCAAATCACGTCTTCAATCGGAAACGGAATTTGCTGCTTAACTTCATATTTGACAATTTCCGGCAGCGTTTTAGCGTCGACGGGTGGTGGTTTAAAAAATCGCGACAGGCCAGCTTGGCCAGAGACACTGATGGCAACCGAATCGCCCAGCACTGCATTGCGAGACAAGAACTCTTTCAGAGCTTCGCGGATCAATTCTTCCGGGTCCGCGTCGGCTTGACTCAGGATCTTGGGGTATTCGATGAAGTCATACCTGTCCGCAATAACGGTCTCGCCGTCCGAATCCAGAGTACAACGTAATGCCTTAAGTGCGCATTGACCTAAATCGATTCCCCATACGGCATTTTTCTTCGCCATCGTTCCGCCTAAACTCAATTCCGACTAATAATCACCTTCACAGAACCATTGATTTCGAATCAAGAAATCAACCAAAACGCCAAACTCAGAGCTGACGAACGGAAGTCAAAAGAAGATGGGTCTCTTGGTTATCCACAAAGCATGTTTGGATACATTCATCTTATAATTTAATGAAAAACCCCCCTAATTGTCAACTTTTTAGACGCTCATCCGCTTTGTTTAGCGTGACTTAAAACTATTCCTAACCGACTAATCGATCATTCAAGCTGATGAAATATCACCGTTGAACTTGTTTTGATCTTGAAAAACTCGTCGCACCAGCTTTCGTCGCGGGCCTCAATCAGACTGACTCGATCGTTTGCCCCAAAACTGAGCAGTATTATGTTGCCCAGCCAACGATGGAACTCTCAAACCGGACAACTGGGTTTTCGAAGCACATTTTTCAAACAATTCGAAATTCGCCAAACACGAAACCGGAATGGCCGGTATATTCGGTCCTCGTCCGACCCCGTTGAGACGAAATGCAGGCTCCGCAGTTCCATCAAAAATGCCGTTTCATCAAACAATTATTCTGTTGCCGTGCCATTCGCTAGAGGATTTGCCCACTCATTTTCGTGGAAAAGACGCGGATAGCCTCCTTGCCAATTGGACTGCGATGTGGCACCCGGCATTGATCGCGGCAACTGGAAAACAACCCCAATACCGCAGTGCCGAATTACCTGGTGAATTTGAAACCGATACTCTTGTGCTGGTTCCCAGCGTTGCAGAACCCTGTATACCGGCCAATTTTGCAGACGAAACCGCCCACCTGAAGGTGTTAGTCGGCGAAACATCTCGAGCGCAAATCATTGAAAAAATCGTTGCCTTAGACGGGTTGGCAATCGATCTTGGGAACGGCGATGTTTTCGATTCAGAGTATGTCGAAGATTTTTTTGCTCTCGGCTTTGCGTTTCTGCAAATCCAGCTGATGACGCGGCAACTTCGAGGTTCCAGCAACCTCAATGAATCCGTGTTCGAGGAGATTCTGGTTGCGGCCGCGATGGGCCTGGTCAAGGGCGATGAAGAAGCGGCACGTCAAGAGTTGACGAATTGCTTCGATCTTCTGCTTCAAGAAAAGAACACCTATTACCCCGTGCAACCGGAGTTGATTGAGCTCGTTTTGACGGCCCCGTCCACAATTGGCATGAACTTGGAAAAGGAACTTGGCGACGCCGAACATCCGAAATGCCTGTTGGTAACCGGTGCGTTATCCCGCGAGATGGAATCGAACCGCCCGAAGCTCTTCGAACGCTTGAAGACGTTTGTCCAATCCAAACGAATAGACCTTGTCGGCGGATTAGATCACGAGTTAGCCGAACCATTGTTGTCGCTTGAAACCAGCATCAACCAGATTTCAGCTGCGGCCAATTCACTACGGAAACAGTTCGATATTGAAATCAAGACTTACGCTCGCCGTCGATTTGGATTGAGCCCATGGCTGCCGACGATTCTTGACCAGTTCAACTTTCTTGGTGTACTGCATAGCTCGATGGATGAAGGCAATTTTCCAACGGCTTCCACCGGCAACATTCGTTGGGAATCAGACGATGGCTCTTCAATTCTGGCTCTTGCTCAACCGCCAGACGACGCCAACGACGGATTTACTTTTCTGCGACTCGGTTTGGAGATTGGGCAGGCACTCGATTCAGCTCATGTGGCGACTGTAATTTTGGCTCACTGGCCGAACGAGACGCATTTTTGTTTCCATGACCTCTGCCGCATCAGTCGTTATGGCCCACTTTTCGGTCTGTTTCGAACGCTAAGCGATTATTTCGACTCAGTCTACGACCCGGGTTACGGAGACTCATTCTCAGCGCATGAATATCGAGGCGAATACCTGAAGTCAGCGACCACAAAAAATGAATCGAATCCAATCTCGCGCTTCGTTGATTATTGGCAGCGATTTTATCTTCACCGATCCTTGAGCGCATTGCTGGTGCAAAGGTCTGTAAGAAAGCTCGATAACGGGGCGGCTTTACATGCGCACTTAAAGCAACTGAACCGGCTTCAGTCTCGAATCGAATTAGCCACCGAGCAAACGGATGATCAGTTGGATGAGGAGCTCGCAAGACTTCAAACCGCTTTGCAGACCGAAAACGAAACTGATATCCAAGTGGTCATCAATACGACCAGCTTTCCACGGATCGTTTTTGTTCAAACTGACAACCGCCGTTGTTTTGCCAAGTCGGCTTCCGATCCGATTCGGCTCGCCGATTCAACCAACGATCATACCGAATGGGTCCTCAAACTGCCTCCGATGTCAGCAACTCAACTGGGATCGAATGAAGGAGCTTCCAAGAAACTCTCGCGCGAGCCAACAATTCTTGATGGCAACCGATTGCGTAACGAGTTTTTCGAAGTCGAAATTGATACGACCACCGGCGGCATCCGCAGCATTGACAAATACGATCGAAGAAAGAACTTATTGTCGCAACAGCTGGCGTTGCGAATCCCCACGGTGAACGATGGTCCTCAGCAACCGCTCACTCGCTCACGATATTCACAAATGCGGTGCACGGATGTGAAAACAAGCTGTCCCACCCGATTATCGGGAATGATCACAAGTCGAGGCAATCTGATCGATGATGCCGGCGCAGGCGAGTCGATCGTGGCTGAATACGAGCAGAAAATAACAGTGAATCGCGGCATACCGATCATTGACTTTGCCGTGACAATTATTCCTCAAATCGAACTCATCCAGAATGTGAACCACTACTTTTGTTCGCGGATTGCCTGGAAACACGAATCGGCGGATCTCGTCCGAAATGTTCAGGAATCGCGAGCACACGTGGTCGAAGATCGGTTCGACGCATCCAACTTTCTCGAAATCAAAGGCCTTTCCGATTCGATCACATTATTGACCGGCGGGCTGCCCTATCATCGGCGGTCCTCGCGGAGGATGGTCGATACGCTCTTAATCGTTGCAGGCGAAACGAGGAACAAGTTCCGATTCGGAATAGGACTGAATCTCGAATATCCGCTCCACAGCGCGATCGGTTTCATGACTCCCGCCTTGATTTTCGATTCTGATCAAAAGAGCGGTTGGTTTTTTCATCTCAACTGCAAAAATGTGGTCGCGACTTGGTGGCAGCCTGTTCTCGATAACGAACGAGGATGTGTCGGTGTCGAAGTCCGGATCCGCGAAACGGAAAATCGTGCAGGCCAACTTCGAATCAGCTGCCCTTTTAGCTTGACGTCGGCTCGACAAGTCAACTTTCTCGGTGAACAACTGAAGGAAGTCGACCATACCGAAAATGTGGCAACCTTCGATTTTCACGGTGCCGAACTTTTTCAGATCCAACTAAACTGGAATTCATGATCATTACGATTGACGGTCCGGCCGGTGCGGGTAAAAGCACCGCCTCAAAAATGCTTGCCGGACGACTCGGCTTCCAATTTCTCGACACCGGTGCCATGTACCGAGCGGTGACGTATTCCGCGATGAAGAAAAAGATCCCGCTGGCCGATCAACAAGCCTTGGCAGCCGTGGCAGCCGAAATTCAGATTGCGTTTCTGGCCAAACGTGTGTTGATCAACGGTCGTGATGTAACCGACGAAATTCGAACACCTGAGGTCACACAAAACGTTGCCGCGATTGCGGATTCGCCACCGGTTCGAGAGCACCTGGTTAAGCTACAACGCGAAATCGCAAAAAACGGCAATTTCGTGTGCGAAGGTCGCGATCAAGGCACGGTTGTCTTTCCGAATTCGCCTTGCAAATTTTTTTTAACCGCCAGCGCAGAACAAAGAGCCGTTCGTCGAATGGAACAACTGACGAAGGCCGGACAAACGGCAGACTTTCAAGAAATCGTTGCTCAGCAAAATCTCCGCGACCAGCAGGACTTTGAAAGACCGGTGGGCCAACTAAAAAAGGCGGATGATGCCATTGAAATCGACACCGACCACAAAACGATTGGCGAAGTCGTTGGTGAGCTCGAAGCGATTGCGTTGCTGCGAATGAAGTCGGCCGCCGAACAGGCGGAGCTGAGCTAGAGATTTCGAAATCACTACTGATTGGAAAAACGCAAGCCCGTCGAAGACCCGCCGCAGCGGAAAGCGCGACAGGAATTTGCATGAATCGATGTAGGTCGTTCGGGTTCAACACTAGCCCGAAGCGCGGTTGAGAATCTCCGGCGCGGTGGAGAAAGATACCAACAATTACCACCTCTCCCAACTTGAGATCGTGCGGCTTTTAAGTCGTTGATTAGATGAGAGTTTTCACCCTCTCACCCTCTCGCTTGCGGGAGGGTCGGACGCGGTAGCGGCCGGGGAGGATTTTTCGTACGACTCTCCCAGAGGGCATTGGTATCTATGTGGACTTGTGGGGTCAGACTTATGTGGACTTGTGGGGTCAGACTTGGTTTTCGGTTTTTAACAGTCGCTTCTTAATAACTTCGAACCTTTTTCGATAGCTCGTTGATTTTCCAAGGCGGCTCATTGCGCGCCGCGTCAGGTTGGCAGAACTGTCTGGATGTTTCAAGCCCAACGCCTTCGACAACTCCGCA
>JAHEJI010000205.1 GCA_024638965.1 Planctomycetaceae bacterium
TAATTATACGTACGGTGCCTACCGGGCTGGCTACGCCTACAACGGATATGGATACGGCTATGGTTACGGTTACGGCTATGGCCAGGGAAAATACTACGAAGACGAAAAAGGTCGGCGTCAGGTAAAGAATATTGAGCAACAACCCCCAGTGGTTTAGTTAATTCTTCGAATTGACTACCGATAGGGCGTTCCTACATCCTCTAGGAACGCCTTTTTCCGTGCGCTCCTTCAAAGCCACACGGGGTGAGTAATATTGCTAGCTGAATTTCTTGGCCGATTGACCTGTTTGCAACTTTTTTCATTTGATAGATTCCTCCGCCCATTCCATCCACACCGAACGAGGACGGAGTTTTGAATTCATCAATCGCACTGAACGCCCAAAGAGTTATTTTTTTATCAACCATTGCTGTGATTAGTGTATCACTCGGTTGCGCCGAAGGACCGTTATGGCAAACCGGCAAATTCGCACCCTGGGCGCGCAACCAGTGGGCGGAAGAAGAAAAGATCGCCAATACAATTTTCACTCGTAAAAACGAAATGAATCGCATGGTGGCCACCGCCAAGAACGGGACCATGGAGCAAAAGCAGATGGCGGCAGAAAATTTGTCGGAAACGATTCACCGTGACCCGATCTTGTTGATGCGACTCCATGGGGTGAAACTCCTGGGTGAACTGGACTGCCCAGCCGCAATCGAAACGCTCACGAGCGCCTCAAAAGACCACAACTCCGATGTCAGGATTGCGGCGATTCAATCTTGGTCGAAAATGCCCGGAGAAGTCGCAATCAGTCAGCTGCAAGAGATCATCGGCAGCGACACCGATGTCGATGTTCGCCTGGCTGCGACCAGGGCATTGGGCAATTATCAGGGCCTTCGAGCGGTGGAAGCACTGTCTTTTGCACTTGACGACCCCAACCCAGCCCTGCAAATTCGGGCCACCGAATCGCTTGCGAGGGCTACGGGAGAGTCAATCGGACGAGATGTCCAGGCTTGGCAGCGCTACGTTAAACAAGCGGTGCCCCCGGAAGCAAAAGTCGATGCTCCACTTGGCTCTGGGATCGAACGCATGGTCGAGAACAATCGTGACGATTCGATTCATCAGTAACTCACCTCAATAACGCGGTCAACCACAGCCGGAATCGCGCCAACACGTTCAGTGTTCGCGCTCGTCTACCAACGGCAGCTTGCCACTCGATCAAAAAATATCTACATTCATGTAACTCCGGTAGCGTGCCGCCTTCAAATGTCTGCCTGCAATTGTTGCCGTCTTGGACGAGATCGCGCGAAATAAGTGTCTATGACTTCGTCAAAAAGCAATACGTCATTCTTTTCATACGTTGAAGCAGCGGCGAAATTGGCAAAAGCAACGGAAGCCGATGCTATTCTGGTTCTGATTGAGAAGCCGCATGACTGGGCTCGCCTGAAGAAGATCACGGCCAACTGCGACGTCCTGCTGATCGCGTCGAACAACGAGGATCTAATAACAAGCGCCGATGAAGCCTCGGTCACGACGACTCATCTGGATATGCCGGAAGCTTCGATTCAAAACCAGCTGACTCAAGCCGTTCTCTCCAGCGTCGCCAACGATCGACTCCAGTCTGGCTCGACCGTCGTCGCAATCTACAGCGGATTCGACACGGAAAACATCGACACGATCTCCGTGCTGCGGCTCACCGAACGACTTGGTCGATTGACCGCGCGAGATCTCCGAAAACTGGAGACCAAAGTTCCGCTGGAGACCTTAAAAACGGTCGTCGATCTCGCCGTAGAAATTGGCCGAGAAGGACGTGAAGGCAAGCCAGTCGGGACGATGTTCGTCGTTGGCGATCACCGCAAAGTCATGGATGAAAGCCAACCCGGCGGTTTTGACTTTGTCAAAGGCTACACCCGAAAAGAACGAAATATAGCCGACTCGCGTGTACGTGAGGGCATCAAAGAGATTGCACAACTGGACGGCATGTTTGTCATCGCTGCCGACGGTACCGTAGAGGCCAGTGCGCGGATCATCGATACGGCTCCCGTTCAGCTCACCATGACAACCGGGCTCGGGTCCAGACACTTCGCCGGAGCCGCGATTAGCAAGAATACAAAAGCAATTTCGGTTGTGGTGAGTCAATCCAGCGGAACGGTACGGATATTCCAAAACGGCGAAGTCGTGCTCCGTATCGAGCCACTTGAGCGAGCCATGAAGTGGAAAGAACTCGCTAGCGATGCCAGCCTCCCGCCCGATGCTCAATAGAGTCAGACGATAGGTGGCAAATGTCAGTGAACAACGATGAGAATGATCGGGATTAAGCTTTCACTCCGCTCATTCATGGAGGACCTGCCGAATGACCGAGATCGGTGCCCCAATATCAATCACTTCGACTTCACCAATTCGCCGTTGGGCAGACTCAATCGCAAACGCCGGTTTTCGCGCAACGAAGGTACAAGTCAGATCCGCATCAAATGAAGATTGATGACAAACACCGGTGTCACAATCGATGCCGGTTGGAATATCAACGGCCATTCGCTTCGCCGTCAAAGAATTCATCATTTCAATCAACCGATCCAAGGGCGCACGCGGAGGACCCGACGCGCCGGTTCCCAACAATGCGTCTACGATCCATGCGGTTCTTGCACCATCGACGAATTGAAGTTCCTTTAACCATGATTCCATCGGTAACTCTGGCAGGACCGCAATGGGAATCTCCATTTTTTGGATGACTTGTAAATTGGTTTCTGCGTCCCCTGACATTTGGTTTGGCAAACCCACCAAAATAACTTTCGCGATCAACCCGGCGTTGTCGAGGTGGCGAGCGATGACAAATCCGTCTCCCCCGTTGTTACCTGGACCGCAGCAGATAACAACCGGACCTGCGACACCACGCTCCAACAACCGCTCGAAACATCCGCGCCCGGCGTTTTCCATCAACGCAATCCCGGGAATTCCAAATTGTTCGATCGCAATTTGATCGACGAGTCGAACTTGAGAACGATTCAGTACAAGCGGCTCTGTTGCGACTCTCGAGAGGTCTTTGGTCATGTCGATGATCCCACTTTTTGAATTTTCGTTCACTTTAATGCTGTTCAACGTCCAAGTCCACTTTCCCTGGATTTGATTTTATGGATAAACCAATCAAACGGAGCAACGACCCGCAAGCGCACAAAAAAACGGCCGCAGATTTCTCTACGGCCGTCAGGCCAATCGCCCTCAAACAATATCAGGGAATATATGCCCATCCTAACGTCACCAAAGTCTGGCGTGTGAAGCCATCCAGGCTCAACGGAATCGGGTCTTTTAGCCAGGGTGCGCAGTCACCGGGCCGGTAGAATCCTAATGCATATTGACATTCCGTTGATGGATGAAGCGCTTTTTGATACGGCAAAAATACAAGACGCGTGAAGAAGTGAACCGTACTGTGTACCGGTTGTAACACGGGTCCATAAGAGTGCCCGTAACGCTCTAACTGAATGTTCTCGAAGTATAACGGCTTGTGACATAAAGACGACGCTGTCCAGGTGAACGTTTGCGGGATCCAGCTGCGAGGCGCAAATTCTTCGTTGCCAATCGTGCACTCAAGCGGGATCTGCCAGAACTTGGAAATGGCGGCCAAATCGGAATCACTTAGTCTTGCGGTTGCCAACTTTTGACCATTGTCGAGTATGACGTAACCGCGACTTAACTTTTCCATCGTCCCCGTCGCCAGCTCGATACCGCTCCGGTCGGTCCAAGTTCTCGATTCAATTGATTTTGACTGCAACTTGCTTTTCGGAGGACTCATGTCTAGTGAAATCGATGTAATTGCATTATCCAGAAGTCTCGATCGAAACTCATCACAGGATTTTTCAACGGGAGCCTGAATCGGATCGTTAACGTCGAATTCATCGTCGAAATCCTGCATCGGCGCATCGTCGACACCGGGAGGCAACTCTTCCAAGTCGTCTTGAAGATCATCACCCACACGATTTAAATCGTCGTCGAGACCTCCAGTCAGTTCATCGGAACGAGGAACTTGATTATCATCTTGAAACGAGTCAATCCTGGGCAATTCGCCATCTTCTTGAAAACGAGGCGCGTAATCGTACTGCGCATCAGCTCCGTAAGAGATATCCTGTTCGTCTGGCGAGTTCAGAATCGAAATCTCATCACCTTGGACTCTCGACGTGTTTGGTTCTTGCTCGTGAGCATGACGAACGGGAGAACGAAGTGGAGGACGATCGCCAAATGGATCCTGAATTGGATCGGACAACACGGGGTCGCTGGCAGCAACTCTTTGGATATCTTGGCCAGATTGTTGACTTCTCGTGCGATCAGGAGGAATATCTCGGCTATTTTCCAGACTAACGACGCGAGAATCAGTCAGCTCGGTCATTTGTTCAGGTGCGGCGGTTCTTTGCTCAAAACTGTGTCTTGGCGAAATTGGCCCCGAGTTTGGAATACGCGTCAGATTTGCTGGATTGACGTAGTTTCTCTGCGGTATCCGAGTTGCCGGTCGCCGGGCGAGAGGAGCTTGAACTTTCTGCAACGCAATGGACATGTCATCTCTTTTTGGCCCGATCGTCGGTCGAGCGATCTTGGACGCTCTCACTTGATTCAAATCGCGACCTGCCATCTCGATCCGTTGAGTAACCCTGGTGTTCTGGTTGACAGTTTGGTAACGGGATGAGGCCAAAATGTCGGCAATTCGATCTTGCAAACCTGTTCTGCGGCGATTGAGAAGCCTCTCGGGGGGGAGTCGTGAATTCTCCGGACTCATCGCGGCTTGTTGAGCTTCAAATTCATTTACCCCAAGCTGCTTCGAAGACAGTTGATTGGTATGGACATCGCTTTCCCCACCGGGTTGATTTGGTTGTTGTACGTAATTCGCAGCCGGTAGAGAATCCTCGAACGAAGTTTGTGCACGAGCATCGACATCGGGCGTTTGGACTCGCAGCTTTTGCTGAACAAACATTCCACCTCCAAGATATTCGCCGGCTGTTGGCGGTACATGGACTGGCGGTATGAAATAGCTTTTGTTTTGACTTTGGATTGCCTTCGGCGTGGGATTTTGAGGGATCGCTGCGGTTTGGACAGCTGCTGCATGTCGCTGCTTCTGTGCCGTGATCATTTGAACCGCCTCGCGTTGCCAAACATTGTTCGGTCGTGGCTCCGGATAGGCGTTCGCATTGGGACTGTCCGTCGTTACGTATCCCGTCGGCGGATATTGTTGTCCGACCGCGGTCAGCGAAACCGGGAAGACAGCCAGCAAAGCGATGCAACCGATCATTCGAATGCTGCGCGTTGACCACAAGAATTGTGAAACGCGAGGAAGAAACGAATCAATTATTCTCGCCGGACGCTGATCCGTCCGTGCTGTAGTTGGGTGATTCTTGTGTAATCGCAATGTCATGGGGATGGCTTTCTCTAACACTTGCCGCCGATACCTGGATAAACCGGGCGTCGGTACGCAATTGATCGATGGTCTGCGTCCCGCAATATCCCATGCCGGCGCGCAAACCCCCTACCAGTTGATAAACAAAATCGCTCAGCGCCCCCTTAAAAGGAACTCGCCCCTCGACACCTTCCGGAACCAGTTTTCCCGATTCCTGATCGGATTGCCGATAACGGTCGCTCGATCCTTTCGCCATGGCTCCCAATGAGCCCATACCGCGGTACACTTTGAACGTGCGCCCGTGGTACAAAATCATCTCGCCTGGGCTCTCCGCGAGTCCGGCAAACAAACCGCCGATCATCACGCAGTTTGCACCTGCCGCGATCGCTTTCGTAACGTCTCCTGAGTACCGAATACCTCCGTCTGCGATGATGGGAATGTTCAGTTCAGCGGCAACTTTTGCCGCTTCATTTATTGCCGTGACTTGCGGAACGCCAATTCCACTCACCACTCGAGTTGTACAAATCGAGCCAGGACCGATCCCGACTTTTACCGCATCGGCACCAGCCTCGATCAATGCTCGACAACCTTCGGCTGTCGCCACATTTCCTGCAATCACGTCGATTTCAAACCGCTTCTTCACCTCGCGGATGGTTTCGATCACATTGCTGGAATGTCCGTGGGCACTATCCACAATCAAAACGTCAACATCTTTGTCAATCAGCTTTTGGGCGCGCTCGTAGTCGTAGACCCCAATCGCCGCACCAACTCGCAGTCGCCCTTGCTTGTCTTTGCAAGCGTTGGGGAACCGACGCATCATGTCGATGTCTTTGATCGTTATAAGACCCTTCAGTTTCCTTTCTTCGTCAACCAGCAAAAGTTTCTCCACCTTTTTAGCCGTTAAAATTTTCTCAGCTTCTTCAAGGGTTACATTCCCCGTCGCTGTAACCAGCGGATCGTGCGTCATTACTTCAGAAACAGCGATTTCTGTCGTCTCCAGGAAGCGAAGATCGCGTCGAGTCAGAATGCCTTTCAAAGTGCCATCAGCTAGCACAATTGGGACGCCAGAAACGTTATGCTGATGCATGATTTGCTGAGCCTGCCCAACGGTCGCGTCAGGCGGAAGCGTGACGGGGTCAAAGATAATCCCGTTCGCGCTTCGTTTGACTTTGTAGACTTCTTCCGATTGAAAGTCCGCGGACATGTTTTTGTGAATCACACCCAGGCCGCCGGCTTTGGCCAATCCAATTGCCATTGCATGCTCGGTAACCGTATCCATCGGCGAGCTGATGATGGGGATGTTCAGACCGATGTTGGCGGTCAGACGCGTTGAAACGTCGACTTCAGAAGGTACGACATCGCTGTAACGAGGTTCGATGAGAACGTCATCGAAAGTGATCGCCATAAACCGAATTTTGTCGTCCATGTTTTGCCTCATACTTCCAGCGTCGGATTAATGAAGCACTGTAGTATGACGCTATTCACAATCGTTGGCAATGAGACGGCCCCTCAACCACAAGGCATTCGACCGCAACCACGTTGGCACTTCAGTTTCTGGGGCAATTTCAGCTGCGGATGGTTGGTCAGGGTCCGGCCAGTTTCGTAGGATAGGCTGCGGCTTGCCTCAATGCCAACATCTTATAATTCACCCGAATCAAGCCTTACCTCAAAGAACCCGCTTTTGAGCACAACAAATCCGGACGTCATTTCGGTCACCGACTTGACGATGTCAATCAAATACTACCTCGAAGAGAAGTTCTTTTCATTATGGGTCAGTGGCGAAGTCACTGGGCTATCGCAGCCTGCATCGGGACACGTTTACTTTTCGCTTAAAGACAGCCGTTCGCAAATCAAGGCTGTGATTTGGCGTTCCAATGCGGAAAGGTTGAACCTCGATTTCCTGGAAGATGGCCTTGAAGTGATGGGCCTCGGTAATATTGATGTTTACGGCCAACGCGGAGTTTATCAGCTCAATTTTCGCAAGCTTCAGCCAGTGGGGCAGGGGGCACTGCAATTGGCTTTTCGAAAACTTCACGCCAAGTTGGATGCCGAAGGCCTATTTGACCCCAGTCACAAAAACCCACTTCCGAAATTCCCGAAACGAGTGGCCGTAATTACCAGCCCGACCGGCGCTGCCATTCGAGACTTTCTTCAGGTCGTCAATCGGCGGTGGGCGAACCTGGAAATCATCGTCGTTCCCGTTCAGGTTCAGGGCGAAAACTCGGCTGAGCAAATCAAAGATGCAATTTACGCGTGTGCAGATTTTGCCGATCGACCCGACGTGATCGTTGTCACGCGAGGCGGAGGAAGTATCGAAGATCTCTGGAGCTTTAACGATGAACGAGTTTGTCGAGCGATCTTCAACAGCCCGATTCCAGTTATCTCAGGGGTGGGTCACGAAATTGACGTGACTCTTTCCGATCTCGTTGCCGACATGCGAGCGTTGACACCTAGCGAAGCGGCCGAGCGGCTGGTTCCTGATCAACGAGAAATTACGGAGATGCTTGAGGCGGCGAAACGACGGATGAAACTTTCCCTTGAAGGACGGCTAGTGCATGCTCGGCAACAACTCGAATTTTTGGCCAGTCGACCCGTTATAGCTCAACCTCTTGCAACGATTCGCGCGTTCGAAAGGGATCTCGACGAAGCGGGTCAGCGGGTCAGACGATTAATGGGTCAGAAAGTTGATGCCAGCAAAAATGAAATGAAAACGTTGACCGCTCAACTTGAAATGATGAATCCGCTTTCGGTATTGGCACGCGGATACAGTTTGACCACCGATGAAAACGGCCAACTCGTCGTCGACTCCAAACAAGTTGCGATTGGTGATAAAATCGCCAGCCGACTTGGACAAGGCTCACTCGTAAGTCGAATTGAAAAAATCCAATAGCTGAAGTTCCATGGCCAAAAAGAAAACCAAACCGAAAACAGACTCGTTCGAAGCTTCGCTCGACCAGCTCAGGGCGATTGTTGCCGACCTCGAGGAAGGCAATCTCTCACTTGACGGATCCCTCGAAAAATATGAACTCGGCGTTAAGCATCTCAAGAATTGCTACCAAGCACTGGAGTCCGCCCAGCGAAAAATTGAAGTGCTGGTCGAACTGGACGAAAACGGCAAGCTAAAGACACAGCCTTTTGAGGATCAGGCGTCAGAGTTTAGTTCCCAGGATCAGTTCGAATCGGACGAAGACGACAAAAACGATGGCGACATGGACGATTCCAATGTTTTGTTCTAGTATGAAGGTCCTGCAATCTGAGTTTGCGGGCGGTTTTCGCGTTAAGATCGACGAGATAATGCGGTCGACTGGTTGGGAAGTTGGTGCTGAGGAGTACTGATCTCCAAAATCGTTGCTCCTCGGCATTAAATTGTGGGCTCGGCACTCCGTGACCGGCTGCACAATGGCGTCAGGGCGTGCCGCCGCTATACAGTTCTTCCGGATCGGTTTTTATGACTATCGCTGCACTATTTCCATCCGAAATAGAATCCTTTCGAACGCAAATTGATTCCCGCCTCGACCGATATTCACAGTTCACTCAATATGGACTCGACTGTCCGAGTCATTTGAAAGCAGCTATTCGTTATTCACTTTTGGCCCCTGGCAAACGAATTCGCCCACTACTCGTGTTGACGGCTGCCAGGGTTTGCGGTGGTGATGTTCAAGCTGCTTTGCCAGCGTCCTGCGCCATCGAGATGATCCATACCTACTCATTGATTCACGACGACCTGCCAGCGATGGATGATGACGACATGCGTCGTGGGCGACCGAGTTGTCATATTGAGTTTGACGAGGCAACAGCAATACTCGCGGGTGACGCTTTGATCCCACTCGCATTCGAAGTCATCGGTCGTGAAACCCGTCCGGCGGAAGTGGCGACCGAATGCGTCGTCGCATTGGCAAAGGCAGCTGGGGCGGCAAGACTAGTGGGTGGACAGGCCGACGATTTGGCGATGCAATTCACAAATCCCGAATTGGAAACCTTGGAACATATCCACGGTCGCAAGACGGGGGCATTACTGACCGTTGCACTTGAATTGGGTGGGTTGATGGCCAGAACGACGCCCGAAACCCTTACCCGGCTCATTAATTTTGGAAAACACCTCGGTTTGGCCTTCCAAATCACAGATGATCTGTTGGATTTGCGCGGTTCTCAAGCCAAAATGGGGAAGCGGATTGGAAAAGACGCTGAGCGCGGCAAATTGACTTATCCGTCCGTGCTTGGTGTCAAGCAAAGCGAAATCCGCGCTCGGGACAACGTTGACGCGGCGATCGCCGCATTGAAACCACTTGGCGACGCCGCTCGACCGCTCGAGTCAATCGCCCGATTCGTAGTTGACAGAACTCAATAAGAAAACACCATGCAGAAACTGTTATCCACAATTCAGTCGCCAATGCAATTGCACGAGATGTCGACTGCCCAGCTTCAACAAGTTGCCGACGAGATTCGCGAAACGCTTTGCAACCTGCTCAGCCTGCGAGCAGCTCATTTTGCCTCGAATCTCGGCGTCGTCGAACTCACCCTGGCCTTGCACAGTGAATTTGATTTCCTGAAAGACCGGTTGATTTGGGACACCGGCCATCAGATCTATCCCCAAAAATTGATTACCGGTCGCTACGACGAATTCCACACGATTCGCACTCGCGGTGGATTGATGGGCTATCCCAATCCAAACGAGAGCGATTACGACTTGTTCATGACGGGACATGCGGGCTGCAGTGTTTCCACGGCTGTCGGTCTTCGCAGTGGCGATGACTTGTTGGGGCAAACCGACAATCACTCGATTGCCGTTATTGGCGATGGTGCATTTCCGTCCGGGATTGTATTTGAGGCGATCAACAATGCTGCGAAACTCAAAAAGTTCATCGTCGTTCTTAATGACAACGAGATGTCCATCTGTCCTCGAGTTGGTGGAGTCGCCAGCTACCTTGATCGACTCCGTTCAAACCGAATTTACGCGGGCATGAAACATGAATTCGTCAACATGTTGAGCAAGGTCCCTGTTTTTGGCGACCCGACAGAAAAACTTCTGTTTCAAATCAAAGAGGGTGTCAAAGCTGGCCTCCACGGCGGCATGATGTTTGAAGAGTTTGGTTTCAAATATTTTGGCCCCATCGATGGACACAACATCGCGATTGTCAAGAAATACTTCAGAATGGTTCGTGACATCGATGGACCTGTTCTCCTGCACGTGATCACGAAAAAAGGGCACGGGTTTAAGCCCGCCGCCGAGGACCCTGTTTATTTCCACACACCTCCTGCATTTGAACGTGACGGCGAAAAGACCGTTCCGAAATCCAAGGGCGGCGGAATGGCGTACACGAATCACGCGCGTGACGCTATTCACGATCAGATGAAACATAATGACAAAGTCACCGTCATCACTGCCGCGATGTGTCAGGGCAACAAGCTGGAACCCGTGCGCGAAGAATTCCCTGATCGCTTCTTTGACGTCG
>JAHEJI010000032.1 GCA_024638965.1 Planctomycetaceae bacterium
AGATCAAAGCTAGAAACTAGCTCGACAACCGGATTGAAGTCCAGGTAGTCAACTACGCCGAAGAAAACGGCACCGATGTTTTTTCGATGTTTACGAAAGACAGGCTAATGTCAAATGACTGTGATCTGATCACCTATAAGACGCAGTCGTTTACTGAATTCGACATCAGCCACATCCGGAAACTTGTGCACCAGTCTGTAGGCGAAACTCGCGACACGGTAGAATATCGAACGGCTGAAGAAATGGCCTTCTACCAGAAATTTACCGCAGTTAAGGGCTTCGCGTCCGTTTCTCCTGTCTACAAAGACAACGCTACATGGATCATTCTCGTCCCAAACGGCTGGTCGCTCAATTACGCAGTCGTTTCCGACATCATGCGCCTACACGACAATCCCCCTCAAGAAGATAAATGGGCGAAATGGACTTTTTGGATCAAAAGTCGCCGATGGTCACTACCCATCTTTCTTGCATTTATTGCAATTCCGATCCTCGCAAAATACGTTGAATGGATTTTACTTATCGTAAACTACATCATCGGCAATTAACGCTACGGGCATGTTTATCAGGTTGTTTCAAATCGTTTCCTGTCGAAAAAGTCCAGCGAAGGAAGGAAGGCAACAGCAAAACCGAAATTGGCGACACAGTGATTAAGGGTGACATTAAGTCGAGTCGCGAGACTCAGGAAATGAGCTACCCAATTTGCTGCAACGACTACCCAATTTGCTCCGACTACCTAACAAAAAAGTGCATTTACTTGCATTCCCAGTCACGTCTGATACGATATAAAGCGACATGTAAGACTTTGCTGAATTGCTTGGCAATTCTGGGGGTGTGGAGGTCGCTGGTTCAAATCCAGTCAGCCCGACTGACGAAGCTCCGGAAACAATTTTCTCGGGGCTTTTCTTTTTCCTGGGAGTCACTTTCCAAGTCGCCAAATTGTCCTGAATTCTCTCTTGAATTGTTTCATTTGATCGGCATTGCGGGCCACCAAGTGTTCACCCTCAACCACATGTTAGAATGCCGCAAAATCAAAACGCAAACTGAATTTGCGTTCGATACAGCCAACCGATATCGCCGGGTGACATATCCAAGGCGGCCGAATTGACGGGCGTTCCATTCAGATACGTAAAATCCGAAACTAGCTTGGCACGTTGACCTCGAAAATAGTAAGCGAAACCACCGGCGACTGTGTCGGCGCTGAGGTCAACCATCCCAAGCGTTTGGGAATCGCCAGACACCCGCGACCAACGCGTCAACAATTCCAGTTTTCCAGGAACAACAAACTTCCCAATTTGTAACCAGTGCCCATGATCCAGCAAATCTGGGATCGCGGCACCTTGAAATCCGTCTATTTGGCGAAAGTAATATTCCAGAGTAAACGACCAACCCCTGTATTTGGTGGAAATGTCAATCGCATAGAGGTTAACCGTGTACTCACCGACAGTCCTGGGCAACCGCGATGACAATAAGCTTCCGGAATCGACCACGCGAACGGTATTGAACTCGGTTGCACCAGCGCGATTGATCGTCGAATTTGCAATTCCAGCACCGATCTGCATTGCTAAACAGCGGTGCCATGTCAGGTCCGAAAGTTGTGGATCCCCCCACTCACCAACTGGACGCCAGAAAACTCGGCCGGAGTAGGCGAAGTTGTCATCTAAATCTCCACTACTGCCGGTTTCAGCACCGCCGGTTACCAGCCCATTGAAGATCGCCACTTCCCAATTCAGTGGACCACCGAAACGGGGCGTTTCACCGTACAGTCCCCAAGCCAATGACCTGTTAACATCAAAATATGTGCTGGCCATCGAGCGATCAGCGAATTGGAGGTCCCTTCCGGATAACCAACGAGACATATGGAAAGGCATTTTGTATTTGCCGGTTCGAAATCCGATTCTCCCCGGTTCCAGCCCCCACGAATGGTGGCCAATATCAAATGAAAGGAAGTAATCCAACAAACGCAAATCGTCGCCGTCACTACTGCGACCATCGAGCTGGACGAAGTAAGCGAAATCAGATGTGAAGGCGCTGCCGGAAAAGACTAGACGACCGCGCTTTAATTGGAATTGATTTGCACCTTCGTCAATCCCAGCGGTGTTTGCCCCTTGCGAGTTAAAGTAGGTATGACGCAGCTGACCCCAGCCATTAAAATTAAAAATAAATGGTGCGTCGCCAATTCCAAGTTCAGCTGGTTTTTCGCTGGCAATCACAAACCCGTTGTCAGCGTCATAGCCGACGCGGACATGGCTTAGCCAGTCCAATCCATCTTCGACCGCATCTACACCGTCGATTCTTGGCGGGCATTCAGATTGTGGGGCCTTTTGCGTTTCATCGTTTCCCACTAATTCAACGATTGTGGGATAGTCGTTTTGAATCGCTACGTGCGGATCCAGGGTCTGAATCGTTGAATCCTGAAACTCTTTGGCTTCGAATTGCTGGGCCGCCAGAGGTGTGCAACATGCAATCAGAACAAGCAGGCAAGCGCCGTGAAAGGAACGCAGGAAAGTAAATTTGAGTGTTTGCCGCTGTTTGATCCAGTGATCAATACACCTCGCGCCCCGCGAAAGGTGGCATCGTCTTTCCCAGGACCTCGAGTACGCCGCGGTTGTTGAATCATCGATTCGCATGGGCGGCAGAGTCCGACTAGATAACAGAAAACTCGGCGATCAAATGCCGTACGATTACCTAATCGTCATAAAGCGAATGACTCCTACAGTTTGATTTTGCTTTGCTGGCGGCAAATGCTATCAGCGAGCAAAAAGGCGGCCAAGACATGGCCGCCTACCTGACCGGTGTTTCGGCGTGCTGAGTCACTTTCATTCGTTACCGGCAATGCACCATTCATCCGGGGCAATACAACAACCGGAACCGCGCCGGAAACGCCAAGTTAATCCGCCACCGATATAGTAGCTCTCGACGGCCACCGAGGTTTGTCCAAAATCACCGGTGGTATTGAACATGCCGCCGCCGTAAATATCCACGTCGATACCGGGTAGCAAGTTCGGAATGCCAAAACCAGCGGAAAACCGGTGCTGATTAATGTTTGGCACTAATCCTTGGATGTACTGGATTGCATTTGCCGCACCTGGTGGGGTAATGCCCGCAATCACATCGCCAGGAACATCGATCATCGAATCTTCTGTCCAAACGTATCCCAGTCGCAGCTTGGCTCGGTCCATTGTATATTGGGCACCGAATTGGATCGCGAGTTGATTGTCATAAATTGCATCAAATAAGAGCGCTTCTTCCCAAAGTTTGTACGTTAGATCTGCGGCCAACAACAGACGACCATTTGCCAGGCTGTTGTTTGCTATCCCAATCGCGATATTTTGCGGAAGGTCCATGTCGATGTCGAGCGGGAGTCCGGGTCGCACTCTGAAAGGCTGAATTGTGATTGCGTCTGTAAACTCGAATGACTGTTTAGTTTGGTAATAAAAACCCAACTTCGTTTTTGGATTCACTTCGTAGTTTACGCCGATTGTTCCGCGCGCTGCGTAATCCGGCGTGGCTTTGGAATTTCCCACAAACAGTCCGTCAAATAAACCGATTCCCAGTCCAAAATTAGCTCCAATCGACAAACGATCGGTCACCTTAACGCCAACACTCGGCTGCAACGTTAAAACCTGCAGGGTTGCCGCTGTATTGTTCGAGTTGGATTGGGCGACATAATCTAAGCCCAGTCCCGCGGTCGAAATCAATGCCACGCCAGTGGTCACCGGACGTCCTAACACATTGAAATCTTGAGTCACTCCAATGTTGCCAAGCGCACTTCCCGGCGTATCGGACTTTCCCCGAAAGGGGCCGATACCCGGCAAAAGTAAGTTTCCTCGGTGTGTCAGGTTAACCGTTGGCCCGACCCACGCGCCGCCAAATGTAAACTGCGTACCGTGAAACTGGGTCATGGACGCCGGGTTTGCATTGATGGCGGAAATTAAATCCTGGGGTTGGGCAATACTCGTCCCGCCCATGGCACCCGATGCAGGCATTAATGAATTTTGGAGCTCGACACCAAATGCCTGTGCGTAAACTTCGTTTGCATGCATGATCATGCTTAGCGAGACCAGCGAC
Organism: Planctomycetaceae bacterium; assembly: GCA_024638965.1. Classification (GTDB taxonomy): domain Bacteria; phylum Planctomycetota; class Planctomycetia; order Pirellulales; family Pirellulaceae; genus Mariniblastus. Next base: position 4,069 of record JAHEJI010000032.1, read on the forward strand.
GCCGTAATGAATCTGAGAATACCAGCTTGAGCTTGGGACATTACGATTTCCTTGAAGTTATCAGATTCGGTTTTTTCAGCATCTAACCGTTTTTCGGGTAATACCGAAACTGCGCTACAGGTAATTTTCGATGGTCGTAACGGTGAGCGGGCTCGTGCCGACAAGCTGTAACGATTAAGAGAAGAATACGACTTCGCAGACGCTTAGCATGACCAAAAATGTCCAATCGCAATCGAACCCGTCGCTTCATGTCCGAGATTGCTAGCTGAGATTACCTGAGTTGCCCACAGATTACGCAGATAGACGCAGATGCCAAGCAGGAATGGTGCTGAACCAATCCGCGTCTAATCTGCGTCACCTGCGGGCCGACCTTCTAGATTGCTCGTTAGAGTCGTCAACTAAGGCACGAGCAATCTGTCCCGCGACCTCGGCCGGATTAGCAAATTGGTCAGGCATCCTGCTTCCGCTGCTTCAGGATCTGCGTACATTTCTTCAAAAACTGCCACGTTGATTCCGGCCGCTCATCTGGCTTGGACGCAGGCAATCCCGATTGTTGTTTCCCGCGTTCTATGACTACTGCCGCTTGGCAAGCCGAGATAATGAGTTCGCCTCTCTGTTGATGATCCAGAGACTGAGCGTCAGTCAGTTCGTTATTCGCCTGGATTGTCGCACTGAAATCGGGTTTGGATTTTACCACATTCGTCTAAATCGGGTGTTTTTAGCGCTCAAACAACTATTCGAACACGGATCCTCCAGATTTTGATTTGAAGTAAAAGAACGCGGCGGCGGCGATCGCGACGGTGATCATGATCATCCACAACACAATCGAGTATCGTTCCAACGTGGTCATCGCTACCAACATCACGGTTAAGACAACTCCCACAATCATTAACAGCCAGTCAAAGTGAACACCGGCCAGGCAACAGCTGAACGCCAACAACAACAACGAGATGTTCGAGGCGGTTTCGCGGTCAATAATCTCGCGCCGTTCCAACAACACGAGGACGCCAATAAAGACCAGCAACATCGCCCAATGAGCCAGTTCTCGACCGATCAGCTTTTTGATCGGCTTCCCAGCCTCCTTGGCTTTCCGCGTACTTCGCCATAATCCAAGCGCGGCATAAACAACGATCACAAACAGCCAGTATTCCCAAACACCGTTTTCAGATGCTTGGCTTAAACCCATCCCAACCAGGGCCAACAAGAGCATGCCGCATAAAACGCCCAGCTGAATCTTCCAGCGCGAACTGGATGTCGGTTGTTCGACAGGTTCTTTTTTTTCACCAGCTTCGCTCACCATTGTCCTCCTAATGAAAAGTCTTTTTTCGGCCACATTCTCGGTACCAACATTTCTGGCGGGCGCAAGACTGAAGCAGAAAAGCCGGCGCCTCCGGCCGGAGTGGAAGAGGGGAAATTTTTGAAAATCGCTCAATAACTGAAAAAAAACAATCGAATAACGACTTTAGCTTTACAAACTGAGATTGAGCATCGTCGCGTAAAACACTGCTGATCCTATTGAAATAAAGTTCCCATGTCAAAAACCTGATTCAAGCGTCGGATTTTTGGAGATGGTTGTATAGAATTGTGATTGAAGTGTCATATTCCGGCTGTCAAGTCAAACGCCAGGCAAAAAACCTGGTCCTATCCGGGTAAGGAACCTACATTGTGAATATTCAGAATCGAGTCATCGTTTCGTTATTTGCGTTCGCTTTTTCGATATCGGGGTTGAGCCAAGTCTGTTTCGCGGTTCAATCCGGCGAGGGACAGGAAGCGTCGAGTGAAGCCCCCCAAACAGTCGAATTGGCAAGGCAGGATGCGTCAGAAGAACCGGCCCCCAAGCGAATTCCGCCCAAAACCAAGTTTCTTCGTTTGTTGACCGACGAATATCAAAACCCGGTCGCGCTGCAAACGGCAACCGCAAATTACGTTCTCAAAAACGAAGAAGGGGAAATCGTCCTCGAAGTCTTTTTGGAAGGCGTAATTCATATCGCCGATGCGAGCTACTACCGCAGTTTCCAAAAACGATTTGAACGATATGACAATGTGCTTTACGAATCCATCCTCAAACTGGAAAAAAAGGAAGCCGACGAAACGGAAACACCCAGCGGGTTTGACATGTTGCAGCAGCTGTCGACCGGAACTCTGGGACTCGCCTATCAATTCGATGAAATTGACTACCAGGCTAACGGAATGCTGCATTCCGATTTGACTCTGGAGGAAATCGCCGAACGCATGGAAGACCGTGGTGACGACCAGGCAACGTTATTGGCAGATCTTCTCGCTCATATCATGCAGAAACTGAATGTTGCAGGCAAAGACGATGGTGCTGGCAAAGACAGCAGTGCGGCGACGGATGAGACTGAAGAGTACGCCAGCTCCAACAAAAAACTAAACCCCAAAGAACTCTTGTCGGTGTTCACGGATCCCGATGGCATTATGAAGATCCGACGCATGATGGCATCCGCGCTTGTTGATTCAAAACTGCTGGAGTCTGCGTTCCCACCCAGTATCCACAAGATGATTATCGGTGATCGTAACGAGCGTGCCATGTCCGTGTTATCGAATCAAGTAGAAGTTGGCAAAAAACGCATTGCGCTTTTCTTTGGCGTTGGCCATATGGCGGACTTTGAAGAACGGCTAGTTTGTGAATACGGAATGAAATTGGTTGGCGTCAATTGGCGAAATGCCTGGGATTTGCGTGACGGCGCGATCGAAGGAGCTCCACTTGAGGGCTTGATTGAATCCACGTTTCGTGATTCGTTCAAAAACAAATTGCGTCAATTCGCGAAAGGAGCGACAAACAAAAAGACAGACGTCGGCGCCCAGGAAAAAACTCAAAACGAAAACGATGCTAAAATTGAAGCCATGGAACAGGCTTTGAAAGCGTTGGAGGCCAAGTTAAAGGAATTCGAAGAACAGGCAAAAGAGAATAGCAAAGAAGCCGACAAGAAATCCGACAAGGGAAATGGCGCGGACTCGGACGATAAACAGGGCGATGTTTCGAACTGAGCATCGCTTCGCAGCGACAATCTCGGTCCAGTCTGTCGACCACGAAGCTTGCTCCAAAAAACGCCCCGTTCCTAACCTTTGAGCAACTCGAAATCCGGGTAAGCCTCAACAATTTGCCCCCTGATCAAAAAAATTGTTGTCTGACTCGATCGAGGTTAGAATGGGATCATGAAACGAAGATTTCCATTTATGCTTTTGTTTTATTACGCTGCTGCACGGTCCCAATCAACTTCTTTAACTTCCAGTTTGCAGCCACGATCGGCTCGCGACGCGAAACCCTCGTTTGATCCGAATGCCCAATCAAATGGCCGGACGGTTAGGTATCAAGGTCGTATCGGCAAGCCCAAACTTCTTCCTCGAAGCTGAGTGGCAAGTCGTTTGCTGATGACGGGCGTTCGATGAAACTCTCGCATTTTTACGCGAGATTCGTATCGCCGCGACCGACTGAGGTTCTCTTCCTGTGAACTTCGATTTATGCGAGAGGCCGGAGATGTCATCCTGAACCGAGTGGAGCGACGTGAAGGATCTCTCGTTGGTTATTCGAACGCGAGATCCGGTCGCAGGAGCTCCCTCAGGATGACAGGTTTTGCTAATTCGTTTTCAACATTGTTCATTGTCACGTTGTGCCTCGAAGCGGAATCCCAAGCTCAGAATGACTGGTGTTTGTTAAAACTGTCTTCCAATTAATGGCCAAGTTCTTTCTTGATGTTGTGCTAAACGCGAAATCTTGAGCTTCGGTCCGATCTCATCTCAGTCAATGAGGCCGCAAATTGTTCCAAAATCAATTTCGACTGAATTGTGAACTGGGGTAAAAAGCTTCCCCACGGCAATTATCAAGAAATGCCAAAACAGTCGTTTTTTCAGTCATAAATGGGCCTGAGGTGATTTTTGGCGATGGTTTGATTGGTCGCGGTAGTCCGGGAGAATCGTTAATTCAAACAGCATTCGTCTCTACTTTGCCAGGATTAGTGGAAAATTTTGAACCGTTTATTTATAATCGACACCACTTACTAAATTGGAAAATTCATCATTTTCCCCACCTTCGGAACTTAATTATTCTCTATTCCTGCTGTCTGAAAGTGCGTCCCCATGACCAAAAGAAAATCTCGAAGACGACAAATTTCGAAAAAGGCTTTACAAAAAAAGCAGTTCAATCGCTTGCGACAGTCCAAGACGGTCGATTATCAGGTGCTTGAGCCAAGGCAGCTTTTGGCGATTGACATCGGAGCTAATTTTTCGGGTGCCCAACTTGGAACCGAATCCAATTCGGTACTTTCTAACGTCAATGGTGACATTGGTCCTTTGAATTATGTTGAAGTCGCGGAAGGCGCTTTTATCGTTCATGATCGGAGCACCGGAACGCGTGTGCAGCAATTTAGTCTGGACGATTTTTGGTTGTCTGCTGGTGCTTTCATTCCAAATGGTAACACGACGTCAGATCCGAAGGTCATTTACGATCATCAGTCGGAACGCTGGTTTGCCGCTTCGAACGGTGAAGGCGCTGGAAACTGGATTTACGTTGCGGTTTCGCGCACATCAGATGCTACCGGCGTTTGGGAGTCGTCTCAATTTGTTGGCGATTCCACCGGCATTCATTTCAACGACGACGTGACTCTTTCGGTTGACAAAGATGCTGTTTATTTGACGACGAATAATTCGGGACCTTTCGGCGACGACAGCTCGATTTATTCGATTCCCAAGTCTGATCTTTTCTTACAGAACCCCACGATCACCAACATGAGCCGCTTTGAAGGGCTGGATCCGGGCCAATATGGATCCACCATTCAAGTAGCGGTCAACTTTGAAGATTCGGACGGTAAAGCGACTGCGATTGCACGAGCCGGACTCGGCGGCGTTATCGTTTATGACATTGTCGGGGCTGACGAGGCGGGGGCGACGCTCACTGAACCGGTGTTCATTAATACGGCGGTTAACGTCCGAGACGCAGATTTCAACGCCGTCGCGGTTGATTTTCCCATGGTCGCAACGCAGCCCAATGATGAGACGGTGATTGTCAATCAAGACATCACAGGAACCGTTTACGAATGGAAAGGCTCGCTTTGGGGGGTGATGTCGATAACCTCTAACTTCAACCTCAACCCATTCCCGGAAATCCCGGATGATGGTGGCGAGTTCCGAAATGGTATTCTCTGGTTTGAAATTGATGTCAATGAAAAAGTGTTGGTTGAAGGCGAACGTGGGCCAAATGCCAATACCATCTGGTCTCGTCCTGATTCCGACGAAGTCAGGGAAGTCTTTTTCAATCCCTCAATTGCCGTCAACGAATATGGGATTCTGACCATTCAATACAACAGTGTTGCCCGCGACTTGCAAGAAGACCCGGGAGTGCTTGGCCGCGGTCACTACATCGGCACGACAGCTGTCGTAGGAGCAGCAACCACCGGGATTGATCGACGAGCCGTTTTTCATGACGATCCGGTCGTCTTGCAGCCCGGCTTAGAGGATTTTGCTCCTAACTCCGGAGACGTGGAGTTTGGTGAACTCACCGCCGTCCGTGTCGATCCATTGAATCCCAATTCGTTCTGGGGTATCTCGCCGTTTGCCGATCTTGGCGACCGCTGGACGACGCAGATTACTCAAATGAACCCGGTTGATCTCGCGCCATATATCGAAGCGGATAACGAAGATAACATGATTGTGATCTCACCGAAGCCGGAAGATTTTTCCTTGATGCAAGTTGAGATCGATGGTGTGGTGACGGACGTTCTTCCATACGAAGTTCTTGGTGCCCCAATCATTATGGGACATGGTGGTGCGGATCATTTCCTGATGGACTACACTCTCGGCGACCCCATCACCCTGGGCGGATTGGTTCTTGATGGCGGTTTTGGCACGGACGTGGTTGAAACAAATGATCCAAACGGCGGTGCGTATATTGTCAACGAATACGACCATCCGACGTTTGGTGACACCTATCCTCAGTATTTGGAATACTGGATTTCTCATCCAATGCCGCCTTGGCCAATGGAACTTCCTGGCGATCGCCCGTTCCCGGTAGCGGATGAAAATTTCGTTTTGAATACCGATGGTACCTACAACGATCTTTCTGAATTTATCGATGTCGAGGAACTCTGGGGCGGATCCGGTCCTGACTCATTCCGTTTTGAGAATGGTCATATGATCGGCAACGCACTCGGCTTTGAAGGAGACGACAGGTTTGAGTTTGCGAGTGATGTCATAGGGGATATCACGGGCGACTTGGTCCCGGATTGGATTGGTGCGATTCTTGGTAGTATCAATGGACACCAGGGCTTTAACACGCTCGATTTTACCGATAGTAACGTGATCGCGTCACTCGAAGTTTTGGGCGTTTCGGAATACGACAACGGATTCGACGGAAAGTCGCTAAATCCGTTCTTCACATCGTTTATGGGACCAATTGGCGGCGACAATGATACCGACCAATGGCGAAATATCAGCTATGTTCGTGGTTCGAATAATATCGATGATTCGCTTCAAGGCATGAATGCTCCGACATTGGTTACGCTTGACGATGAGAATTCTCTCTATCAGGCGGACGGCGGAACGATGGGCTTCTTCCATTGGGAGAATATCTATGCCTCCGAGTTTGTTGACTATTTCAACGTAATCTCAAACACGCTGAATCCGGTTCGCTTGTTTGGGCTGGAACACAACGACCATTATCGATTCTCGTCCGATGCGCCTGACTATTTCGGGACCACGGATAATATCGGTGGATTGATTTTTGCACTTGGAGGCGAAGGCAGAAACACCTTGACGGCCAGTAATTTCGCTGGATCGCAAACGGATATCCTTGTCTTGTCCCAGCGAATTTCGGGAATGGGTGAGATCGTTTACAACGCCTTCGGCGAAAACGGTGTGAATGGAACATTTGACTTGACCATATTTACTTCACAGTTTGACGATTTCCTTCGTATCCATTCGTTTGATCAGGACAATACCATGGTCGTTCGGTCGTTCCGTGGAGATGATCTATATTCGATCGAGGATTTGAGTAAGGCCAGCGTCAAGATTTACGGCGGCAATGGCGACGATACGTATGTGATTGAGCGAATTCAGGAGGTTGACTTTCGCAACCTTGAGATCTTCGACAGCATCGATGCTGAACATGATCTAGTCACTTTGGCCGGTACGATTCTGGATGAACTTTGGGTGATTGATAATCAAACATTCGAAGACCTCACCGTGGCATTCGAAGGGATCGAAAGGTTTGGTATCGACGGACGCGGTGGTGACGATACCTTCCACCTTCAAGAATCCATTTACGAGCTCGTCCTCGTCGGTGGTGATGGCGACGATGTCTTTAACGTCTCGTCGGACGCACCTTTTAATTCGGGAACCGTCGGCGGAATCTTGAAATCGGTTGAGATTGAGGCTGGTACCGGAACCAATGCACTCACGATTGCTAACCCGACGGGCGTTGGCGGAACCATCGACCTGGGTGTTGACAGTATCGTAGGCCTTTTGCCGGCGCCTCTCGTGTTCACTGCCGCCGGTGGTAACTTTGCGGCGATTGACAATCGTCTAACCGGCATTCGAATCACGGGTTCAGATGCCGACGGTGACGAATTTAACGTAACTGGTCTTTACGAAGACAATGACCTGCTGATTAGCACCCTGGGGGGTGATGATCGCATTATCATCCCTGCGGAAGTTGCCGGCGACGTCATACTTGACGGTGGTGACGATTCAGATATCTACCAGATCTCGTTCGTGGGTGGTGGAAATCGGCAAATTTCCATCAGCGATTTTGGTCTCGGAGGACTGAACCGAGCCGAGTTTTACGGAACTGACGATGACGAAGTGATTACCGTGAGCAACTTTGAGGTCGAGCGATTTGATGAAACGGTTGAGATGAACGGCGCGTTTGGATTTATCGGCGTCGAGTCGTATGCGGGTAATGATCAGCTGTCAATTGCGAACACGCTAGGCGCGCAAAACCGCCTCCTGGCGGGACCTGGTAACGACACGATTACGATCAGCGGAACCGACAACGTCGATGGTTTGCAACTATTCGGCGATGAGGGTAACGATGTGTTCTACTTCCTCGATATTGATCCTGATACTTTCACTCGCGGAACCGGTGGTGATGGCGACGATGTCTATATCGTTCGCCCGTCCGCATTCGGTGATATGGTCCTCGACGGTGAAGAAGATTGGGACACTTACCACATCGACCTCGTGGGTAGCGGAAACCGCAATGTTGATACTCGCGATTCGGGGATTTCTGGATTTGATAAGACGATCATCACTGGAACACCCACCGGAGACGTGATTGACATTCGGGCGAAGCGAGTCTTTTCTGCGATGGAACGAGTCGTCTACGATGTCGACACCGAACGCCTTGAAGTCCACGGAGAAAATGGTCCGGATACAATTACTTTGTTCTCCAGTCTTGCAAGTCAGACGCAAATTACTTCGCACTTTGGCCTCGACTACATAACGATTCAAAGCACTGGACCGACTGAGTCTATTGATATTGATTTGGGTTCTGGCGACGACACGATCGTCGTGAAATCAACTAAAAGCCAGTCGACAACAACCATCGCCGGTCAAGAAGGTGATGACACGTTCCACATTGGTTCCACCCCGGAAAACTTTGGTCGGCTGGGACGAATTCGCGGTCCCGTTTCCATCACGGGTGGTGAGAATTCCTTCGGTGGTGAAGACATTATCATGGTGAACGACAAAGGATCATTAGGTTCCTTCGGCTACCATATCGGTCCTGGTGCGATTGGCTGGACGAGTGGTCCTGCCGCTGATGGAAACCTCTTGTTCGCGGGAATCAGTTTTGATTCGGCCATTGAAATGGCACGACTTGATGGGACTCCGTTTGCAAATAGATTCGACGTGACGCCAAGTCAGGACACTCGGTTGTTTATTCATGGTAATTTGCCAGGATCGGGCGAAGCGACCAAAGACACCATTTATCTTCATGAAGCGGCACTACATGGGGCTAATTTGACGATTACTGATCAGGCATTTGGCGAAGGCTTCTGGGACTTCACCGATGGCAGCGAAATTGTCGAATTCTCGAGCATTGAAGCTGTTTTTGAAGTCTAGTGTGTCGCACGGACGTATAGCGTTTAAGGCGACAATATTTCACGCGAAATCGAGCAAAATGCTGCCAAACCCCATACCAAACGCCCTCAAAAACCAGGTGATCGAGGGGCGATGCGTCAAGGGCTGCCTGAAGTGGTGAAACTTACAGACACTTTGCCAGTCGAGGGTACATTGGCAGTTTTTTTGCGTCAATTACCCGGCATTTCCGCAAAAAACGGCTGCTGCGAGAGACTTTGTCGTTTCCATGCTGGTCAAACGTCTCAATTCCGCTCATAGTATTGTCATGCGTTCATAGGTGAACGTATTAGTTTCTATTTTCATTTCCTATTGGAGGGAAAAATGCGTTACGTGTTAAATCTAGTGGCGGTCGCCGCATTTGCGGTCGCAGCCACGCTGATGGTCGGATGCGATACCGCGAAGACCGAAGACACGACGCCAGCCGCAGAAACTGGGACCAGTAGTACCCAGACGGAAGCTCCTGCTTCCGATGCTCTCGCTGGCAATGTGTCAAAAGTCAGTTTTACAGTTACCGGTATGAACTGACCTACTGGCTGAGGCAGCAAGATCCGAAAGGCTCTTGCCGAGGTACCGGGTGTATCTGTAGACGAAGTGACTAAAGGTTCTGTAACTTGTTCTGGTGACTTTGATTCGGCTGCCGTAATTGCGGCAATTGAAGGAGAGGGATTTGGAGCAAAAGTTGCTGATAGCAACTAAGCATAGTAACGCTTGAAGATAAAATAAACGGCTCGTTTTCGAGCCGTTTTTTTTGCGCCTGTGCATCCAATGATTCGTCACTTGAGACTGGGACTCAGGAAAGTGGTAGACTCTTGGTTAAGACAAGACTGAATTTTTTGAGGGATGTAATGGCTGCCGTAATTGATGGGTTAATTTATGCGTGGAAAAAGAATCAGGATTATGGCCCCAAACTCGTTGCCGACCTGGATGAACAGCAAATGACTTTGCAATTGGCTGAAAAGGATGCACCGGCAAACCATCCGGCATGGATCTTTAGTCATTTGAACGTCTATCTTCCCGTTATCGCCGCCATCATCGACGGTCGAGAATTTGAAGATCCGAAAACTCATCCCTTTGGAATGCTTTCGAAGCCAGAGTCTGACCGTTCCATCTATGCGACCAAACAAGAGCTTGTCGAGGAGTTTGTCGCGGGACATGAAACAGTGGTGGCAGCACTGCAAGACTGTGACGAATCAGTATTTGAAAACAAAATACGCTTACCTCGTTGGCAAGAGCTGATGCCAACTGCGGGCTTTGCGCTGCCGTATTTGATGCTGAATCATGAAAATATGCATCTCGGCCAATTAAGTGCTTGGCGCCGCATTCAAGGCCTTCCCAGCGTCTGAGTTAACGGTGGCATGACGGCTGAAAATAGTTTTACCCTCTGGTTGTGAATTACTTTAGGAAGTTCAATGGCGGTGCAGTTGTCACCTGTATGCAACGTCAGTTTGTTTCTCAATAATGATTCGCGAATGTCATTAGAAATTAACTTCATTTCAGGAAACTTCAAATGTTCCGAAATCTCTGCGTCGGTATTAGCTTGGTATTGATTCTAAGCGTTGCTTCATTCGCGCAAACTGATGAGACACAAACCAAAAAAACTCCTCCGGGTACGCCTGCTGTCACGCCGGCGCCAACTCCGGTTGCTGTATCCAAGGGGGTGGCAACTCTATCCCCGGAAAATTCCAAAATTGAATTCGTGGGTATCCACGTCGGCGCAGATCCAAAACCACGACTTGGTGGATTCGCCAAATTCAGCGGGCAGTTAACACTTGCCGACGACGGAAAATCAGTGAGCGGCGTATCTTTAGTATTCAACATGGATTCGCTCTGGACACAGATCCCAAAACTGACAACTCATCTGAAAACGGCAGATTTTTTTGATGTGGCCAAATATCCAACCTCGAAATTTGAAAGTACAAAAGTGACGGCCGGCGATAAGACGGGGATGGTCATCGTGGCTGGCAATCTGTCTCTCCATGGCGAAACCAGAGAAGTAACCTTTCCGGCAAAATTTGAGCTGACTGACGAAGGCGTGCTCTTCAAAAGTGAATTCAAGTTGGATCGTACAGAGTTCGGAATGGACAAAATGACCGATCGTGTTGTCGCCGAAGTTGCGATGAATCTGTCGATCGGCGAAAAGACGACGGGGGCCGGTCCTCCAGTTGCGCAGGCACCTGGGCAAGGTCGTCGTCGTGGTCCAGTCGGCCGATTGGATCCGGCTGAGTTCTTCAAAGGATTGGACAAAGACGGTGACGGAAAATTGAGCGGGAACGAGATTCCCGAGCGAATGCGACAAGGTCTCTCAAGAATCGACACGGATGGTGACGGATCTGTTTCGCTTGAAGAAATTAAAGCCCGTTTCCAGCAAGGTGGCATTCGTGGCGGAGGCAATCCGAGTGGAGGCGGCGGCGCGAATCAATAGTGCGTAGCAGAAGCTGAAGTCAGGCGGAGGCCGTTTTCAAAACGGGTTCCGCTTGTTTATTCTCAGGTTAATAACGACCTCCCACCTCTCAACCCTTGGTTGAGGAAATCTACTTTCGGTCCATCCGATTTTGAAATTCCTAGTTCGAAATTTTGCTGTTCGAGAGACCGGAATATCGAACACCGAACAGGGAATTTCGCACGTTAAAGTCTTGCAATCTCGCTTAGATCCAATTCCCGTTAATTCCCTTCTTCCGCTATATATTCGGCGGAGGGGAGCTAACGAATCTCGCGTGTTGGTGTTCAATATGAGATTGTCGCGCCGTCCATTCAATTTTCACGTCGCCAGCTACAATGTTGTCTTGATTGATCATCATCTGATTCTGGTCCACCACCGAAAACCAAAGACGAGCGAGGCTAGATTGAAGATTCAACCATTCGCGACTGAGCAATATTTTTCGCTTTACGAATTCAATGCGCCGTACCCACTTTCGTGTTCGGATTGCGAAACCATGACGGTTTCCGAATTGCTCGAATTTAGCCAGACGACAATCGAGGAATTCGGATCTCTTCGACTCGGTTACACCGAATCACAGGGAGATGCCGGTTTGCGCGAATCGATCTGCGAGCTGTATTTCAATATTTCCCCGGAGGACGTGGTTGTGTTGACGTCTCCGATCGAGGGTATTTACTTGACGATGCGGACGTTGCTTGCACCGGGCGATGAAGTGATTTCGCTGACTCCAGCCTACGATGCGTTAAACAATGTGGTTGAGCATGTTTGCGGAAACGTTGTCCCTTGGCATATTCAGCCAACCGACCAGGGTTGGAAGCTCGATTTTGACCAGTTTGAAAGACTCGTATCTGACAAAACCAGACTTGCGGTTGTAAATTTTCCGCATAACCCTACGGGCTACGCGCCTTCAAATAAAGACTTCGAGCGGATGTTACAAATTCTGGATCGTCATCACGTCTGGTTGTTTTGCGATGAGATGTATCGTGGGCTCGAGCTCAATCCAATGTACAAAATCCCGTCGGCAATTGAATCTTATTCCCGATGTCTGGTCTTGTCGGGTCTCTCAAAGACGTACGGATTGCCCGGACTTCGCATGGGTTGGCTGGTCATTCCCGACCATGAAATTCGCGATCAGCTGATCAACTGGAAGCATTACACATCAATTTGTCCCGCCGCTCCATCGGAAAAACTTGCCATCGCGGCTTTGAAGGTCCATGAGACTCTTCGCGATCGCAATGTTGAGCTTGTGAAACACAACCTTGACATCGCCGATCAATTTTTCAAGCGTTGGCCCGATCATTTTGTTTGGCGACGACCCGAGGCCGGTTCGATAGGCTTGGTTGAAATGAAACTCGACGCGTTCGGAAGCTCCAACGTAAACGACTATTGTCACCGGTTGGTAAAGGAAACGGGTGTTCTTCTTTTACCGGGCGACGGCCTTGGTTGCAGCCAACCATTTGTGCGGTTCGGGTTCGGAAGAAAGAATTTCGCAGAATGTTTGAGTGCTTATGAAACTTATTTGCAGTCGTAGCCGGAACGGCGCAGAGCTTGTTCCGGCCTGCAAAAATTCGTTGGGCTTAACGATAACTCATGCTTTAGTCACATCGTCGCCGCGATCGTCCCAATTGCGGAACAACACCAGGAGGTGCTCAAAAAACAATTGGACCAATTGTTGCTACACTGACTTTGAGGATAAGCGGACGAATGTGATGCGACAAGGGTTGGGGATTTGTAATGGAGCAATGAGAATGCAAACTGACTTGAATCAGGAATGAATTATGTTGAAGACCGTTTCGTTGTTATTGCTGTTTGCCGTACTCGTCTCGTCAAGTTTGTTTGCGTCGGATTCAGACACTGACCGCCCCAATATTCTGTTCGTTTATCTTGACGATTTCGGTTGGAAAGACACCGGTTTCATGGGATCTGATTTTTTTGAGACTCCTAACCTGGATCGGCTTGCCTCCCAGGGAATGGTCTTTACGAATGCGTACGCAGGCGCGGCCAACTGCGCACCGTCACGCGCTTGTCTTTTGTCCGGACAGTATTCGCCGCGCCATAAAATCTACAATGTTGGAACGCGGGCTCGCGGCAAGGCCCAATTTCGTCGGCTAAAACATGTGCCGGGCGTGAATGTTCTTAATCCTGAAATTAAAACCTGGGCTCAGCGGCTTCAGAAATCCGGATATGCGACGGCAACGATGGGTAAATGGCACTTGAGCGATGACCCGGTTCCGTATGGTTTTGATTTGAATATTGGCGGCTCGCACGCAGGTGGTCCTCCCCGCGGCTACTATCCACCGCATCCGAACGTTCCGGGTCTGGCCAATGCGCCAAACGGAGAGTACGTCACCGATCGGCTGGCGACCGAAGCGATAAATTTCATTCGCAAAAACAAGGACAGACCATGGGCCATCTTTTTGACTCATTTTGCAGTGCATACTCCGTTGAACGCAAAAAAAGAACTGCTCGCAAAATACAAATCAAAACCCCCAGGAAAACTGCATCAACATGTTAACATGGCTACGATGATTCAAGCCGTTGATGACGGAGTCGGCCTGATCCAGAACGCATTGGAGGAATTGGGGCTTGTCGAAAAAACGATCATCGTCTTTTATTCAGACAACGGTGGCTACGGACCGGCTACCGATATGGCCCCGCTGAAGGGCTACAAGGGCACCTACTACGAGGGCGGAATCCGCGTGCCATTTTTTGTGAAGTGGCCAGGCAAAGTCACGCCAGAGTCAAGCTCATCGGAGCCAATCACGGCGGTTGACATCTATCCAACACTTTGTGAAATGGCTGGGGCCGGCCTTCCAGAAAACCAGATTCTCGATGGCGAAAGCCTCGTCCCGTTATTGACCGGCGAGAAGAAATCTCTGGCGGATGAAACAGATGAGCGGGCAATATTCTGGCACTTTCCCGCTTATCTGCAGTCGTATAGAGATGTCAATGATGAACAGCGAGACCCGCTTTTCCGGACGCGTCCATGTAGCGTGATGCGAATGGGGGACTGGAAATTGCACCAGTATTTTGAAGATGGCGGTTTGGAGCTCTACAACCTGAACGACGATGTTGGCGAGACGCAAAACCTGAGCGAAAAATACCCGAAGCGAACGAAAAATATGTTGACCCGCTTGAAGGCCTGGCAGCAGGAGACCGGCGCAGACATACCAAGCGTGCCCAATCCCGAGTTTGATTCAGCGGTCGAGGCGGCGGCGCTTAAGAAATGACTAGATCGTTTCAAAATAAAAACTGGTATTCAGCCTGTGTCATTCTGAAGGAGCTTGCGACTGAAGAATCTCTCGCTGATTCACGGAGATCCTTCACCTCGTACCTCGGTTCAAGATGACGCAAGCGCAAATCAATTTTGGAACTGCCAAGTTCGCAGACAACAACTTCTACCTTCGATATACCTTGTTCGGAGTTCGACATTCGAGTCACCCCCATTGGATGTCGAATGTCGAACAAGGAAATGATGAAATCTGAAGTAGCTTTCCTGGTCCATTAGGAACGCGGAAAATAACTTCGGGTTTGCACAGCAAGGTGTTGTTTGATTCTCATCGACTAACCAATTGGATCTCAAAAAACTGATTGGAAACCTGGAAGTTATTTTGACTCATTCTTAACACAAATTAATCGTTGGTTGCCCGATACTTTTGTCGCCATTCCAGTGGCTGAACCTTCGTATCTGAATCGTCACCATACGATTCTCGCAATTTCTCCAGTTCAATTTTTAGTTCTGAAATTTTCGAGGCATCGTCGGGATTGGCATATTGATTCCGCAGCTCATCCGGATCCGTTTTCAGATCGTAAAATTCCCACTCATCAAACTGATAAAAATGAATCAGTTTGTAACGGTCCGTGCGAACTCCATTGTGACGAGGAACCATATGCACGCTGGGATACTCGTAGTAGTGGTAATAAATCGAATCTCGCCACTCCGTTGGTTCACCTTTTAAGAGGGGGACCAGCGAACGCCCCTGCATGTCGTCCGGGATTTTTGTTTTGGCAGCTTCCAAGAACGTTTCGGCGTAATCGAGATTTTGAATCAGGTTTTCGTTGATCGAGCCTGGCTTCGTCTGGCCTGGCCAGCTGACAATCAACGGCATTTTAAGCGATTCTTCGTACATCCATCGCTTGTCGTACCACCCATGATCACCCAGGTAAAAGCCCTGGTCGGAGGAGTAAATCACGATCGTGTTCTTTTCGAGACCAGATTCTTTTAGAAAATCGCGCAGTTGTCCGACGCTTTCATCAACTCCTTTGATGCAGCGCAGATAGTTCTTGACGTAACGCTGATATTTCCATTGGACGAGTGCTTCACCGCTCAAGTTGGCTTGTTCGAAGGCGTCGTTTTCCACGTTGAACGCTGCATCCCAGGCAGCCCGTTGCTTGGGCGTCATCTTCTCAAGGTTTCTTGTGCCAGAACGATCGGTCGGCATGACTGTGTTCGCTTGGTTTGGTGAATCGGGCGCAAATAGGTCGTGAACCAAATGCAGATGCCGATCGATTTCCATTTCCTGAAATCGAGCAGGCGGTGCGTTGTCAGCGTACCGGTCAAACAAGGTTGGAGGCACAGGAAGTTGCTGGCCATCAAACAAGCTCAGATGACGAAGCGCCGGCATCCAACATCGATGAGGCGCCTTGTGTTGGCACATCAGCAAGAAGGGCTTGTTAGGATCGCGTTCTTCCTTCAGCCAATTGATTGTCAGTTCAGTGACAATATCCGTGCAATATCCTTCGACTTGTCGGCGGCCGTCCACAGATTTCAAAACGGGATTGTAATAGTCTCCCTGTCCGGGCAGAACGTCCCAATAATCAAAGCCTTGTGGATCGGAACCAAGATGCCATTTTCCGATCATCGCGGTCTGGTATCCCGATTTGCGGAGCAATTTCGGAAATGTCTGTTGAGAACCATCAAAGCGATTGCCGTTATTCATAAAACCGTTAGCGTGGCTGTGCTTTCCGGTAAGGATCACGGCTCGGCTTGGACCGCAGATGGAATTGGTGCAAAAGCTGTTTCGAAACAACATGCCGTCACGAGCAAGTTGATCGATGTTGGGCGTTGGATTGAGCTCTTTGTACAAGCCGTCATACGCTCCAATAGCGTGTGGGGCGTGATCATCGCTGAAGATGAACAGAATATTTGGACGCTCCGCAATGGCGGTTCCAACAAGCAGCAAAGGCAAGATGATTGCCGCGATTATTTTTTGGAGTGGAATGTGAATGGCGTGAGGAAACATCTACGAGTTCTTATTTTGGTCGAACCTGGGAATCCGATCGTTTAGCCGCGATACCCTTCACTTCAATGAGCATGGTAATATTCAAAGTCATTCTGAGTCCCACATTCGCCTTCGCGGGACAACGTAACAAATGAACATAAATTAAATTATGTGGATGGTGTTTTGGTGTATCAAGTCATCCTGAGGGAGCTTTAGCGACCGAAGGATCTCAAGCAGCTCGACGAGAGATCCTTCACTTCGCTCCACTCAGTTCAGGATGACTAGCTTGTTTCCGATGATTCTGTGACAGACTTTAAACGATGATAGTTTCGTTTACCGTGCGCGCGATTGTGATCGGAATTTGAGGGGTGTCAGGCCAAAGCGGCACTTGAACATCGTGGTCATGTATTCCGGAGTTCCAAAACCTGCGTCCTGGGCAATTTTTGCAATTGCGAGATCGGTCTTCACCAGCAACTCCCGAACTCGCGCCAATCTCAGCCGTTGAATTTCGTCCAGCGGAGTTCTTCCGAAACAATCTTTAAATTTCCGTTCAAGAGAACGACGACCAATCGGCACAGAATCCGCGACTTCCTGAACTGTGATTCCCCGACAGGCATTCATGCGAATATATCGTACGGCTGCCAATAGGTCGGGATCTGTGATTGCCAACGAGTCAGTGGATTTCCGTAAAGTAACCATGATCGGATCGATCAGTTCGCAAATCTGTTGAACGACATTTGTCGAACCGTTCAACAATTGATCGAGATGACGAGCGGCAGCAAAACCGATGTGCTCGGAAGCCGTCACGACGCCCGAAAGCGTGGGGCTCGTCGTACTGCACAGTAACGAATCGTCGTCACCAGCGAGAACAGAAATGTCATCGGGAACGGAAATGCCGTTCGCGCTGCAGACATCGAGAACTTGAATCGCGGCGTTCGTTTGCCAGGAGAAAATTCCGATTGGCTTTGGCAGCATTCGTAACCAGTCCGCCATTTTTGCTCGCCGTACATTCCATCGTTCCACCACCGCTGGATCGTAAACACAATCAAACATGTGGCATTGGAACCCGTCGCTGCGGACTTTCTCTTGAAAGATCGCGGCGTGCAATTGCACACAAGGGCGCTGGAGTGGCCCCACGTAAGCGAAATTTTTGAGACCTCGATGATTAAAGTGTTCAACTGAAATCTCGGCGACCGCGTCCACGTTACTCGTGACCTGCGGAATCCGAAGCGAACTCGAGTCTTCTGCAGAAACATTGACGACTGGGCATCCATACGAGACAAGTTTTTTTGCGATCGAGTCATTTTCAATGGGTGCAATGATTCCGTCCCCATTCCAATTGGCGGGCAGGTTGAGTCGGTCTCGCGCACCGGCTTGAAATGGTCCACGCGTTGCCACCCAAAGTTTCCAGGGACCGTGTTTGACGGCGTAACTATTTACACCTTGGACCAACCGTCGGCCCCACTCACGGGACGTATCAACCAGAATCGCAATTCTTGGAGCCCCTATTTCCGCAATCGAGGGATCCGTTTCTGTGGCTTCGATCTGCTTGATTTGGGCATCCAAGGGCCCATTTTCTTGAGTGTCCTGGTTGGGGTCAGTTTTTTCTGGGGGGAAGGGATCGAGAGAGGTTTTCGCAGATGAATTCATTTTGTCGTCACATTGGAAGTGGTCGGATCATTTCGCGAAATCACAGAATTCATTCGCATATGTTATCTGCAGAAATATCGAATTCAAGTGTCTAATAACGGCTCAAATATCTTTAGTGTTGTTTTGGGGGAGTGCATTTTAACTTAGTTTGGGTCCTGGAAGGCGGATTCGACACGGAAAAACACGCAGAATGGACTATTTGACCAATTCGCAAAATCTCTCCGTCGATCGAGTTCTTCGCGGTACTCAAGCCCAAAAAGTTGTCCGCCCATGAGTTTTCGTTAGGACCCTGATGGCGAGGCCTTATGGTCGATGATTCCCCGCAATTGTCTGGAAATGTCGTTGAAACCCATTTAACTGAATCGAATCGATGGGGAAGCCAATTGCATTCTGAAAGTCAATGCTTCCAGTTTTTCCGTTGGTTCGTTACAATGGAGCGAGTTAAATTCCTTGCCAGACCCGTGTGCTGGCCAATTAATTGGACTGAATTCATAGCGGATCCTCGCCCGCTTATTCCTTTTCACTGCCCTTACCTTTATTTACAGAGCTGGAGGATCAATGACATCTTCTCAAGCGCGACGCAAATCAGGTTTCACGTTAGTTGAACTCTTGGTTGTCATCGCCATTATCGGGATTTTGGTAGGCATGCTTTTGCCTGCCGTACAAAAAGTTCGTGAAGCAGCACGACGCGCATCCTGCCTTAACAACATGCGTCAAGTCGTCTTGGCAATGCACAACTATCAGAGTGCCAATTTGCGATTTCCTCCAGGAAGCACGGGACCTCTATTAGATAACAGCGGTAATATTTATGAGCAACCCGAACTTATGACTGGAGTTGGCCTCAGCACCAACGTTTTCTTGCTCCCGTACATTGAACAGGGCAATCTTTATGACGATCCACGAATGAGCGCTTTAAGGCAAGGTGGACTTCTTCCAGCTGATACAACGCAATGGTTAGCGGAAATTGGTGACAATCCAATTCCGGCATTTATCTGTGCTTCGGCGACTCAACAGGATGAATCGGCTACATCATTGGCTGCAGGATCGGTTTCGCATTATCTTGGGGTCACCGGTCCAACTGCCTGGGATCGGAACGACTCTAATGGTGGCGTTCCGGAATGGAATGACCCCTACGATTACCACACCCAATTTTCTTACACTAATAGCCGTTTTGGCTCTGGCATCGGCGATGATGAAAATTCACCAGGACCGATTGGTCTGAACGGTATGTTTTCGCCTACGGTCACCCCAGCAGGAGCCATTGTTTATTCGAACGCAAAGGCTAAGAATTTTGATGATATTCTTGACGGTGCGTCGAACACCATCATTCTCTCGGAGTTGTCACGATCTGCAAATCCAAATCAAGTTCCCCCCTTTGTACCGAATACTTCGGGCTGGCTTTACGGCTCGTTGTTTGATACCCAAGACGGGGTCATCCTTGGCACGAATTGCAATAAGACCGTAGCTAATGGGGTGAATGGTTCAGGAGACTTCGCGAATTGGTTGAATTGTCACGCTTCCGGTAGCAACCATCCCGGTGGAGCGAATTTCGGACTAGGAGATGGTTCCGCAAGATTTATTTCCGATTCTATTAATGTTGAAGTTTTATGGAGAGTCACATCGATAGACAAGCGTGAAATCGAAAACTTCGAGTAAGAAAGAACAGTGGTCTTTTAAAACATAAGCGGCGACCATTTTGGTCGCCGCTTTTTTATGCGCTTCAGAAAATTCAAAGTTCGAAGCCAAAATATTATCTTCTACGAGCACCGAATCGTGGCGCGGTAACGACGGTTCGGACCGTCGCAGCGACATCTCGCGGCAATAGCGCTGGTGAGCCGCGAAAATACGAGCGTCGGATCGTGTTCCCGTAAAAGTGAAACGGTCGGTTCATCCTGTCCACGATTGGCGTGGCCTCAATCCATTCGCGATCCTGTCCGCGGGCAATGACGTAGGGATACCACCCGGGTTCCTGAGCCTGAACCGACGCACCCGAATCCAAACTAAATCCTGTAAAAGTCCCTAAAATCACTGCCGCGGATAAGAATAGTCTTTGTTGAAGCCTCATGAAGCCGTCTCCGATTGCCTTTTTTAGAATTGTGTGAAACTCCATTCCAGTCTAATTGCCGATTTGGTATCCAAATGACCAAATTCCAAATTTCTTGGTGAGTTTGGAGGGCTCCGGCAGGCTTTCCAGTAAGCGTTGGGTTGAGTCTTGACAACTTTCAATCTTCTTTAAGAAATCCAAACTAATGAGCGACGAGGAACCAATATCACATTGCTTTTCTCTCCCCGCAGATTCGGACAAGGAAGCTCTGCCATCCGGTCAGGCATGCTCCGAATTTGTTGGGAGTGGGCTGGAAGTAGGCTGATGAAAATGTTTGTGACAGCAGTATTCGACTAACCGAAGAAACTTGGCCACTGCCCCCACCCAATACGGTAAGCCCCCTCTCCTCGAGAATTCGGACGTATCCACGTTGTCACTTCATCAAGCGTTGACCGAATTCACGAGGAGAGGGGGTTTGGGGGTGAGGAGGTTTTGCTTTTTCCAACTCAGCGATTGCGAAAGATTTCAGTTCATCCAACTTTCAAATCCCAGGTGATACTTGGATCGTACTGCCCCTCACCCCCAACTTGTCTGACGCAAATGTGTTAATCGAGTAACTTTGGGTAAGAAGATGGCACGAAAATAGGCCGTCCTAATATTGATCTTGTCAAATCGCAAGTTCTTGTTGGTCGAATGAAGGCGAGCGCAGCTCGGTTTGAGCAGCGATAGCTGCGGCCGCGTGTAACTGTGGGCGGAAGCCCACAGCGTATCGGACTTGGCGACCGGGAGCCACGATAGTGGCGGTCGCAACTTCTACCGACGTCCAACTTCATCCAACATGTTCAGCCTCAAACAAATATTTCCGTTCAAACTTAATTTTGTGCCTCTCCAGTAGCTCGATATATTCTTCTTCAAACGTTCTTGTGCGGTGGTGTTTGCGTTGGTTACGAATGTAATTTTGAACGATTTCGCTGTGCGAATAGCTTACTGTGAATGCTCCGTATCCAATTTGCCATTCGAACTTGTCGCTTGCGTTTCTTGTATCAATTCGATTTTCGTTAATCCATTTAGAGGCGTTGGACTTGATATCACGCACCGCGTCGGAGACGGTGATCGTTGGCGGCAAGCCAACCAGCAAATGCAAATGATCTTCGATGCCGCCTATCTGGATCAAGGTTCCGTTTCTGTTTCTGATCGTGCCTCCGATGTATTCGTAAAACGATTCGACAATTTCACTCCGAATCGATTTCCGGCGAAACTTGGTTCCGAAAACGATGTGATACGTCAGTTTTGTATATGAGCCCATCTTTTTCTCCGAGCTTGAGCTGTTCGGTAATTCGTTGCGGCCGCCACTATCGTGGCTCGGCGTGTCGGTCGTTGCGTTAACTGTGGGCTTCCGCCCACAGCTATATGCGATCACCACTATCGTGGCTGGAATGCCCAAAGTGATCCCTTCGCCGACGGTTCGACAAATCGTCGCCTAGGGCAGAAGTCGATAGGGCTGTTTTTGTGAATACAAAGTCAGTCTGCCCTGAATTTGATCACTCAGTGCCGATTCCCCTTGAGAACTTGCAATCTCGACAGCCATCGTCGCGGTCTTCACGGCGTCGTCGTATCGCCCCGCCTCGGCATAGGCTGCCGCGAGGATATCAAGACTTTGCGGCTGGCGATCACCCGATTTTGCGCTGACTCGTTCCGCCAGTTTGACGGCTTCCTCTGCGTCGCGTAACGAGTCGTCCGGCAGTGTCGACAGATACCAGGCCAATTGAAGTGCCGCCTGCTTATGCTGAGGATCAATGCGAAGTACGGCCCGATAGGGCTCCAGAGCGTCGGAGTGTTTTCCGGACGCGGCCAGTGCTTCTGCGAGGCTCAGCTGAATCTTGGGATCATCAGGAGTCAGAAGCGAAGCCTGCCGAAAGCGCTCGGAAGCTTTCGCGAACTTGTTTTGACGAGAAAGTATCACTCCCAAATCGAACAGCCAGGAGGCTTGATCTGGCTGCAGCTCCACGGCGCGAGTCAGGTGGGGTTCAGCTTTTTCGGGATCGCCAAGCTGTCCGCCGTACAACCATCCGATGGCGGCATGCGCCATCGCAAATTCGGAATCCAGTCGGACCGCCTCCTGATAGCTGCTGAGCGCTTCCGGTAACCTCGTCGTCAACGACAGCGCATTACCCAAGTAAAGATGAGCCTCCTTTTGTCCTTTGTCCAACCGAATCGCTTCTCTCAGACAGCGTTCTGACGCTGCAAATTTGTGAAGTTGTAATAGGGCGATGCCCATGTTTTGGAACGCCGGTGCGCACTTGGGATCCTTTTCGAGGGCTTGCTGAAAACACGTGATGGCTTCCGGAAATCTCCCCTGGTTCAGCAAATCCAACCCCGCGTTATGTATTTGAGAAGCTTGCTGAATAATTTTCTTCTGATCATAAAAGAGTGCGTCCTTCTCATAGCCTGCAGTCCGGAACGCGTGAGCCAGTTGAGCCATTTTGATTTGCTGGGGCTGTGTAAACCAGCGTCCGGCGATCGGTACGCCCGCATCGCGGCGCTCGAGTTCTGACGCGTCAAGAATTACCAGGTCGCTGAGCAGGGTGTCAACGTCGATTGTCCCACGGTTGACAATGGCCAGGCGTCCCTGCCGGTCGATCAGAAAGCTGGACGGCAACGGGAAGGGTCTTCCTTTATTAAACAGCTCGCCACGCAGGATCTGCAATTTGTCGAGGAGTTCTCTACTGGCGGTTCCAGCGGGAAACGGAAAACCCATCTCTTTCAAAAAGTCACGGGCTTGTTCGGAAGTTGAAGCATCATTTACGATGCCGTCAACACTAATCGCTAAAACCTCAACGCCCGCGGCCTTTAATTCGTCCGCCCGTTGTGTGATTTCGCTCAACTCCTCTACGCAAGGGGCACACCACGTCGCCCACAGATTGACAAGCACCGCTCTACCTTGCCGGGCTGCCACGAACGATTGTTCACCCGCAAAGGAGGAATAGGGCAACTCGGGCACTTGCACCGAAGCAGAACAGATGATCTTTGCTTGATCACTCGGTTTCGGTAGCTCGGGTACCGACGGGACCAATCGAACGGTTCTTTGTGGCGGCGTCCAGGTTTCAATCGAGTTTTGACCCTGCACGACAAGATAACGGGAATCGCAGACCAGGCCCGTAAACGTTTCCGCTCGGCCTTCGTCCTGGGGCCAGCGGACCACGATCCGGTCAATCTTTGTGGATGAGCCCAATCCGAAATGCAACCATTTACTGGACTGACTCAGAAAACCACTACCGGCGCGTACGGTTTTGATGAGTGGGTTCTCCACGCCCTGACGATAGAGTTCCACTCGTGCGCCAATCGCGTCTCGGTTGCAGGAGGTGCCTGTCAGCTTCAGCGCAACAAAGTGATTTTTTGACGTTGAATCATTTCTCAAAACCCGGACTTGTGGAGCCGTTCGGCTGTTCTGAAGAAGATCAAGATCGCCATCATGATCCCAGTCAACGGCAGCAACAGCGCGTGCGTCGTCCAAAAAATCAAGCCCCGAGACGGCGGAGACGGTTGCAAACTCACCGCCCCCCATGTTCAGGAAACAACAATTCCGTTCATAACCACTAAAAGACTTAACGCCTTCTCGAATCATCTGCGAAAGGGCCGCTTGCGCGTCGAGGAAATCGCTTGATTCCGCACCCGCAACCTCTTCCAACGGCGACTGCGACAGAACCTGTCGCCAGAAGAAACTTCACAAATCGTGCTTGCTCTCGCGCGTTAAATAGCCATTGGCGACAACCACGTCTTCCCAGCCGTCGTTGTTAAGATCGACAAACCGTGATCCCCATGACCAGCGACCCATCATCACGCCTGCTTGCTGGCTGATATCCTGAAATTTCTCACCGTCGCTGTTCATGAACAGCGAATTACCCCGGGCAATGTATTGAAACCGGCGGCGAGCTTGTTCGTTGTCGCTACGAAAGTCAGCTTGGTGGGTGGCACGGTTTCCCGCTGCCGAGAACATGTTTGCCACATAGAGGTCCATCCAACCATCTTGATTGAAGTCCGCCCAATCCGCGGACATGCCAAAGGACTGGTCTTCGACCGCCGCCTCCGCCGCGATGTCGGTGAATCTCGAGTAATCATTGCGGTAGAAGTTATTTCTTCCGTAATCGTTGGCAACATACAGGTCGAGATCTCCGTCGTTGTCGAAGTCTTCCCAGGAAGTCGCGAACGTGTAGCGACGATTGTTTTCAGAAAGACCGGAGCCTTCAGTCACATCTCTGAACTTCCAGTCGCCTTCATTGCGAAGCAGGATATTTCGGCCGCCTGTGTTTGCGTCGTGATAGACACGCGGGAGGGCGATGAGATCAGGGTCGCCAGTTGACGGATAGTAAAAACCAACGTAGATATCCAAGTTGCCGTCTTGATCAAAGTCAGTTGCCGAAAGCGAGAAACCGAATCTGGCCGCTCGCAACGTGTTTTTTGTCGTGAACTTCCCCGTCCCATCATTCGCCAGGAACAAGAGCGCATTAAACGTGGCCACAACAAGATCCTGGTCCCCATCATTGTCGAGATCGACGAACAACGCACTTCGTGAGCCCTCAAGCCAATCGACACCTAGTTCGGCTGAGCGATCGGTCGCCGTTCCGTCCAGGTTTTGGACAAAAAGGCGATTGGGAAGGGCGGACTCCTGACACAAATAGAAATCATCAAGCCCATCTGCGTTGACGTCACCTATCGCGATCCCCTGGTAACCGTTGATTGGCGTGAACAAAGCACGCTCGCTCCAATAATCGCATCCGAACGATAGTTGCTGTTGATAACTTTGATTAGCGCCGAGTACGGATTCCGTGCAGTCAGAAAACAAAGTACCGTTCGGAATATTGATAACGGCTTCCTCAAAGCGCTCAAAGTCAATTTGTTCTAACATCGGAGGAGCTTCCGCAGCGGGGCGGGTCCAGCGACAGGTCCAAACTGAATTCAATTCCCGGCCGCCGACCTCGTTTTTTCCGAAAATGGAGAAAAACTGTTTGGTGGTAATCGTGGTAGACGTGCTGTCGACGCGAAAGATCTTGAACTTCGCGCGAATCCCATCCAGCTCTGCGAACGGCTGCATCAATTCTTCGAGTGCCGAAACCCATCCGTCGAGACCCGTGTAGGTTACTGATCCGCTTTGTTCACCGCTGGTAAATTCCGGTTTGCTACGCCAAACCGTGAGGTGGTCGTCCTGGAACGCACATTGAGGGTCGGGTGGGCGAAGCTGATTGCACTGAAACGTTTCGGATACGACGCTCGACACATCCTGCCCTGCCAGCTCCGTTGGATGCGAAAGCAGCTTTGCAATCTGTTTCAACTGCAGACTGACTTCCGCCTTTACCGGCTCCTCGTCTGACTCACTAACTGGAATTTGCAAACCAAGGTCTTCGTTTACAGGAAACCAAAACATCACGACTACGACAGCGATAACTGTCAGGAGCCCCGCGATTGCGATTGCTTTCAGCGAGCGCGGCAAGGAAGGTGAATGCCGGTCGTCATTCATGACCACGTGACCCTGGTTAAGCGGTGTTCACGAAACGTGTGCAGAGAGTTTTGTTGAACCATTTCAGTTCATCAAGAAAAACTTTCGAGACGGAAAATACCTGGCAGTCGGATGGATTTGGTTGAATTCGCAGTATACGCTCAAGCGGGCGGATTGCAAGTCAAAGTGCCCAGCCGGGATTTCTCACGAAGGCCGGAACAAAGTCGCGTATGTGCTGTGCCGGATCAGCGCAAACGCCACCAATTCGACTTGCAAACTGTTTTTGCCAGGCTTCCAGAAAAGCGGCTGCAGTTCCGGCAATTACAACGTTTGCTCGTTGCCGGGCTACGACTTGTGAGAGATGCGGGCTAGCCCGTTTCATTGTGCCCCAAGCGTGAGAGCCTGAGCAAGGACTAAAACCCTCGCGTCAGGTTACTACTTGCACGTCAAACGGGGCTTGCACGAGTGATGCAAAAAGCGATCCAACGTCGGACCCAAAAAAACGCCTATTTGTCAGATTCGTTTGGCACAGTTGCAGTTGGGCCTGGGTCGCTTGAAGATTTGTCCTTCTCGTTCGCTTGGCTAAGCGTGGAAACGTCGATTCCAAACGCCTCGCTGGCTGCTTTCGCTTGGAAGAACGGACCCAGCTTGATATCGTCAGGTGAAACCTTCCCGTCTGCTCCAAGGCTGATGATTGAAAAGGAAGTACCGTCGGTCTGATACTCGATTGGATTTCCCCATCCGTCAATGGCGGAGGCAACGAGCTGGTCGCCTTCAGTCTGGGAAGGCAGTAATTGTTTCTCTTGCCACTGTTTTCCGACTTTGATCGTTATCGTTTGCATTTCAATCGCTGTTTCGGCCGCTGGATCAGAATTTCCAGTCGGGGCCATAAAGTTGCCGAACGAATTCGAAAACGCGTAAAAACCAGTCAAGAAATAAAACAAGGATGAGCTTAGCAATACCAATCCAAGAAGACTGAGAATAAATCCGGCCACCGCGGTGCCCCGTGGTTCTCTCTTCAAACCAATGATGCTCAATACGAGGCTCACGGCGGAGAGTGTTCCACAAGTCGATAAACCCAGCACGGACAGGATAAAGCTAAACAAGCCCAGTCCATTACCACGTGCGGGCGGAATCTGTTCGGCAATCGGATTATGCGTTGACATGGGAATTTCTGCGACGTGCGGTGTTCGCTTGGCAATATAACCTACACTCCGAAACCAGAAAGATGTGCGTTGACCTAAAAGTCCATGGTCAAAAGAGTTGCAGTGACCTGGCAGATCGCGCTACTTGACGCAACTTTTCAAGTTTATTCTAACGACACGGTTGGCCCTGGTTTGTTTTGAGCAGCGTAAGGAGGTCGTGATTCGACAATTCCTGCTTTTCGGTTTTCGGCTGACGCGAGAGCTGATCGTCGGTAGCGTGGGGATTGAAATGAGTCACATAATTCCAA
Source organism: Planctomycetaceae bacterium (assembly GCA_024638965.1). GTDB lineage: Bacteria > Planctomycetota > Planctomycetia > Pirellulales > Pirellulaceae > Mariniblastus. The sequence goes on from JAHEJI010000032.1 coordinate 31,462, forward strand.
TTCTTCGAATTGAATTTGCTCGCTCAATCGTCTGAAAGCCGACTAAAAAGTTGATTTTGGACGTTTTTTCGTGCAACAAATCAAGGCTCTAGCTACTATGAATAGTTAATATCGAACTAACCGATTTTTCGGTTGGATTCCCAATCACAGGCATAATCATTTACGTAACCTGGAGCAATTTTTGTTCGCTCGATAGCCGATCCACGGCAATGTCGATCTGAATCATTGAATTGAGGCCTCGAATGACTTTCGAATCTACTTCTGAATCACCTGATCCCCGTCGCTCTCGTCGTTCAAAAAACGGTCGTCGCAACAAACGCCAACAAAAATCGGCTCGTCGAAACCATGCCGAGTATCAAACGTTGGAAGCCAGAATGCTGTTGGCTGTCGAGGTTGGCTTGAACTTTACCGGAAGCATCGGTGGCGTTGATAGCAATCTGACGCCTCCAGATACAATGGGTGGCGTTGGTCCCAATCATATCGTTGAACTGATCAACGGACGTTACAAAGCATACGATAAATCAGACGGCACCGTATTAGAGTCCAAAACTCTAAACGATTTTTGGTCGGATGCGGGCGCTGTCGTGCTTTCGACAACATTTGATCCACGGATCGTGTATGACCCAATCGAAAGCCGTTGGTTTGCCAGTTCAATTGACGGCGGCGCGGGCAATACGATCTTCGTCGGTATCTCCGAAACGGATGATCCAACCGGAACCTGGAGGAGTGTCCAATTTCAGGGCGATTCCACCGGAGTCGACTTTAATGACTATGACACGTTGTCCGTTGACGCGAATGGAGTTTACCTAGCGACCAATAACTTTGGTCCAACGTTCGACGTTTCGATATTCTCCATTCCCAAACGCGATTTGCTGGGCCCGACGCCTTCGATCTTTAGAATGACTCGGTTCGAAAACCTTGACGCCTCCGTGTATGGGAATTCGATCCAAGTTGGCTTGGACTACGACGTAAATGCGCGAGGCATCGCGCTCGGAACGTTTTCATCAGGAACGTCCATTGTCCGAACGGATATCGTCGGACCATCTGGACCGGGAGCCGGACTCTCGGTACCGGCCGAGATTACGGTTCCGTTTTATGAACAGGCTCCTGAAGGACGTCAACTTGGTGGACGTGGACTCGAAAACGTTTCGCCTCGATTCACGGGTAACGTCATCCGAAATAATGGCAATCTGTGGGCAGTTCATGCGGTAATGGGAAGCTCTGGAAACTCGGCGGCCCGTTGGTACAAAATCGACATCGCCACCAACACATTGGCCGATTGGGGAACGATTGAAGATCCGGAAATCGATTATTTGGATCCATCGATTGCGGTGAACGACTATGGCGTGATTGCAATCGGCTTCACCGCAACGGGCCCGAACCAATTTCCCAGTGCAGCGGCCACGTTTGGTTACACGGTTAATGGACTGGTAACGCCGACGATCGAATTTGGCGAAACCAAAATTCTTCGAGCCGGCTTGGAAGCTTACGACTCAGGCTCTTCTCGCAATCGCTGGGGTGATTACAGCGCGACCCAGGTTGATCCGGACGATCCGTTTTCATTCTGGACTTTCCAGGAATGGGCTAACACCGGTAGCAACTGGAGCACTCGTATTTCCGAGACCGGTTTGTTTGATGTGACTCCGACGGTTCGTGCCAATGCGCTTGATAATGACATCATCATTCGCAGCTCACCGATGAACTCGGACTGGGTTGAAGTTTCGATTGACGGGACAGTGACGGACATTTTTGAACGGCGATCTCTTACCGGATTAAACGTTGATGCGGCGGACGGCAACGATTCAATCGTCATTGATTATTCATTTGGCGATCCCATGCCCTTCTCCGGAATCACGGTTCGCGGCGGAGACGGATACGATATCGTGGAAGTTTCTGGTGGAACGGTTGGGCACAACTGGATTGTCAACGGTGACGGCAGCGGAACGATCGACGGAAACTCGCGGTTCTTCAATTTTGAAGAGCTGATCGGATCGGATAATGCGGATCGCTTTGAGGTTCGTGAAACTGGAACCGATTTGATTATTCGAGCCGGCGATGGAAACGACGAATTATTTGTGACTGGCCCAATCGTTGGACAGCTAACCCTGATGGGGGAAGCGGGTGACGATAATTATCGCGTGCCAATCGAGACCATTACGTCGATAATAATTATTGACAGCATTGGTAGTGAATCGGATGTTTTGACTGCATTTGCGACCAATGGTGATGATGTCATTACTCTCAATAACTCGACCGTCTCACTCAACGGCTCAACCACGGTTGACTTCATTGTCTCAGGTGTTGAGGCCGTCGCGATCGATGGGCTTCAAGGGAATGATATTTTCAATATCCAGGCCATCCTCGATCCGTTTACATTCTTTGGCTCGGAGGGCCAGGACTTGTTTAACGTTTCGTCGGATGCTCCAGTCAATCTGGGCAATAGCGACAGTCTCAACAACACGTTGAGCATCGATGGTGGTGCAGGCCGAAACAAGTTGGTCGTTTCGGCATTCAGCAGCGACTCAAAAAATGTCGTTGTTACGGATAACAAGATTACTGGCATTGGAACTTCAGACATAAACTACGTTGCCACGGGTGGCAACTTCGGTCCGGCCGGAGCAGATGCAGGGATCGTTTTGATCGGGTCGGATACCGGAGGTGACCAATTCGAAATCGTGTCGTTGCTTGAAGCAAATCGTTTAAGAGTGAATGCGGGCGGCGGAACCGACCGAATGGTCGTTCGGGGTGGCGTATTTGGCGATGTCGATCTTGACGGACAAGTTGGCTCAGATGTTTACCAAGTCGCCATGGAGGGACTGGGTGGTCGGACGGTGATTGTGGGCGACACCGGTGGTGGAGATGTCGACCGAGTCGCCGTGACTGTTTCGGATCGCGATGATGTGTTCTCGATTCAGAACGACACGATTCAAATTCTCTCGGAGCGTTTGGTCACGGGTTTTCAAACTGAAGTACTCGTCGTCAACACGCTCGTTGGAAACGACATTGTCACCGTCAAAAACAACAACGTGGACAACATTCGAGTCCTTACTGGCGTAGGCGAAGACCGTGTGTCGATTCAAGGAACGCGGGGAATAAAAAATCTTCGTATCGAAACGGGTACTAGCAATGATCAAGTCTCGGTTGAACGATCAGTTGTGGCAACCTATCTGCTGGTAAACGGAGGAAGTGGCGCGGATACGATCGACGTTCTAAACACCTCGTATGCGTCCGGGCGTTTTGACGGGCAGGACGACGCCGATTTGGTGATGGTCGATTTTATTGGTCGTACCAACCGCGTAATCAATGCTCGCGACACAGGCTCGGGAGGAGATGACAATCTTTTGGTCACAGGGACCGGCGGAATCGACCGCTACATGCTCAGAACGCAGAGTTTGTCCAACCTGGTCGAACGAGTCCTCTTTGACGGAAATACGGAACGACTGAACGCGAATCCTGGAAACGGAAACGACATCGTCACGGTATTTGGATCCCTGGCACCAATTACTCAGATCTCGACGGGGCAAGGCGATGATCTGGTCCAAGTCGAAAGTACGTCAGGAGCCCAATCGCTCCTTATCGAAACCGGGTTTGGTAACGACGATATTAACGTTCGAACAACTTCGACCGGCGCCAGTGTCGTCCTCCGGGGAGAGGGTGGTAATGACGTTTTCCGAATCGGTTCAACGGCAGCTGAAAACGATGGTAACCTTGGCCGAATTCGCGGTCGCATCCACGTAAATGGTGGTGTGTCGGCAATCGAAGATCGTTTGTTGGTGAACGACCGAGGCGCAACAGGTGCATATGATTACTTCGTGTCGTCGACGCAGGTTGTGGACTTGGGCTCAGCAAGTTCTCTTCCCCGTGACATCTTTGCGGGCGTGTTTCACAATTCGGTGGAGTTTGTTCGAGTTGACGGAACCGATCAACAGAACCAATTCAACGTACGACCTGGCGATACGACTCGATTCTACATCGATGGGAACTTGCCTGTGCAGGGTCAGCTGAATGGTCTTCGTGGTGATTACTTGAACCTGCTTGGTGATGGCAGCGATGGTCGTTGGCTAACGACGGACAACAAGGGTAATGGCGTCTGGCGATTCACTGACGGCACCCAGGACGTCCGTTTCGAAAGTATCGAAGACACGAACGTGGTTGCAGGCTCAAGATCGAACGGATCAAATAAATCGGGTGACCAGAACGGGCCACAATACATGCGAGTGACAAGTGATACGGCCAATAATCCTGCGCTGGCAGGTTCGATTCAACTGGATGATATTCGGGACGCGCTCGAACAGGAACTGGTTTCAGTTCAATCAATGGTTGACGATGTGTTTGCGTCAGAGCAAGACTTTGGCAGTGACCTTATCTGACAAGCTGGGTTAAATCAGTTTTAAAAAACGCCGATCGGTTCATTCGGGACGGCGTTTTTTTTTGCGCCTACTGGATGTCGCAACCTCGATCGGGCAGAATCGACTTGTCAGATTATGAGTCTTTGCAGTGAGGCGATGGTGAAAGGTGTTTGTTTTGAGGCTGTTGAGCGGGTTGCCTCGCACGATGTGCCAGATCCCGTGATTTTAGATCAACGCGACGCAATCATCAGGGTGTCTTTGGCGGGACTATGCGGATCGGATCTTCATCCTTATTTTGGACGGGAATCGGGGCTTGATCGAGGCACGGTAATGGGCCACGAGTTTGTTGGCGAGATCGTCGAGTTGGGCAGCGGTGTCGGTGATGGATTCTCCGTTGGAGATCGAGTCGGTGCTCCATTTTCGACCAATTGTGGTGACTGTTTTTATTGCGAACGCGGTCTGACCAGTCGCTGTCTGGACAGTCAGCTATTCGGTTGGATTCAAGATGGCAAAGGCTTGGGCGGTTGCCAATCTCAATTTGTCAGAGTTCCGCTTGCCGACGCGACGCTAATGAAAATTCCTGAAACCGTAACCGATGAAGAAGCTTTACTTTTGGGTGACAATCTGAGTACGGGATACTATTGTGCCGATCTTGCTCGCATGGAAATGGGTGGCAGCTGCGCCGTGATTGGCTGTGGCACGGTTGGGCTTTTGGCGATCATGTC
>JAHEJI010000206.1 GCA_024638965.1 Planctomycetaceae bacterium
TGAAGGGATCGGGAGGGTCGGGAGTCTTTTCACTCCAATTCGCGCGGCGATGCGCGCCAACTTGGGCGGGTTTTGATTTCGGGGTGGGGAGGCCTCGTCCGGGCCGCCTCCAAATTCCCCCCAAAAGAATCAGAGATCATTCGGAATTGCGAGCCACAAAAAGGCACGAGAAGACACGAAGTGGATTGATGAAAATTCTTTTTGTGTTTTATTGAGCCTTCTTGTGGCCAACCAATCTAAGGGGTCAGCCTGGACTGAGTGAAGGGATCGGGAGGGTCGGGAGTCTTTTCACTCCAATTCGCGCGGCGATGCGCGCCAACTTGGGCGGGTTTTGATTTCGGGGTGGGGAGGCCTCGTCCGGGCCGCCTCCAAATTCCCCCAAAAAGAATCAGAGATCATTCGGAATTGCGAGCCACAAAAAGGCACGAGAAGACACGAAGTTGGTAACATCGCTGACGATACCGAGTTCGGATAGCGATGATAAACCATCGTTTTCCACGGTGTTTCCTTGCGACTTCGGTGTTTCACAAAATAGGCGCTCGCGCACGTGGCACCCAGGCCTGTTGAATCGATCGCGGTGTCCGGGACGACCAGCCGTCGTCCCATCTGCTGTTTGACGGTTTCATTCAACGGTTGCTTAGCCGTGTTTGTCTGGGCAGCGGCGATGCAAGCTAATCCAAAACCAAAACTGCAAACGCAAATCAAACACAAAAACGCTCGTAATCCTGTAACAGATGACATGGTGCTTCCTTCTCATCAGGTGGCTCACGATCGGTGCGGTCCGGGAAAATTAAAACTTGACGCGGCACTAGGGATGCCTTGGTATCGGCGAATCAAATCCGTTTTCCTTTCAAGCTGGAAATCTGCTGAGGTTCTCGGTTAGAAATCGAGGTGCCGGCAGTTCATCGTAGATCTGAATCATCCGTGTTTTTTGCGAGAATTTCGCAATCGAGTAGCCGGGACAGGATTGCAGGGATCATTGGTAATGAGGTGGCCAGAATTTCTTTTCAATCATGGGCATTTTCTGCAGGTGGATGTGCCAAAACCCCTCGAGTGTCCGTCAGGCGGTCGGTCTTGCCGCTCCGCTACTGGTTGGTTTGTTCAGAACAATGCCTCTCAATAACCGGCCCAATATATCTGAGCCGGTGATAACTCGTTTTTGGTCGCTCCAGAAAAGGATAACATCTTTGTCAATGACATCGTCTCCAGATTTTTCTGGTTTGACTTTCAGTTGTAAGATTGCATCTCCCAACAGCGTGTTTGAATCATGAATAATAATCGGACGGTGGCAAAATTCGAGCGGCTTGATATCGGTTTTCTCAAAAAGTGCTGACGTTAAAAAACCATCCGCGTCCAAAGCCAATTTCGGAACACCTTCACGATCTGTTAGCACAGTCCACTTTTTTTGTGAGTGGTGAATTCGTTTGAGAAAAGGGTCTTCACAAGAGTGTTCGATTTTGGGGAAGACTGGTTTGTTGTTGATGAAATCCATTTCAACAATGCTATCCTCAGCGATTATTTCGCCTTCCTCGCCAATTGACAAATCGTCAATCGCCAGGAAATTCAAGGCGCCTTTTCCTTCAACCTTATCAATATCGGATTCGGTGGCGTCGACGTGAATCATGAGAAGTTCTCGAAAGTCTTTCTCTCGAAAAAACTGAATCCCTTCTTGTCCGAGCCATTTGTCCAGAATGACTGCCGAAGGTTTGGCAACTGGATACAGCAATCGTTGATAAAACCGAAGAACTGGCGATAGGACCGAAGCTGTTCGCATCGCATGCCTTGAGAAATAGGCTTGAGGAATGATCTCACCCAGAAACGTGATAACAAACGTTGAAAAAACAAACGACAGAGCACCGGCCATGACCGAGTTGGACAACAATGTCAGCAGAACATTGATACTGACATTTCCCCACAAGATAGTTGTCAGAAGGAAATTTGAGTCTTCTCTCAGTTTGGCAATTTTTATTGCATCATTGTTGTTGTTTTTCGATTCGATTTCGAGTTTTAGTTTGCTAATGCTGAAGAAAGCAAGATTGAGCCCTGAGAACATTGCTGATTGCGATGTGCAAAATAGAATTCCAATCCAGGTAAATGTGTTCATTCTTTAATCAACTGTCGTGTTAAGCTTCCACAAATGGGACAGCCGTGAATTCGAAAAAACATTATGATTGGCCGGTTCAGTCGAAATTTATTGAGCCTGTCTCCGGATTGGCCATCGCCACCATTCGAGGCGGCGGAGCAGCTTCGAGTCCGGACAATTAAGCGCTAATCCACAAAGAAAAACAAGCGGTTCGAAACCGCTTTTGATTTAACCATTCAGATGGAATTTAATCCTTCATTTACCATCAGCAAGATCAGCCGTTGCCGACGATTCAAAATGCTCAACGCCTTTCAAAGCGTCCAGCCAATGGCAAGAACTGATGACCTCAATCGTGACATTATCTTCCATTCTGGATTTTGGGCTGATGATCCAGATGATTGAATCGGCCTCTGAAAATTGATCGCCTTTGAGTTGCTCGTCGAACAAGCGATGAAAAATCGATTTTTCGTTCATGCCTTCACCAGGCAATCGAACGACGAATGACTCGTGCAACGGGCTTTGCAGAACTTCTTTTGCAGCCGGGTGTTTCGCCGTGAGTTCAACTTCAATTTTTATTGCATCAGGCTCGTCCATTTCACGAGGAAACGCGGCGAACATCAAATTGCCAATATGAAAGAATTCTTCGTGAAGTGACGGATCAGCGTAATGCTCCCAGTGCTGCTCCTCGGAGATCACGTCATCAGGCTGTTAACGAACAAGGCCCTTGGGGTTCGTTAGGTCAACTATTCCATTTGTTGTTAGAGCCTGGTTTCTTGGCCTTCTTCAGTCATTTCGAAACCGGGTAAGACGATGGCGATCCATCGGGCCTGCTCATTGGTTTTAGAAATCCTTGCAGCGGGAGTGCTGCTGACTATCGCTTTTCCGATTGGGTGAAAACACTGTTGCTGATTGATCTTGAAGCAGTGTTTGCGCCGTTGCTACGTCTCATCATCTTCCGTTTTGCTTGTCCAAATCCATCCAAGTCGTTTGAAGTAAAGTAGCATGCCGATGGCTGTGATCACCATGACGCCAAGCAAAATCGGGTACGCCATGCGGCTCTTGAGCTCCGGCATCTCTTCAAAATTCATGCCGTAGATTCCAGCCATGAATGTCAAAGGAATGAAAATACTGGCAACAATCGTCAGGACACGCATTACTTCGTTTTGCTTAATACCAAGAGCTGACAAATAGGTGCTCAATAGAGCTCCGGCAGTTTCGCGGAACGACTCAAGAACGTCACCGACCTGGATGCAATGGTCGGAACAATCGCGAAGAAAAACTTTTACATCTTCGGTGACGAAGGGACAATCATCACGAATCATTGTGTTGACGGCATCGCGTTGAGGCCAAATACCTCGCCGGAGAACCAGCAAGTTTCTTTTGACACGATTGATTTGGTCAAGCATTGCAGGGGTCGCTTTGGCAACAACTTTCGCTTCCAGAGTTTCCAGGTACTCGCCGAAGTACTCGAGAACTGGATAATAGCCGTCAACAATTGTGTCGATAATGGCGTAAGCGAGGTAGTCCGCTCCCTGTGTCCGCATCGGCCCCTTCTTGCTGCGGATTCGTCGACGCACTGGATCAAGGACATCGCCCGCTCTTTCCTGAAACGTTAGAACGAATTTTTTCCCAAAGAAAATACTCACTTGCTCGATTTCAAGGTCGCGAGTCTCGCCAATGCTCACCATCCTTGAAATGTAGAGTTGATGAGTGTCGTAGCTTTCGGTTTTTGGGCGTTGTGGCGTGTTGACAACATCTTCCAACGCGAGCATGTGAATTGAAAACAGTTCTCCCAATGCACGGATCAGCTTCTCGTCTCCCAGGCCCTGCACGTCGATCCAGATCGTCCCCTCTTTTTCCAGTTCTTCGCTTATCTCCTCGACGGTTTCAACGCTACTGTTATGAACTTCTGCTGGTGTGTAGCGAATGATGGTGATCGACGGCTTGACTGCATTCTTGTCGATTACGAGTGTGCCGGGCCGGGCACCAACCTGCGTATGCTTTTTGGTGAATAAGTTGACCATATGATTCCTGTAACTTTGAGGTCGAAGTATAAAGTGCCTGGAGTCGCCAGCCTTTGGCTGAATAAACAAAACCGATCTCTGACGAGCCCAGTCACGTTACACAATGATGAATTTTAGCTTTTGACAAAACGCAAAGTGGTTCGGCGGAAATCAGCGTTAATCAGATCGGGCGGGTTCCGGTATCTTGCAGGGCTGCTCCAGTAGTAAAAGCACCTGGCTTTTTATCGGCGGTACCTCCAAGGCCATTTTCCTGGGCGGTTGCCAGGCAAGTGGGGAGCATCAACACAAGAACGGTCAGGATTGTAAATCTGGCGGAGGCAAGTTTCATTGAGATTGTTCACGTTGGTTGGGCGCGGGCAATGCGCAAATTTTCATGCCGGTCTTCGCTTGGCCAAAGTCTTCGGGTCGCCATTGTCGTGGCTAAACAGGTTTCTAGCTATAGGGATTGGCCCTGCCACGCGATTGTTGACATTTCCAACAAGAACTGAGATCGCTTTTAGCCACTTCGAGTTCATCCGGGAGTGCACTTGCTGGCAGTACGTGCGTCGGCCGGTAGGGAGAACAACCAAAGACTGATACAATCGTTGACAAATGTGGCGCATGTCACAGCAGACCATTCGTTTGCCGGAAAAACTCTGATCCACATCTTTTCGGGAGTTGTCACGATGAAGGTAGTTGCATCGGCGATTAGCGACCGCGGAAGAAAACGTGAAGGAAACGAGGATCAGTATCTGATCGACGAGTCGCTAGGCCTTTACATGGTCTGCGATGGAATGGGCGGTCATGCTGCAGGCGAGGTCGCTGCCGAGCGAGCAATTGCGATTGCTTCCGCCCGAATCCTGGCGAACAAGGAATTTGTTGAGTTATTATCAGAAACACCTGACGGCCCTTTCCAGATGCTAAAGATCGCCGAGGAAGCCGTCCAGGCGGCATGCCAGGGAGTTTTTCATCTCGCCAATTCATCCTCCGAATACGCGGGGATGGGAACCACATTGACGATGCTGATCATAGCCGGCAACAAAGCCATCATGGCGCACGTGGGTGACTCGCGCCTTTATCTAATGCGAAAAAAGAAAATACATCAGCTGAGTGTTGACCACACTTTGGCAAATGAGCTTTACCAATCAGGCGGCCTAACCAAAGAAGAGGCCGCGACAAGCCAATATCAAAACGTATTGACTCGCTGTGTTGGATCGCAAGAGTTCGTCAAAGTCGACACCTTGTTGTTTGACTTGATGCCCAGGGATCGACTATTGCTTTGTTCCGACGGCTTGAGCAATTATTTCAGCGATCCAGCGGTTATCGCAGACCTGTTGGCGAAGCCGGAAATCGTGGCTCAGCCTGAACCATTGGTCGAACACGCAAATGAATCCGGCGGTGCCGATAATATCACAGCTGTCGTCATCGAAGCATTGCTTGATTCTGATTCGCCCCCTGTGTCTGATACCGAAGAACGATTGGAAACGCTTCGACGGAGTTTCCTCGGACGCAAACTTTCAGTCAGTCGTTTGCTTCAGCTGTTATCAACATCCGCAATGTTCCATTGCAATTCTGATAAAACATTGATTGAGATGGGCGACAAATGTCCGGGTATGTTTTTCGTTATCGAAGGTTCGTTCCGCGTGCTTGATGACGACATTGTCGAATCTGAATTGTCAACGGGCGAATGCTTTGGCGAGGCGACGTTGATTGCGCCGGCAAAATCTCCCGCGACACTGATTGCTTCGGAACCATCCAGAGTTTTGATTGTTGATCGAAAGAAATTCAATCGCCTGACTCGACGAATGCCACGGCTTGGAAATGCGTTGCTTCGTAACTTATCGCGTCATTTGAGTGAACGAATAGTGTCTTCAGAAGCCCCTCGTCCAATTAGCCTGGACGATACGGGACCATTGATATGATGAATTCGATGCGCTACGGCCTCATTGTTGTGTTATTGGTCGTTACATTCAACATCGGTTGTTTGACTGGTTTCGGTCAAGAACTACAAAGTGCTGGAGAAACGAAACCTGCCTCGGCAGGTGAACAGACCGTCCTGAAAGTTGGAACGAAGCAAAGTCCACCTTTCGCGATCAAGAACCCTGATGATTCCTGGACTGGCATCAGTATCGAGTTGTGGAAGCATCTGGCTGATGAACTGAATTTGGAATACAAGTTCCATGAATTGACACTCGACGAAATGCTAAAAGGTCTGGAGGCTGGTGAACTGGACGCCGCTGTCGCCGCGATCAGCGTAACTTCCGATCGCCATGAACGAGTCGACTTTTGTCACCCACACTTTTCAACGGGTCTTGGAATCGGAGTTAGTGCCAGGGAGCGTACCAGTTTGTGGTCGCTGTTTCGTCGTGTGATTTCCAGTCGTTTGATTGCAGTCATCCTTGCAATGATTGGTGTCGTAGCCGTTTGTGGCCTGCTGTTTTGGCGATTCGAGCGGAAACGGAATACGGTCATGTTTGGTGGGGAACGCAAGCAAGGGATTAGTATGGGGATCTGGTGGTCGATGACTCTTCTGCTTGGGCACAAAGGAGTGGTTCCAGCCAGTACGATGGGCCGTATACTCGCAGTTCTGGCAATGCTTTCGAGTATTGTGTTACTGTCCATTTTGACAGGTATCATCACTTCGGTCTTGACCGTGCAACAATTGGATTCGGGGATTGCCCGCGCGACAGATCTCCCCGATGTCCGTGTCGCCACAGCGAACTCCAGCACGAGCGCGGAATACTTGAGACAACGCCGGATCTCTTTTCGTGGCTACGATACGCCGCTTGAGGCGATCAAATCAGTCGATGAAGCTAAAGCCGACGCGGTCGTCTATGACGCCGCACTATTAAAGTACCTGGTCGGCGAAGAATTCATTAATCGGATCGACGTGCTTCCTGTCTCGTTCAATATTCAGGAATATGCAATTGCCTTGCAACCTGATAGCAAACTTCGCAAACCGCTCAATGAAAAGCTTCTGCGCTATCGCGAAAGTGATGCCTGGGATGAACTCGTCTTTCGATATCTTGGAGAATAAGTTGGCAGGATTCCATTCTAGCATGCGAGTACCGTTGTTCCTTGTCGCCTGTTTCCTGCTGACGTCGATTGGGCTTGCACAAGACGGTACGCTGCGGGAAGAGCCTGGTGACGAAACTGCAAAACTTGTTGTTCCGGAAACGCTAATCGTTGCGACTCGCGAAGTACCGCCGTTCGCGATGCGTAACGAAGATGATCAATGGTACGGAATCAGCATCGACCTTTTGCGAGAAGTGAAAGCGGAACTGGAAAGCGAATCTGGTCACGCGATCACGATAAAATTCAAAGACATGACGTTGTCCGATATGCTTGACGCAGTAGCAGACTCGAAAGTGGATGTCGTGGCGGCCGCACTTACGATGAATTATGAACGTGAAAAACGAATGGATTTCACGCACCCGTTTCACACTTCTGGATTGGGCATCGCGGTTGGTGCAAGTCAACGACCATCTGGATGGTCGGGTGTCGTCGATGCGGTTTTATCCAGCACTTTCTTGAAGATAGTGTTTGGACTTTTTCTTGCGATGTTGTTTAGTGCGGTCGGAATCTACTTGTTCGAGCACAAAAAAAATCGCGAACATTTCGATGAAGGCTGGTTCAAAGGCATTGCTTCAGGTTTCTGGTGGGCCGCTGTAACTCTGACGACCGTCGGTTATGGAGACAAGGTTCCAAAATCGCTTGGTGGCCGCCTGATAGCATTTGTTTGGATGTTTGCCGGGCTTTTTATCATCGCCGCATTCACTGCCGCAGTGACATCTGCATTGACGTTGAACCAGCTTCGTTCACGAATCAACAGTCCAAATGATCTTTCGCGTGTCAAAGTTGCAACCGTGGAAGGTTCAACGTCGGCGGACTATCTTCGGTCACGGCATATAATGTTCGCCAAGCATCCCGATGTTGATTCCGCCCTCGCCAGCCTGTGTTCCAACGAGTGCGACGCCGTCGTTTACGATGCGCCGATCTTGCGACGTCAGACATTTCAAAATCATTCCGGCGAAGCGTTTGTCTTGCCTGTCAAATTTGAGCGACAGAATTATGCGTTCGCATTGCCGAGCGACAGTCCCCTTCGAGAGCCGATCAACCGAGTGTTATTGCGACAAACATCAAGTCCGAGCTGGGACGAAACACTCGCGACATATTTCGGTCAAGAACAGTAATCCGTCGTTACCAGCGTCTTGGAATGCGCACAAAAACTTTTAGGGAAGATGTCACGTGGCAAAAAAATTCGCCGTCAAACCCGATAGCCAATTCACGATTTAACACACTCAAGAAAAGCTGTTCGCCCGGCTTTTGGTCTTCAAAAACTGTTTATATCGCTTTCCGCCAAGCTGATATGCAATTACCATTTTCCTGATGGCAGCGGCATTTTTCTGCCGATCCAGGATCACTGAACCGGGAAATCACACGTGCAAGACAAGATTCCGCGGCCTGAATTCGACATCTATTTGAGCGAAAATCGTAACCGTTTTGAAATGGAGTTATTCGAATGGTTGCGAATACCCAGCATCGGTACGGATAGTGCATACGATAACGATGTCCGGAAAGCAGCGGACTGGCTGGCTGGAAAGTTTCGCGGACTGGATTTGCAGACAGAAGTTATCGAGACCTGCGGTCATCCATTGGTGTACGCCGAGTCTCCCTGTGTTCCCGGCGCTTCAACCATTCTTGTATACGGACACTATGATGTTCAGCCACCCGATCCGATTGAGCTTTGGCAGACTCCGCCCTTTGAACCTTCGGTTCGCGACGGAAAAGTTTTTGCTCGGGGCGCCACGGACAACAAGGGGCAGATGATTACCCATTTGTTCAGCGTTGAAACCTGGCTAGGAACACAAGGCAGCTTGCCGGTACAGGTGAAGTTCCTTATTGAGGGCGAAGAGGAATCTGGTGGCGCAGGGTTGGCGGCGTTTCTGCGTGGCGAATACGACAAGCAAACGCCGGTCGGGGAAAAGATCAAAGCCGATATCGCGGTCATTAGTGATTGTTCACAGTACGCTCCCGGTCAGCCTGCCATTACATACGGGCTGCGTGGTGTGATTGGGTTCCAGGTGAATCTGACGGGCCCGGATCGTGATCTACATTCGGGATTATTCGGCGGCACGGTCATGAATCCAGCCATCGCGCTCTGCAACATGATGGCCGCCATGATTGACGATCAGGGTCGCGTTCAGGTACCGGGTTTCTACGATGACGTCCAGGGATTGAATCAGCGTGAAATTCGACAGTTCACCGCCCTGGCTTTCCAGGAATCCGAGTATGCGTCCGAAGTGGGTGTCAGTGCATTGGCCGGTGAAACAGGGTTTTCCACGCTGGAACGGCGTTGGGCGCGGCCGACATTTGATATTCACGGTTTATGGAGTGGCTACCAGGGTGAGGGAACCAAGGCAATCTTGCCTGCCACGGCGGGCGTCAAGTTCAGCTGTCGCCTGGTTCCCAACCAGGATCCCCAAAAAATCAAGGCGGATATCAAAAGGATGTTTGAAGATTTGTGCCCACCCGGAATTGAAATGGAATTCGTTACTTCGCCGGGTTCGCCAGGCTTTGTGCTTTCATTAGACAGCCCCTTCATCGAAGCTGCCGCGCGCGCCATCGAAAAAGGGTTTAACACCCCGCCGGTATTCGTTCGTTCCGGGGGAAGCATTCCCATCATCAATTCGCTGGCGATAAACTTCGGTATCGACACTTTGCTGCTGGGCTGGGGCCAGGACGACGATAATCTCCACAGTCCGAACGAGAAATTCTCGCTGCAAGATTTTCATCGCGGTATTAAGACCAGCTGCTGCCTGTGGAACGAGATCGCGAAAATCGGGAGACGCGATTGAGCGGTCCACCACCGACGCGAGGTCGCAAAAGCGATCCTTGCGGATTCAGATTCAGCGAAGGACGGAGCGATCCGCGATGATTCAGATTGCCGTATGTGGATTACAAACCAGGCGGATTGAAATTCGGATTGACACCACGATTAAACGTTTCACGTCCGACAGCATGACCGTTTATGATGTACTTCTTTGAAAGCCGCCATCGTGACGAAGCAGCCTGGAAATCATCGGATCAGCGGAAAACGCTTGGCAGATCATTGTGCAAAAAGGTTCCGCGTTCCAGCCATGCAGATTGGTCACCCGGCCCGGATCTCCCGGACCCGATCGAGCGTCAAAACGTCGACCGTTTGAAATGGCTGGTGCCGGTGCGTCATGCCCGCATGATGATTCGCAACGGCCAACTGGAAGTGGCAACGGAAACCGGCGGGTACTCCGTCAGCATTAATGGGTCGGTCAACATTAATGGCTCGGCAGGCTCGGGAGTCATTTGTGTTTCAGCACCCCAAGGGCCGTTTCGGCAAATGACTCCCGACCCCGTACCAACCCACGAACCACGAGGCGAATCTGCGCGTGTGAAACCTTGCGGGTTTTTTCGATTGTCCCGGAATTGACGAACCGTTTTTGCCGGAAATGTCTATTTGACCAATTCTCCGGTGTTTGTCTCGACATCACAGAGACTTCAATCCGAATTACCAAAAATAGCCATAGAACGGATCTTAGGTTTACGGTAGTTCAAGAAGGATTAATCGCTATGACTGGTTACCGACTAACCATCGCAATAGTTGCTTTGCTGATTTTTGCC
>JAHEJI010000290.1 GCA_024638965.1 Planctomycetaceae bacterium
TGGCACACGCGCTGAAGGGGCTAATGTCCAACTTCGGTGCACGAAAATGCGTGGAACTCGCCAAGCAAATTGAAAAGTCTGGCCACGACAACGATTTGAGCGTCGCCAAAACAAGACTTTCAGAGTTCAAGCAACTGTATGACAGATTGTGCGACGAGCTATCGAAATTTTGAAATATCTTTCTAGATCTAAGGCAACAACAAGGATTCCGCCCGCTTGAACGAAAAACACAAATCCCAAGAACTAACAGACGAATCAGCAGAGGCCGGCTATTTCGCTATTGGGCATCACCTGACTAAGTTTTCGCCAACTGGGTGCTCGTCAGCGCGGTGCTTGCCGGTTGGTTAATGGCCCTCGGAGCGTGGCTGGCAGTATCCAGTCCAAAACAATATCGCAGATAAGGGTCATTTATGTTGTCACATTCTTGATTGGAATTGGGGGCCTCCATCCTTCGATCGCCGGGTCTGTGGAGATGTTTACAGCGATGTTTCTTGAGTCTTCTTTCACCCCGGCAAAGGCCTTCAATTTCGTTTTGGTCGCGCTTCTTGGAAATCTGGTCGGTGGAGCCTGTTTCGTTGCGCTTTTGAACCATGCGCACATTCGACGAACAAACGGTTAACTGGTGATCTGCTCAGGCACGATGAGAGTCGCATTCGTTGCCGATGTCGCTGGTTGCCAAACCATCACTCTGGTTGCCAAACGGCCGATCCCCACCGAATTTGCACGACAGTTAACAAGAAAAACAATTTGGTCGACGAATGGCACGCCGCTTGCAGAAGTGAGGCCAGGAACAAAAACGAATCATGCGGAGAAATCGTGGATATTTACAGCCGGCTTCAAGTGGAAAAAACCGACCGTGGTTTTGTTATCGAAAAAGACAGAAAAAAGTCTAAGCCGATCTCGTTCGAACAATTGTTTGCAATAGCGTACTCGTTGTTCCATGATGGCAAGCCCAAAGCAGCTGAAGATGCCTTCAAGGAACTCTCCAAAATACGCGGGCGCGGTGTAAGAGCGAAAATGATGCTCGCTCGCTGCAAAGCGGAGTTGGATCAGTACGATGAATGCGAAAAAATCATCAGTTCCTTGTTTGAAGATGCAGATGGTCCGGTTGCAGATGAACTACAGACTGCTTTCGTCTACCACTCCCTTGGCATGACGGTCGACGCCATCAAAGAACTCGTCAAAGTTGTTAAACAATATCCGGATCTTCCAACTGCATGTCTGTATCTCGGTGATCTGTTCAACGAAGCCAGTGATTTAAAAATGGCCGTTCGATGTTGGAAACTCGCGGTCAAGCGCGACCGGCGAGGTGGAGCGATTGCTAAGATTGCGAAAAAACAGATCGGTCGCATAAACGAGCACGCAAAAAAGAAGCAACTGGGTGTGAAGAAATCCACGAAAAAGAAAATACGAAAACCGGATGCTTCACGTGTATGACACGGCGGCAGGCTCAATTAACAAGATTGGGCCACGTCGATTTTGAAAAAGAAATCTCACCCCCAGTCAAACATTTGATGAACAGTTGCCATTTCACTCTATCGAGCTTCATTCCTTGCAAAAAGCATTCAAAGCAGTTGCCGCGATTAGAATGATCATCAACCTTTCATTGCGACCGATTTCGTCGACCACAATCGCATGATCCAGTGCCACGTTACCGCGAGCAACACCGATGTCATGCCGACGTGTGAGACTTGTACGACCGGATAAATCGCAATGTGTCCTAATACCACGCCCATCAACATCATCGCGACGACCATCGCGAAGATTAGTTTTGGTTCCTTGGCTTTCCAGTGCTTTTCACGAGTCATCCAAAAGAAAAGTACGCCAGATGTCAGTAGCAAACTCCAGGAGAAACTGCGGTGTGTTTTGTAGATAATCGTCGCACCCAATTCTTCGCCCCACTTTTCCCGTGCAATGCCTTGCTCTGTCTCCGCCGACATCGCCAATTCGTCCGTTTGTTCGCGAAGTTGACTGCCGAGTAGCCCTTCGCCAAATAAGCATGCGAAAAATACCAGCGATACGATCTTCAGTTTGTTTCGTGCGGGCAACAACATCCCTTTGTGAGATACCTCTGGACGGGAAAGCCAGATAATCGTCACCAAAACAACGATCAACAAGAATGCCAAAGCCATGTGCAGCGTGATAATGCCAGGCTGCAAACCGCTGCGGACAACGATCGCTCCCATGATCGCATTGACGACCACGTCAAGTAAGCAGAATAAAGCCAACCCCACAATCCACAACTTGTTCTGTTTAGCCCCGAAAGAAAACAGGGCCAGCAGCAGCGTGGCCAATCCAAGCGGCAGAGATGCCAGTCGATTGGTAAATTCAATCCATGTGTGCACCGGGTCAAAGCTTTCCAGGACCGTCTCTTGGGTAATCGTATCCGGATCAATGCCTTTTCGAGCCGCATGTTTCTTAAACTTGTTGAGATCAAGTTTATCAACGTCGATTTGCTCAACGCTCGTTGGCGGAATCAAACACCCCCAACAAGTCGGCCAGTCAGGACAGCCAAGCCCTGAACCGGTTACTCGTACGGTTGCCCCGGCGATCACCAAAATGATGAGAGCCACCAGAGCAACCCAAGCTAACCGGTGAACGATCATCTGATTTACTTTCAGTTAAAAGATTCAAACTAAACCGAGCGGCAGTCAATTTGAAAAACAGGCATCCGGCTGTCGACTGCGCGACCCCCGAGGTAGGCCTAAGTCGCAACGAATCGTTTACTGCCATGGCTGAACCACTCGCCACTTGTTGATCCAAGTCACAACACGCGGATGGATTGTTTGACCATCGGTCGTTCTCCCCTAACACACTTCCGCGGCAGACATCCAGCGATTAGAGTGCTCATGAGTAAGAGATTCAAGGATGGTTCGGCCGTAGATGTGAACGTTGTAAAATGCAACGGCGATCTGTTGTTCGGATTCGTCCGACTTAGTTTCGACGAACTCCACTGATAGCTGGGCCATATTAGAAACCAAAAAGTCTGATTTTCGGTTCAGGCTCAATTGCCAGGCGACTTCGTGGATGACCGACTCGCGAAAGCTCTCCTTGTTCAGCCGATCAGCGACAATAAACTCCCAACGATTCCGATCTTTTTGCCAACTCAGCAGCATGCCTTGGTTCGCTACCAGGGTAAATCTAATCGCTTTGTGGATCCATGGCGAAGACCAAAATATCTTCTTTCAACAGCATTGTCTCCGCTTGCAAGTTCTGCAGACAAAACGTATTGCCAAGCTAAAGGACGTCAACTAATATCACAGGAAACAGCGATGGGTAATGCAAAGAATTGGAAACTTCTTGACAAAATGTCACTGCGCGACTTTCGAGTCGTGAGTGTTCAGGAGCATGTTTATGAACATGTCCCATCAGGCAAACAAAAGGGCTACGTCGTCTGTGACTCGGCCGACTGGGTTTTTGTCATTCCAGTTACGCCAGATAACGAGGTCGTTTTCATTCGACAATTTCGACACGGACGTGGTGAAGTCGTCTTGGAGATTCCCGGCGGGGTCATGGATCCCGGGGAAACCCCGGAAATCACTGGAATTCGGGAACTTAAGGAGGAGACGGGATATGTTCCTGAGTCCGTCGAGATGTTTGGGCCATTGCTTCCAAATCCCGGATTGAACACGGCTAATTTTCACATTGCTTTGGCCAGAAATTGTCGACCGACATCCCAACCAGCGCCCGAACCTTTCGAAGAAATTGAGATCGAACTGCGACCACTCGAATCGGTTTCGGAAATGATCTCAAACGGCGAGCTAACTCACGCCTTGTGTATTGCCGCGTTTGCAGTGACTCAGGCACATCAGAATCAAGCCAAGATTCAGGCTCAGCGTTGAATGACTAATTGACCACCTACTACCGTCAACCGTTATCTAGCTGCGATCGCCTGTTATGATTCAAAAAGCGGACTCGGCATCGGCAGTTTGAATGACGGCCCACGAATCTAACGACCTATGTAATGCCAACTGATTACAACGCACGAGATCGTCATGAGCTTCTTCGTAGCTGGCAACTAGACTTTTCGACAAAACTAGACCGTGCGGCGGTTTGTCGAAGTAGTTTCGTGGACGCCAGTTTTCGGGTTTACGAATGATCGTGAACACAAAATCTGGCTGGCTCGAAGTTGTCCTGTTTTCTGGCATGATTTATCGAATCAAAGAGGATGTACAGATTTTCAATTGGCCGTGAGACAGAATGGTAGTCGTTATTCAGTCAAACTCTTGAGCATCCAAGCTGTCTTTTCGTGAACTTGCATGCGACGAATCAACAAATCGGCCGTTGGCTCGTCATTTGACTGTTGAACTAATGGGAAAACGTTCTTGCACGTTTGAACGATTGTTGCCTGATCTTCCAACAAATTCGAAATCATGGATTCGGCGGTAGGTGATCCGTTCTCTTCGTTAATGCTGCTCAGTCTTGCAAAATCAGTAAATGAGCCAGGAGCGGGCTCGCCAAGCGCTCGAATTCTCTCGGCAATCTCGTCAATTGCCACGGCAAGCTCGGTGTACTGTTCCTCGAACATCGCATGTAGCGTGTGAAACAGCGGACCTCTAACATTCCAGTGGTAGTTTTGAGTTTTGAGGTAAACCGAGTAGGTGTCGGCTAGGACTCGCGATAGCCCGTTTGCGATTTCGCTATGAGAGTTTTCTTTCGTCGATTGGTTTTCGGGGGCGGAGACTGACATCGTTTATTTCCAAAAAAAAGGCTGAATTGTTACTCACAACGAATTATCCGCAAGAATCAGCCCAAAATAACTTGTCGATTTAATCAATCGCAAAAAAAGTAAGAATGCATCACGAAAGACCTAGCTTGGAACGGATCGCACGCGTTTTGGCAGTTTGAACGCAACGAGCGCGGTAAGAAGAGGCAATAAACAAAAAAAAGATATAATCAGCAGCAACGTACCGCTTAAAGTCAGGTCAAATCGAGCTCTGCCATCTAGCGTTTGCGTTAAACTGAATAACAAAAACGTAGTAGTCGAAGCGATCAAGTAACCAATCAGCCGAGTTCGCCGTTCTACCGGAATTCCAAGCTTAAGCAGAAGCCAGCAGACCAACGGAAATAATTGAATTGCGTGAATCGCAACACCATGAGGAAACTTTGTGACGCCAGCTCGGCCAAACGTGGATGGATCCGCACCTATTGCTGCTTGAGAGCTGCCGTAATTTAGAATTATGAATCCGATCAAACAGGAGACGATCAGAAACGCCATTCCGCCGCGAATAGCAAGTTTCAAATCGCTCGGTGCATTTAGGCTCACAAAGCATCTTCGCGTGAACTCTGCCAGAACAAGCGTCGCAAAAATGATCAAATAAGTCATCCAGCTTTCAATCAGTGAGTTCAATGGTGTCGTATGATTAAAGTGTGATCCCACCCCTCGCCATTGCTGAATCGTGATCAACGCCACTTCCGCGACCATAGCAAATCCAAACAACCCACACAAATAAGAATCCCACTTCCGGGGGCGCAGCTTCGAATAAAACCAAGCTATCGAAAGCACTGTCAGTCCAGTGGAAACGCCAAACAAAATCGGTTTCCGCCAAGAAACGGATCCCTCCCAAGCGCCGCCCAAAACCATCCACACTCCGGCGTGAATCAGCCCGGAAAGCACTAGCAAAGCCCCAGAAGCGTAAAGGAAGATCTGGGGCACAACGGATTTCACAGATGGCGACGTCAAGCTCCTGCCCCTGCTGTTTCAATCATTGCCCATTCGCGCAATTCTTGTCGTATCGCAATTCGATTGCAGCGAATCAAATCTTCATGCGCCTCGTCAAAGCTCGCGACCGGCATTCGAGACAAGACCTTACCCGAAGGCGGAACATCAAAGATATGCTCCGGCCTCCAGTTTTTCGGGGCACGAACGATTGAGAATATGAAATCAGGTTGATAATTGGATCGATTAAACATCATCTACCTCCTACTGCTAAACCGCAATCACGTTGAGAAATAAACGAGTCGGCATCCGCAAGAAAACACTCTGACGAGGTCAGGCCGAAACCGTCAAAACGGTCAATTGAGGTGGATAAACCGCGATCTAAAAAATGATAAACACCGTTATTCGTAGGCGAAACTAATACGAGGGTTACGAATCCATCAAAAATGCGGTTGAACAAGCATCGCAAGTATTTTCACATGGTAAATACCGAACCGACACTCGTTTGTGGCTTCCGGTGCCGAGTTCGAATTTTCAATTTTGTCGGATATTCGAACGACACAAGTCGCGACTGGATTGTCACCAAATGAACGCAATAAATTCGGCAATATCAAAACTGGCTCTATGCTCAGAGGGAATGGAACGTGGACAGAATCACCGCAAACTGAGCAGTTGATCGCGGAAGCTAAGTCCGGTGACAAATCAGCCATAAACCAGCTGATGGATCGTCATCGCAAGTCGATTGACCGACTGGTACGAATGCGGCTGGACAGAAAGATCCAGAATCGTATTAGTGCCAGTGATGTAGTCCAAGACGTTTTGGTCGAAGCCTACCGAAGGCTTCCGAGGTATCTCGAATCGCCCGCCATGCCCTTTCGTCTTTGGGTGCGACAAATTGCGCGGGATCGTATTATTGATGCGCACCGACGTCACCGTGTTTCGGCGAAACGATCGGTAGACCGCGAGCAAAGGATGGTAGTCCCAAGAGGTTATGATCAATCTTCGATTCGTCTGGCTTCTTTGCTGGGCGACTCAAGGCTTACTCCAGCCGAAGCCGCGATTCAAAAGGAAATGGCTCGCAAGGTTGAAGCCGCAATCTCATTGCTCGATGAGAAAGACTCCGAAATTATCGTCATGCGGCACTATGAACATTTGACGAATCAGGATATCAGCCGACTGCTCGATTTGAGTGAACCAGCCGCGAGCATGAGGTATTTGAGAGCGATTCGACGTCTAAAAGATATGATGGAGAATCTTGATGGTTCGTTTCAACTAACACAGTAGTAGCGATGCTTGATGCGAAGTTCCCGAGGGTAGTGGACGGGGCGACGACTCCTCAAAAAAGCGGTTTTGGCAAAGGAGTTGTCGCCTTGTCCACTACAACCGACGCTTCGCCTTGTCCACTTCGTTTAATCCAAAAACCAAGCTGCGGCCGACGTCTCGCTCGCCAACGCAAAGTCCCTGGCAATCCGAAAAATTACCAAGCACTGTGGAATGTGGAGCGATCAAAGCGAAAAGCAACGTTGAAGAACGTTTGGCCGCTACGCTTTCGCCATGCTCGTCGTTGAGTTCTCATTCTCGTCGCGACTAGAAACGCAGAATTTGCCTGTCGAGAGAAAATTTTCAACAAGGCGAATCGTGTTGGAATACCAGGTCAACACACCGTGATGGCCGTCGACGCGTGCGTAATCACGATAGCCGTCAAGATGAACTCCGCCTTGAGCGATCACGCGATCTTTGGTCGATTCGACGATCGCAAACTCGATATCGTTTCGTTGCAACGTGTTCGGAAGCTGATTGACAAAGCTGTCTCGTGAATCAGAAAGCTGTTTAAGGCTTGGCGTGAACCAACCCATGAACGGAGTCAGCTTGCGGGCTATGTGTGAACCGCGATGGGGCGGAGCAAGCATGACGACGCGACCGAGATTTTGAAACTTGAAGTCTGCAAACATCTTGCGGGCAATGATTCCGCCCATGCTGTGAGTAACCAAGTGAAGCTGGCCATCGGATATTTGACTGTCCAACGCCGCCATCTCCGATCCAAGCAATTGAGCATGAGTTTCGACGCGGTTGCCAAAACTACGGTAGCCCCAGTTTCTGACTTGGTAGCCTAACGTCTTCAGTCGCTTGCCGATCGGCCACATGTCGAGCCGACTACCGCCAAGCCCGTGAACCAGAACGACGAAATCGTTTTGGTGCTTCGTCTTTTTCATTCTTCGATGATCCAATCCGAATCAGGATTTCATTGCGACGCAATCGGCCGGGCGTCCAGGGCCAATCGTAGACCGGGACTTCGGATTCACCAGTGGCGGCATATCCTTGTTTCTCAATCCAGCCTTCCAACAGTGACTGTTGCTTCTCGCGGACGTCCGCATCCATTTGACCAGCAATCCGAATGACGGCGAATTTCCCAGCAGGCCGTTTCGTTAGCTCTACCTGACTATTCGTTGTTTCGGGAATCTTAGATTCAGCCACCTCTTTAGGTAATACCAAACTCATTTGGCCATTTTTTGATTGATCGGACTCCGGTTTTCACTTTGGGCGGGGCGAAAGCGTGCCGAGGATCCGCCCCGCTGCCGCCATACCGCTGAGGAAAGCTCCTTCGACGCGCGGACTGCTGGCCCAATCGCCACATACGATAATAACCGCAGATTCGTCGGCGAAGCAACGAGCCTCGGAGGGATCAACCGGAATGGCATATTTCCATCGATGCGATTGCAGATGGTTATGAGGCTTGGGCGAAACTCCCGAAACTTTCCAAAACTCTGCCAGCATCATTTGAGCGACCTCGTCCGAATCATGCTCCCAATGCGTAGCAGTCCATTCAGGGCTCGCGTGAATGACTAAATGTTCAACGTCTCGATTGCGTCCGGGCTTGGTACTGTTTCGCGACGCCCAGGAAAGAAAACTGCCGTGCAGAAATGCTCCAACCCACTGATCCGTGACGGGTTTTTCAAGAGCTACCATCGTTGCCCAACATGGATTCATTTTGATCTTCGCAACCGGTTCGGCCGAAGCCGGGAAGTTCACTAGCAACTCAGCCGCTTGTGCTGCAGGAGCGGAAACAATCAAACGATCAAACTTGCCCAGTGCATTTCCTGATTCACCGAATAGCTCAACGCCGTTTTCGACTGAGTTAATTTTTGCAACACGAGTTTGAGTTTGAATCTCAATGTCCGCGGCCAAGTGTCTGCAGATTGAGTTCATGGTTGGCACGGCAACGAACCGGTCGTCGGATTTAGATTCGGACTTGATGATTCCATCTTCAAGCACCGCGATCTGTTGATCGTTTCCAAGTTCTTGGTTCGGCCATTTTGCAACGACCCCTTGTTCGATCCATGAATCGACGTAACGGATGAAACGCGGATCGCGAGCCGTGAAATACTGGGCACCAGGGTCGAAGGTGAATCCAACATCACGACTGCCAATGCGCCGAGTTGACATCCTGCCACCGACACCACGTCCTTTCTCAAAAATGGCTACCTTCATTCCATGATCTTTAAGTGTTCTTGCTGCGAACAAACCCGAAATGCCTGCCCCAATCACGGCGACATTAGGATTCGGGTCAAAACGAGGCGCGGTTACTTTTGTCAGATACTTTTGCGGATCTAATCGACTCGCATGATTTGAAGTTGGCCGAGGCCGGACTGTGCCGATGATGTTTTGTTCTGGTTCAAACGGCCGGTCAAACTGCCCAAGACACCATAAGATGCCGCCATACGAAGCGGGATCGCGACCATCAAGCGCGTAGCGATGATTGAGATCGATGATGGCGGCGAGGGCTTCTTGAGGAGTCTGTTTCCAATCCAAAATCGCTTTGCCCCAGGTCATCCTTACGTTGTTGTGCAGTTCGCCTTGCATTAGTAAAGACTTTTGCGCGGCGTTCCAAAATTCATCATTCGTTTCGCCACGAGCCAGTTGTTCCCACGCGTAAAAGTGTTCGCGTTTGTCGCACGCATGACGATTCAGTGTCTCTTGGGCCCACTCCGGAATGGCCGACCACACGTCGTGATCGTCGCGATAAAAACAAAACGCATAAGCAAGCTCACGCCAAACCAGCAACTCGTCCAGATATTTTTCCGATCCTGCGTTGTCGATCTCAGCAGCTTCACGAGCGATCCGGGACGGCGAAACCATTCCATAGTGCAAGTAGGGAGACATTCGACTGACACCATCAAGCAACGCGTTATTTCTTTGATTTGCGTAACGGGCGAGTTTCTTTTCCTTGAACTTGTTCCAGCGTTCGTAACCCGTAGTACTTCCGCCAATCGTGTCCATGACCGGGCCAACCGCATGGTCAATCTCGCAGTGCGAAATCAACTGGGCAAGATCAGCCGTTTTCAGGTCAAGCGATTCAAAGGGCAGCTTGGATAAATCAAAGGGCTTAGTTTCGATGGCCGGTGCTGGCCAAGCTCGCGTCAACCGCTCTGCATAAACTTTCTTTGTCGCTGATCGAAACTTGAAAGCCCGCGTATAGGCTTTCTTCACTAACAGCATCGGAGCAACACAAGCCGTGTCGACACTGATGATCGGAGTTCCTGTTTTGCGTTTTAAAGCGTTCAAGAAACGCCGGGGCGGATCAACTGGCATGTCTTCGGTGACCACAACGCTGGCCACGTTCGCCAGAGTTACCAAATGCGGTCGCCGATCGTCAGAAGTGGCGAGATAAAAGGCGTAGCTGATACCAAGCTCTGCAAATTGTCGTTGAACATCACGAGCCCCTTGCAGCATAAACGTATGATGCCGATCGGACGCATATTCGTAGTGCTCGGAAATCGCGTGGTAAACCAAAAGCGGAATTCCTTGCCGATGCGCGATCCATCGCGCCACATCCAAAGCCGGGTTTTCATCACTACGAACCGCCGTCCGCATCCAGTACAGAACGAGCTTACGAGAACTCGCGTTGTCCTCCACAACTTTTCCGTCATGGATCCGAGTCCGCTCGAGAAGATGTTCAGGGAGTGATTCAAGCATGGTGATCTTTAACATTTACTTTGATAAAACGCGAATCAACATCCACGTCACGAGCGAGCCGCGAGCCGTCCGAGCGATGATTCGAATCCAATTGGAATTCACAGGCCACTCGTATGCCGCCGCATCGAAGCCTTTCACCAGCTTCTCGTGACAAGGAACTTGGATGAATGCCGTCGAAAGCCAGATCAACCCGACCAAGCCGATGCCCGCGGAGATAAGCGACTTGTCGACACCTTCGATCGAAATCCAAGTCAGCATGATCGCGGTTGCAAGTTCGATCAGCATCACAGGCTTCACCCCCCTTCCGTGCGATAGACCTTGCCGGCTCCTTCGATTACGGATTGATTGAGCAGCAAGCTGCCAATTGCCGAGCGACTTTTTTGCACCTTCTGCCCTACGGTTTAAGGTGAAATATCGTCACGCAACGGATCTTCTCCCAGCCGCAAATGCAACTCGTCAATTTTGGCTTTGTCGAGCAGCTCGCAGCAATTGGGGGGGCACGAGCAATTCGATGAATCGTAGGTCCTTCAGGCATGGCATGACTAAGTGAAGATATCTTAAAATAGTAGGCTTCCGCGGATCAGCAGCGAGCGAAGCGGCTGAATATCGCATATTTGTGTTGTCTTGTCGTTCGAACTACGGTTAAATCCAAGATGTTGCTTTTTTAGTTATCTACCGGTATTTGACCGCAACAATGATGAGCGATTCAATCAAAGACAAAACATACATTATTGCTGGCGGCAGCAAAGGCATCGGGCTTGAACTATCCCAACAATTGCTGAAAGCTGGCGCGACCGTCCATGTCTATTCAAGAACAACCGGAGACCTGCCAGCAAATGATCGGTTGACTCACCGCGTCTGCGATTTCTCCGGCGATGATTTTGGGTCGGTCGAACTGCCGGAGGCGATCCATGGCATCGCCTACTGCCCGGGAACCATCAACCTGCGTTCTTTTCGCGGGCTCAAGCTGGAAGATTTTCGCAATGACTTTGAGGTCAATACCATGGGAGCTGTTAAATTCCTCAAAGGTTGTTTGGCGGGATTGAAAAAGGGCGCTGGCTCACATCCTTCAAGTGTCGTCCTGTTTAGCACCATCGCCGTCAGTACCGGCTTGCCAATGCACGCGTCGATCGCGGTTGCCAAGGGAGCGATTGAAGGCTTGACGCGATCGCTTGCCGCTGAGCTGGCTCCGAACATTCGAGTAAACTGTTTGGCTCCAGCGTTAACCGATACACCATTAGCGGCCAACTTTCTTTCCACCGACGAAAAGCGAGCGGCCATGGACGCAAAGTATCCGCTCGGGCGCGTTGGAACACCGGCTGATCTGGCGAACATGGCAAAATTATTGTTAAGCCCTGACAGTGACTGGGTGACCGGCCAAGTCATCGGTGTCGACGGCGGCATGTCGGCGATACGAATTTAGGAACCATGCGACCGGATCACTCTCAGGTAGTGAGCGAGGCAAAGAGTCTTCGATTGCCATTAAAGGGCAAATTGGACTTGCCTATTAAGCGTTTTGAAAGCCAACATTGAACCTGCTCATATTCCCGCACCAACTGTTCGCCGACCACCCGGGGCTGAAGCTCAAGCCTTCCCGCGTTGTCCTGATTGAAGACAGTTTATTCTTCGGCGACGCACACTACCCGATGAAGTTTCACAAGCAAAAATTGTGGTTGCATCGGGCCACGATGAAGCGTTACGAACAAAGGCTGCAAGCCAAAGGCATCGAAACGCTTTATTTCGACTACAACTCAAAGTCGGACTCTCTGAGGGCTCATCTGAGAAAGATCAGCCGATCCATAACCTCGTCGCCGCGAAAGTTGATCGTTGCCGAGCCGACTGATTTTATGCTTGAGAAAAGGCTTAACCGTTTTTGCAGCCAGTTGAATCTAAAAATTCACTTGGTGCCCACAACCGGTTTCCTCAACCAGCCGCACGAAAATCAAGAATACAGGGCCGGTAAGAAACGCTGGTTCATGGCGGATTTCTACAAATTCCAACGCAAGCGACTCGAAATCTTGATGGACGGCGATCAGCCGGTTGGTGGCAAGTGGAGTTTCGACGAAGACAATCGCAAGAAAGTCCCCAAGAAAATGCTCGGCGAAGTTCCACCGCTGCTGGAGCTGAAACGCGACGAGATTGACGCCGAAGCGGTCACGTACGTAAAGAAGAGGTTTGCCGACAATCCCGGAAGCCTTGACCAACTTTACTATCCAACTTCCCACGCCGAAGCAAAAAAGTGGCTCAAGCACTTTTTGAAAAACCGTTTCGAACTGTTCGGCCCCTACGAAGACGCAATCGTAGAAGGCGAATCATGGCTGTGGCACAGCGTACTAACGCCATCGCTTAACACAGGGCTGCTAACGCCTAACCAAGTCGTCAAAGAAACGATGGCCTTTGTTAAAAAGAATGACGTGCCGTTGAATTCTCTTGAAGGTTTTCTCCGCCAAATCATTGGCTGGCGTGAGTTCATTCGCGCGACGTATCAGGATCATGGCGTTGAAATGCGAACGACGAACCACTGGAACCACCACCGGAAAATCCCATCAAGCTTTTACGATGGCGCAACCGGTATCCCACCAATCGACGACACGATAAGCCGCGTCCTGGAAACCGGCTATTGCCACCACATCGAACGCCTGATGGTGCTGGGCGGTTTCATGTTTCTATGCGAGTTCGATCCGAAAGAGATCTACCGCTGGTTTATGGAGATGTTCGTCGACAGTTACGACTGGGTGATGGTTCCCAACGCGTACGCCATGAGCCAACACGCCGACGGCGGTCTGATTACAACCAAGCCATACTTCTCCGGTTCGTCCTATATTCGCAAGATGAGCCATTACAAAACCGGCCCATGGTGCGAAGTCTGGGACGGTCTCTACTGGCGTTGGATCTGGAATCACGCCGACGAGTTGGCCAAGAATCCACGTTGGGCGATGATGTGCAGCATGGCTAAAAAAATGGATTCTGCGAAACGCAAGGTTCATTTAAAAAACGCGAATGACTTTCTCAAGAGCTTTTAGATGTCTCGAGTCTGGCGACCTAGAAGCTCGCCTAAAAACAGAACGTTTACCCAGGTAGTTGTTGTTCTGTGTTCTCACACCACCATCGCCGTTGCTGTACTTGATGCTGAAAGCAGCAAAGTAGACTTGAGATCCCAATCTGCCCTGAGCGCGCTAGATCGCACGGATCCGCGTCGAAATGTCGAAGCGACCGGTTCGGCAATGCCGAAAGTCACGAGCGACGCACATTGGCACGCTCTTTGCTTTGATCTAGAGCACCGCCTTCAATAGAGCACCGCCTTCAATGATTAAACCAAAGACATGGATAGCGTTTAGTCGGAAGACAAGCTGGAAACAGACATTCATGTGATGGTCGGAGTCGACTGATTCTGCTGGATCGACTTGCGGCTTTGTGAAGAATTGCGTGAGGAAAGTCCGAGGGGCTGACAATGGCTACCAAGACCGAATTCGATATCATTCTCTGGGGAGGATCGAGCTTTGTTGGCAGGCTCGTATCGCAATACTTGTTGGAGAAGCATGGTGTTGACGGCGAGCTTCGCTGGGCGATTGGCGGCCGTAATGAAAAGAAACTGAAAGCCACGCGCAATTTGCTGGGAACCGGTGCGGAAAGACTTCCGCTATTCGTTGGCGATGCGCGCGATCGACCATTTCTTGGTTCTATGGTCGGGAACACCAAAGTGGTCTTGTCGACCATCGGTCCGTACATGCTTTATGGCAAGGAGCTCATCGAAGCATGTGCTGCCAGTGGCACCGACTATTGCGACCTCTCCGGTGAGATAACTTTCATAAGCGAAATGATGGACACGTATTCCGAGCAAGCGCGAGCTTCGGGCGCAAGGATACTGACCTGTTGCGGTGTCGATTCCTTACCTTCGGATTTAGGGGTCTACATTCTCAATGCGGCGGCACACAAACGCCTGGGCTCTGGGGTTTCGCATGTCACGAACGAAGTAAAATCCTTCAAAGGGGGATTTAGCGGAGGCACCATATTAAGTCTGGGACTCATGAGGAACCAAGCGGCTGCTGACGACAAAGTCGCGGCGATATTGGACAACCCATATGCCATTTGCCCACTGGGACTGCGCAGCGGCATCCCCCAACCTGACGTCGCTTCCATTCTACGTTCCGCAACCGGGGCATGGCTGGGCCCATTCTTCATGGCCATCGTGAACACGCGAGTTGTGCACGCGACGAATGCGCATTTGGATTATCCATACGGGAGAGACTTCACCTACGGCGAAGGCTTTGCTGTCGGCAGCAGGCTTGCCGCAATCCTTCTCGCAGCGGTGTCGCGGTCGGTCTATTTGGCGTATAGAACCCGTCCCTTACGGGCATTTCTGAACTTCACTTTGCTCCCCCGGCCCGGCGAGGGGCCGTCAAGGAAGGTCCGTGAGTTAGGCCATTTCAAGTTCCATTTCATTGCCCGAACGCGATCAAATGATCGATTGGAGCTGATCATCAGTGGCGATCGCGATCCCGGATATGGCGCCTCAAGTCGCATGATCGGCGAGGTGGCGGTCTGTCTGGCCAAGGACTTGGCGAAAAAGGACCTGCTCGGCGGATTCTGGACACCGGCCGCCGCCCTCGCCGATAGGATTATCCCCAGGCTAATCCAGAATGCCGGTCTTCAATTCCGACTGGTAACCGAGACTGGCGATGCTTGCCCTGTTAGTGCGGTTTTGTCCAAGCGCAAGAAGGAGGAAAGGTACCGGCAATTGGAGTATTAATTTTGAAACGTTTGCGCTGCTTGCCAGCCAAAGTCATATTTCAGCGGACCGTTTAAGATTAGAGCGCAATTCAAAACCACTTGGCAGTGGACGAGGCTACGAGGGCTACGAGTCCCTCGTTCCGACTCAGGCAAAACGCGACTCATAGCTTTGTCCACTACGCAATCAAAAGGTTTTGAAATGCACTCTAGACGTTTCCGGTACGGAGAAGCCCGCCTATGCGCACGAAAATAGCACTCGCGATATACCTTATCATCGGACTGATAGATCTTGTTTTAGGAGTTATCTATTTCACATCAGATCAGTTCCTTTCCTATCATTCCCAAGCAGTCGGTACTTCATGGCAGGAAGTGGACTTCGGCACCCAAACGTTAATCCTCGCCCTCATGAGGGTGGCTGGCGGAGGTTGGTTAGCCTTGGGGTTTCTTACCATTGTCTTCGCTTTGAGCGCGCTTATCAGAAGCAGCAATCTGGCAAGATGGGTGCTGCCGACAGGGACGGTCATCTTCTATTTGCCATGCTTTGCGGCAACATGGTCGGTGTATCAAGAGACAGGTGCGCAATCGCCGTGGGCGCCGACTCTTGCGTTGATTGGAATCGCGCTGGTTGCATTGCTTATCGATGCACCATGGTCTTCGCGCAACCGAGGCAAGGAGTAGAGCGGATTTTAAAACCACCTGGTAGAAGTGGACGAGGCTCCGAGTCCCTCGTTTAAATTCCGCCAGGTGGTTTTGAAATGCTCTCTAGCCTTTCTATCCGAACACGCGATACGCCTAAAACGAGCCGCATGTCATACATTCTGCTGTCAAAAGCATCGTGGCCACGCTCATCGGAATTGCGAACGATAGCCGAGGCAAGGATTGAATCTTTCTGCCCCATTGGTGCACTCGACGATGGAGTCTCGGGACGTCCGTCCCATCGGTGCTTCTCTGCTCGTGCCCCCAGTCAATGTGGCCGAAGTCAAATCAGGTTTGAAAACTTTCTCATTACATCGACAGTTGTGACAAGCTCCTGTTTCTCCAACGTGGCTAGGAATTGCTCAACCTCAATGGGTGGATTTTTAGGCTCGCGCGCTGGCGCTTAACCGCCTCGGCGACAGCAACTGAATCCAAGTCAAACATGTTGAGGATGAATTCGTCCGGATGCTGCGGTTCAACATCATATTTGCTCAACTCCGACTCCGGAAAGTCTTTCAGATTGAACGTGACAATCACATCCGGCTTGCAACGTAAGGAGCCGACGCCGGTGATGCGTATTTGTATTCGTGGCGGCGGTAACGCGGTGCACGTCATGGCGTCAGATATGGGCGCTCGTGAAGATTTATGGGTTGGTGTATACGCCCCGTTTCAAGACGAGGCCGAACGGATGCGAGCGGGGCTCGCTGCCAGTGGCGGAAAATTTCACGTCACCTCCGCGGTCAAATAACCGAGGGAAAACCAGATTTGGTTTCGGCCGACGCCGCGCAAGTTGTGTCTGGTGCTGACGTGGTGCTTATCCCATTGCCATCTTTCTCGCACGAAAGCACTTTGCGTGAGATTGGGCCTAGCGCCCCGCGCCGAAACAGTAACGGTTACGCGCATCGTTTCATTCGTGGCATGAGACAATTGTTGGATTTCTGTGAAGTGAGTAAAATTTAGAAATGTTCGATCATTTTCAAACAATACTGCGTCGCATCGTGGGCGTTGGCGGCGTACAGCCACTGAGCGGAATTGATGCGCCGTCACTCTATGCAACCGCCGGCGACGAACCCCCAGCCCGGCTGGCAAGGGCCAATGGCGCGTTTCTGCTGAGTTTGTGCGGCGGCACCGAGGCGGATGCGGCGACGACGATGCTTCAACAGGAAGCCGCGCAGGGCTCCTCGCACGCCCGATTCCTGCTAAGGCTGAGTCGGTGGGTGCTGGCGGAGCAGCAAGAATTGGCCAATCGCGACTTCGACTTGGCCCGCCGAAGGCAGGAGGCGGCGACATGGGCGAGTCAATCGGCTGATTCGCCATGGAACGAATCGGCTCAAAAGTTCGTTTGGAGCTTCTTATTCCCCGAAGGCGCGTGTTGTTTGGATGATCCCGACCGGGTCGTTGCCGCCTTGAGAGAACGGCGGACCGTTCGCGTCGATCAGCCCAATCCGCGACCCATCGAAAATCCGATCGCAGAGATGTTGATCACTTCGAACGTCCTTTTGACGATGCCTGCGGACCTTAAGGCCATCGACGACTTGCCGTTTTCGAAGGGACTGCGAGATCGGCTTCAGGCCGCCATTGGCGAAGAGCAAAAGTACTGGTTCGACCATCCCATTCCATTGGATATTGAACCCGAAGCGAACGAGATCATCTATGGGCTGTCTGGGCTAAATGAGGCTGTTGCATTTGAAAAAGCTCAGGGCCACATTTCCAACGATGCGCGCTTGTCTTGTGCACTCTCGGTTTCGGTCACGCACAACAGCCTGAAGACGATCGCTCGAGATTATTTTCAGGAGGCCTTTTCGGCGGCGCCGGACATGCCTCATCTGGATGTCTATATCTTTACCGAGGCCGAAACTGATCAACTGATCGACGAGGTGCTGGCTCCAGCAATCGAGCACTACCATGATGGATGCGACATCAAGCCGCTGCGGCGGGTGTTGGGAGTGGACGGCGAGTACGGTCGCCACTACAGCTTTCTCAAGGCCGTGGCCGCTGCCTGGCAAGTCTTGGTGAATTCGGAGGTGCGGGCTACTTTCAAGATCGACCTGGATCAGGTCTTCCCGCAGAAGCAACTCGTCGAACAGGGTGGCGGCAGCGCATTTGAGCACTTCCAATCGCCGTTGTGGGGCGCTTACGGACGTGATTCCGATGGCCGGACGATAGAACTTGGAATGCTGGCCGGCGCCCTCGTGAACGAAGGCGATATCGGACAGGGCTTGTTTACGCCCGACGTCAAACGACCCTCCAGCATCCCCGCCGGCGAAGCCGTTGCGTTCTTTAATCGATTGCCGATGGCACTTTCAACCGAAGCCGAGATGATGACGCGGTACACGGTCACCGACGGAGAACCGGACGGGCAGAACGCCTGTCTGCAGCGCATTCACGTCACCGGCGGAACGAATGGCATATTGGTGGATGCTTTGCGCAAGCATCGGCCTTTTACGCCAACCTTCATCGGTCGTGCAGAGGATCAAGCCTACCTGCTGTCGGTTCTTTTCGCGGGCGAAGCACCTCTACGCTATGTCCATTCGGCGGGACTGATCATGCGTCACGACAAAGACGCATTCGCCGGCCAGGCCATCGAGGCGGCCAAGGTCGGGCGGTTCGTTGGCGATCTGGTGCGAACGCTTTATTTTTCGCACTATGTCAAGATCCTTCCTTGGCCCGATAGCCAAACAAAACAGACCATCGATCCATTCACCGGATGTTTTGCCTCGCGCATCCCTACGACGCTGGTGGCCTTGCGACTGGCGTTGAAGGTGGGGGAGCTTTTGGCAGGTGGTCACGACGATCGGGCCGAGGCCAACAACATAATGGAAATTGCCACCCAACGCCTGGAACCGTTGATCCAGCGCTTAACGGAAACACCACAAACGTTGGCTGATCAGCTCTCCCAAGAACGTGCTGGCTGGGAGTTGTTCTATGATTTGCTCGATACTCTGGAACAGAAACTGGCTGAAGGCGACCGAAAAGCCCTGGATTTGCGTAAGGCAGCCCGGGCGGTGGTGCAGAACTCCTGCATCAGTTCGGCAAGCTTGAATAAAATTTTGTAAGCATGCAAAACGGCGCCACCATTGGTTTGTTTCAAGGAATGTTCGAAAACAACATTCTGTCCTTGTGAACCTCAATTGCGAACCGATAACATCATGAGTTAACCGCTGTTCACCTCTATTCACAGTTGGCAGAATGCCATAACCTGAGGATGCTAATCAGTCATGAATCCACCCATTGAAGGAATTTTGAAATGAGAATACTGACTCAAACAAGCTTGTTACTGCTGGGATTGATCGTCGCATTCATTGGATGCGATGCCGCCAAAGAAACAGCGGACCAGGCCAAGGACGCTGGCGCTGGCATGGTAGAAGGCGCCAAAGACTTGGCCGACATCGACTTTGGCGACTTTGACATGAAAGGCATGCAGGAAAAGTTCACCGCCATCACCGACGGCTTCAAAGATGTCTCGGCCGACAACGTTGACGGCCTGACATCGAAGCTTTCCGATCTTGGTGGTTCAATCGACAGCCTGGGAATCGGAAACCTGACGGGGCCCGCCAAGACTGCGGTCGCTGGTGTGATCACGAAGTTTGTTGACGCCATCAAAAGCGCGATGGATGGCATCAGCGACGAGGGCATCCTCTCCAAGCTCAAACCTGTTGTTGATCCGTTGATGGAAAAACTCAACGCTTTCAAATAAACAGAAAGTCAGGTAGTGGACTGGTTTAGTCCACTACCGAATGTCATTTATCGATACAGAAGGGGACGCCGTATGGTGCCCCTCTTATTTTGACCTGACGGTACGCAGTAGAATTTGAAACACAGAGACACGGCGACCGCTAAGTTTCATTCACAAAGTTCTCAGTGACACACTCAGCCAACCGCAAATTAGCAGAGCGGCGATGCAGTTGGCCCGGCTCACTTTTTTGGTTTCTGTTTTCCACGCGCGACTTCTTTTGCGAGTGCGTCGAATTTCGGCCCCCAGAAGCGGCGGAATGGTTCCAGCCATTGGTCAAGTTCCTCAAGGCCAGTTGTTTCGAGTGAATAGATGCGACGCGCGCCATCGACACTCACGGTTGCGAATCCGTTCTCCCGTAACACCTTGAGATGCTGCGAGATGGCTGACTGCGTGATGCCGAACTCTTCGCCCACGGTCTCAACCACCTCACCAGAAGACAACGCTTGATCGGACAAATGTTCGAGAATTCGCCGGCGCACCGGATCGCTCAAAATAGTAAAGGCGCTCATTCTTAGGCTTTCATTAATGAGGACGGTGGTTACTGCTCGCCGCAATAAGCTTTTGCGGTTTTCTTCGCCATGGCCTGCGCAACTTCAGGAGCTTCGCCAGAATCAACATGCGCTTCTCCCCACGCCTTGGCGCATTCACGCATAAATGATTTTCCCGCCTCCGTGGCCATCCACGCGTGGCTTTCCGCTTGATCAACCGCTTCGCCACTGTCCAGATGAAGCCCCATTCCGAAAAATCCAAGGTCCCATCCGACACCCGTCGCGCCGGGTCCAAATTGTTTCCAATGGGCTTCGCTGGCTTCGTCCTTTAACATGATATGTTCCAACGTCAGCCGCGTTCCCCCACCATCAGGTTCAAGTCGCACTGTCACCCAGCTTACGTTTTCGGCATATTCCCAGGTAACGTCCAAGGCTTCAGGCGGATCGCAGCGCGTGATTTCACCACCGGCGTTTCCTTCCAACTGATACCGGCCACCCATTTTCAAGTGACCCGTTATCGGAAGGAACCAGCGAGGAATACGCTCGACGTTTGTTAACGCGTCCCACAAGTCCTCGACGTTAGTAGCATAGGTGCGAGCGCCACTCACGACCCGGGCCGGCTGGCCATCATGCTCCGTGTCTTTTACCACACGATATTCGGCTCCCAATGTGTTGCTGAAGTCCATCTGACCCTCTCTTCAAAAAAGTTTGGAAACGCTCTTTATTAAGTCTTAACTTATATTAGAATCGGCTAATATTTAACCCCTCTTTTGCCATTTTCGACAGAAATAATTGATCACACGAGCGACGGAATACCTGTAAATTAGCGTTGCTGGATTCGGCAACGCAAGACACCAACCCAAAATGAGGAATACCATGAAATCATCAATTCACGCATGTGCTTTGTTGCTTCTAGCAACTTCGATTTGTTTTGCTCAGGAAACGCAAACGACCGCAAACAAAACAGAAAAGCTGACTGGATTCGAGTTTCTGAAACAGTTTGAAGGAACTTGGGCGACGATCTCCAAGTCACCGGATGCTGGCGATCAGCCTGAGGCCGGTCAAAAGGCAATTATGAAATCCCGAGCCGTTGGAAATCGTTGGATCGTCAACGAACACAGCGGCCAAGTTGGTGGGATGTATTTCGAAGCTGTTCAGTCGATCGGCTATGACTCAAAGAAAAAACAATTCATCGGCACCTGGATCGACTCGGTTTTGAGTCACACGTGGCACTATACCGGCTCAAATGATACAACCGGCAAGAAGTTGACTTTGGAAGCCGAAGGGCCCGACTGGACAGACCAAACTAAGATGCGGCAATATCGCGATATTTATGAGTTTAAATCCGAAAACGAAATTGCCGCCACCTCGCAAATGATGAACGATAAAGGCGAGTGGCAGACGTTCTTGACGGCCACGATGACCAAGTCCGGGGAAGCTGAACTTGAGACGACCGTCACGCCGTTTCTCATGTTCACCGGCCAAGCAGAAGAGGCAATCAACTTCTACAAAACCGTCTTTCCCCACACGCGAGTCGAAAGTATGACCAAATATAAAGCGGGAGAAAGTGGAAAAGAAGGCAGCGTCAAAGTTGCAACGGTGGTGATTGCGGGGCAACGGGTGATGTGCACTGACAGCCCTGCGGTGCATGATTTCGACTTCACACCGTCCTTTTCCTTTTTTGTCGAATGCGAAAATGAGAGTCAACTCAAGGAACGATTCGCGAAACTGTCGGAAGGCGGCAAAGTCATGATGCCGATTGGCAATTACGGATTCAGCCAACAGTTCGGCTGGACTGGCGACAAGTTCGGCGTGAATTGGCAGTTGAATCTAAAGTAAGGTTTCGCTCGTCTAACTCGCATGAACCTTTTTCCAAAGACGGACCACATGACCGCTTGCCTAGATTAAATTGCTCAATCTCCTCGATTTTGGCGTCTTAAGGCCAAAGGAGAAAAGTCATGTCGACAGCCGAAATTGCCGAACCGCTTCAGCCGCGTTTTCAAGAGTATAAGAAAGATTGGGTCTGGTGACATGGAGGCATCGGCTGAAGCATGGATCAAATGGGGTAAAGCGAACGGGCACTTGAACTGATGACTTTGCAAGATCTGTTCCCAAAACTTACCGACGGGAATCACGAGCTCACCAGTCCGAAAACAATTAACTACAATTGCATCGCGTGGGCAGCCCAAAACACCGGGCGCTGGTGGCAACCCGGTATGTTCTGGCCGATTGATTCACCAAGAGATGACCACGGCATTGGCGTACTTGTTCTCGCATTCAAGAAACTTGGGTTCGAAGAGTGTGACGACGGTGAACTCGAGGATGGTTTTGAAAAGGTTGCTTTGTACGGATCCGCCTTAATGTACACGCACGCGGCAAGGCAATTGCTGATGGCCAGTGGACAAGCAAGCTTGGTCAAATCGAGGACATTACGCACACGACGCCAGACGTTATTGCAGGTGGCGACTACGGCGAATTCGTTCAATTCATGAAACGGTCTATCGCAGTTGCGTAATCGTCAATGCTTCCCCAAGAATGAGCTGCGCCCCACGATTCTCGTCCGCCCCCTTATTCTCGTTCGTGGGCACCATGCGTTCTCAAACTCAAAATATCAAGATGGTATAATCGCGGCTTGTTGTGGATGTGAGCCGTGTCGTGAATTATCGTCTGCAACTGCATCTTCGAGTTCAAAATGAATATGAAAAAATGACTCAACAATTTCTTTGCTCGTTGACCTGTAGCATGGTGTTTTCGTTTTGTTTGCAAAGCCAAAGCGATGCACAGCAACGGATATTGTCGTTTCCAGAAAAAGCAGATTGCGCCAAGGTTGTTCTTTATGACGCTCCCACAATTGCCGAAAACCTGACCGGTTTCACGAAATTCAATTACACCCCTAAGGTCGTAGGCAACGCAGCGGGCGAGGTTACTGTTCCCACGGACGCCTTTGTGGGACTCAAGATAATCGCTCGCGATGGGTACCTCGAGTTGCTGAACAGTTTATCAAATCAGGAAATTCATCAGATCAGAATTGAGGGGCCGACGCTGAGTTCCGAACTTTTTGAAAATCTCGAAAATGTCAGAGGGCTGCGTTCGCTGATGCTGACCGACTGTGCGGTCGACGAAAAGATAAATACTCAAGGTCTGCATGGCGCGCCCCAGCTGCAAAGTCTTAGCTACTTCCTGAAATCGAATGGAGATGATGACCAACCGACGATGGCTGAATCGCACGTTGCGAGCTGGGCCGCAAAATGTCCTCGACTGCAATTTTTTCGATCCACTGATGAGCTTAAGCTTGCGGAACTCGAACTCTTTGCGAATCACGAATCACCATTATTTCTCTCGGTTGTTTTTGGAGAAAATTCAGACCGAACGATCGAAGTGCTGAGCAACATGCCAAACTTGATTGGTTTGAACGTGAGAGTCGCAAATAACGCACCCGCCGATTTTCATCGTGCTCTGGCAAAACTGAAATACGTCGAGTTGTTCAATTGGTCAGGTGGTGACCTCAACGAAGATTTGGTTCAGTCGCTCAGTCAAATGGAGCGGTTGCGAACGGCCCGTTTTCAAGGACGAATCAGGGTGTCGGATGAGTTTATCGCTGGGCTTCCGATGCTAAACAAGCTTGAATCAATTTCATTCAACTCTTCTCTTTCCGGTGACCAAAAAGCAAAGTTATCGGAGGTGATGCTGAAGATGGAGGGAATTCGCGAGCTAC
Source organism: Planctomycetaceae bacterium (assembly GCA_024638965.1). GTDB lineage: Bacteria > Planctomycetota > Planctomycetia > Pirellulales > Pirellulaceae > Mariniblastus. Next base: position 24,000 of record JAHEJI010000290.1, read on the forward strand.
CAAAAATCACTAATGCTTCAGCAGAAATCCTGAATCAACTCAAAGACCGAAGCAATCTCAAAACAATCAGGTTTGCTGGCCTCGACGATAATGCAACTCCTCAAATGGTAGGAGATGTAATTCGCGCCAATCCAGGTTTGAAATGGATTGAACTTGCTGAAATGGACTTCACCACTGAATTGGGTGAAGCAATTTCAACATGTTCTTCAGTAGAACATCTCAGTCTTAAAGTTTTTGATTTTGATGCCAGCCGGATGAAGAATCCGGAGGCACTTACCAAACTCCAATCGCTTTCCCTAAATGTTAAAGGCGCACCAAAAAAACTGGAGACGCTGGGAAGAATTCCCAATCTCTCGTCAATTCAGATTTCGCTTTCTACTCTGAACCCGAATGACTGGTCATTTATCGCCGATGTCAAGTCACTTCATTTTTTCAATATACTTGACGGATATTGCGACGATTCAATCGTCAGGTGGATCAAGCAGAACAAAAGCCTGCGGGTATTCACGACACTCCAGGATTGCGTTATGACCGATCGTGGTGTGGCTGAACTTTGTGAATGTGAAGGTTTGGAATCGATCACCATCGGCGGGTTCATTTCGACTGAGTATATTGAAAAGTTGGCGCAACGTCCCAATCTGACACGGTTAACGGTATGCAGCGATTTGCCAGACGAAATAGCCAAGGAAAGGCTGGAAGTACAATTTAAACATCTTCGGTTACGAGATTTATATCCAACTGCCGGCCCCATCACGATTGGTGATGATAGTTTGTATCGCCGAAAGTATGATGACGGCAGAGACAATTTCGATGCCATGGAAGGCAAATCGCTTGATGAAATGTTTGCCGACGCATTGACCGAAGACTTGAAAGAAAAACTTGACGGGAAAATCGTGCTGGTTGAGTTTTGGGGTACGTGGTGCGGACCATGCCTTAATTTTGTCCCGGAACTGAAGCGTTTGCAAAACCAATATGGCGAACAAGGATTTCAGGTTCTTGGCGTTCATTCGCAAGCAGAAGCCGAGACGGCGGAACCGTATTTGAAAGACCACCCAAAACCATGGCCCAATTTGACGGACAACGACGGTTCGTTGGCCAGGTCATTCGAAGTTCCATCGTACCCAAGCCTGTACATTTTTGGAAAAGATGGCAAGCTTCGAATCGCTCAGCCACATCGAATGGGGCTGGATCGTTCGCTCCAACGACTGCTTGATGAACGAAACGAATAAACTGGAAAAAGCCTACTCGGGTTCGCTGACTGTCGCTGCGCCACTTCTACAAACGTGACGGACCGCACCATCCGATCCATCTCATCAGCTGACAGGGCGTTTGGCTTGATCAGGAGGATTGCCAAGAACCAGGCGTCGATGTTCCCGGTCTCCCAGAGAGTCATGGCCAACTCGTGGTTTCAAATCCGAGCATACTCTATTTGTTAGCATGAACATGATTTACGACATAAGGAGGCGCGTCATCCTGTTCATCCTGTAAATCCTGTCAAAAAAATCGACTGGGACACCGTTTCTTTCAAATGCCCTCGAGATCGAAATCCGCCGAAGGAGGGCCGATAGTGGTCAACCCTTATCGCTGGGTACAGCGAGGCGTGTATCCAGAAAACTGGGCCTGATGGCAAGTGCAGCCGAAAACCCGATTGCAAGATGATCGAGAAACAGTCGGAGTGTAGGGCCGGTTCCAACCGACCCACTAAATACGCGCGGCGGTGGAATCCGGTCCTAAATTAACCTAGGGGACTATTCTCAGGCGTATCCGGTTTGGTTTTTCATAAAGCGTATGATGCCCACCCGCGACCAAATGCTGGCATAGTCCTATTTTTCCCGAAAGTTAGCAGATTTCCCATTCAGTTTCCCGATGATTAGAATACTTAAAAAAACGTCGCTAATTCGTTTCTCCCTAAGACATGGCTACCGTCGAAGTTAACCCTGATATTCTTCGCTGGGCGATTGATCGTTCCGGTTTGCCGTTGGAGAAATTATATAAAAAATTTCCGAAGTTGGATGATTGGATCGCTGAAGAAAAAAAACCTACTTTCCGTCAACTTGAAAACTTCGCGCGAACAACGATGACTCCCTTTGGGGTTATGTTTCTTGAAGAGCCGCCAGAGGAAGAGCTACCGGTTCCAGACTATCGAACCAAGTCTGACGCCGCCGTGAATCGCCCAAGCCCGAATCTGATTGATACGATCCGGTTGATGCAACTTCGACAAGCTTGGATGAGAGAATGGCTCCTTGAAGAAGGCGCCGAGTGTCTAGATTTCGTAGGTAGTGTCGATAGACGAGGCAACATCAAAACCTTAGCACAGCGAATTCGAAAAACGCTTGACCTAGATGCGGACTGGGCTGAACAGTTGCCAACTTGGGAAGACGCATTGACGAAACTTCGCCGTTCAATAGAACGGGCCGGAATTCTGGTTTTTAGCAACAGCGTTGTAGGCCTGAATAATGACCGTCCCCTCGATCCAGATGAATTTCGGGGATTCGTCTTGTGCGACGAATATGCCCCTTTGATATTTGTCAACGACGCGGATTCGAAATCGGCTCGAATGTTCACTTTAGCGCACGAGTTGGTTCATGTATGGACAGGACAAGACGGTTTGTTCAATTTGGTTCAGATGATGCCAGCCAAAGCAGGCGATGAAAAGTTCTGCAATCGAGTCGCCGCTGAATTTCTTGTCCCAGAGTACAAGCTACTAGAATCTTGGCAGCAAGTTAAGAATGACAAAAACCGATTTCGGCTAATCGCCCGCCGTTTCAAGGTTAGCCCAGTAGTTGCAGCCAGGCGGGCCCTGGATCTAAAGCTTATTACTAAACTGGAATTCTTCCGGTTTTATGAAGCCGACCAAGCTGATTACGTCAAAAGAAAACAAGAGCAAAAGAAAAAGAAGTCAGGCGGTAACTTTTATGCGACGCAAAATGTCCGACTCGGTCGACCGTTTTCGGCGGCTGTCGTACGGGCGGCCCGGGAGAGTAGGATTCTCTATCGAGACGCTTATCGGTTGACAGGAATGAAAGGGCAAACTTTCGATACTTACGCTGACCAAGTGCTTCAACGGATGAGGAACGAGCGTGAGTAAGTATGTGCTTGATGCCAACGTATTTATCGAAGCCAAAAACAAATACTACGGTTTCGAACTTTGTCCTGGATTTTGGACATCATTAGTTGATCTTCATCGCTCAAGGTCTGTCTTTTGTATCGACCGAATTTGCGATGAACTGTGTGAACAGGATGACGAAATCAAAGATCGGGTGGAAGGTCGAGCCCCAGATTCATTCTTCAAGAAGACCGAGGATCAGGCCGTTGTTGATGCTTTTCAGGACATGGTGCAATGGGTATACGGGGAGGACGGGGAGGATCAATTCTTTGACGCTGCCAAGGCTGAATTTGCCTCTGTCGCTGATGGTTGGGTGTTGGCTTATGCATTGGCCAACGACCTCACCGTGGTAACTCATGAGGAATACGCACCAGAAGTAAAGCGTAAAGTACCTATGCCGAATGTTTGTATTGAGTTTGATATTGACTATGTCAACACCTTCCAAATGCTTGTCGACCTCCAAGTGAAGTTTATTCGTAGCACGAAGAAAAAGCGGAAATGACAAAGGGCCACACGGCTCTGACGGCACTTGATTGCCGAAGGGAATGCGGTCAGAGCCATCCAGTTGTGATTCATTTTCTTTTGGTCAACGACCAGTCAGTCAACTTGTAATTCAAATGATGTTTGCAAAGATCGTCAACGATTACACTGTCTTCGGGGTGCAATGCTTGATCGCGGCAGACTGATGACAAACCAAACACGCAGAACGGTTCTTAAAACGATTGGCGCGATGTGCGCGGCATTTACATTGCCGGCTCTGGGGTCGAAAAAGGGGGAAGCCTACACTGTTTCGACGGCATAGAATTCGTTTCCAAACCGCCTCGCCACCGGCACCGTGAGCAAGCAGGTTATCAAGTCGGGCCCAAACGGCGTTTAGTTCCTTATCATATTGCGATGGAAAGGAAAAATTGCCCGTGGATTTCTGAGTTGCCATGGTTTGTTTTATCCTCGGTTGCGCCTGGGTTGCAATTCCTTGGCGGCAATACATGATGAGGGCGCTACCAACCTTTGGTTTGACCCAACTCTCTGGAAACTCTTGTCGACAAACGATGTGAGCAACAAAGCAAAAAAGAACACCGGACTGGACCAGACGGCCTATGAGCTCAAGGAAGGGCAAACGTATGTCCCGCTCGTTACCCAGGACAACGTTGCCGAAGCCACGATCAAGGCAGTGGTTTCCGGGATCGTACTGGGTATCATCTTCGGCGCGGCCAACGCCTACCTGGGCCTGATGGCGGGACTGACGATCAGTACTTCCATTCCGATCGCCGTGTTGACGGTGGTCGTCTTTACCGGAATTCGGGCGGGACTCGGTAAGAGCCACACGATCCTGGAAGCCAACATGTCGCAAACGATTGGCTCAGCCAGTTCATCGGTTGCGTCAGGCGTGTTGTTTACGATCCCCGCACTCTTTCTCTGGGGCGTTTATCCGGATCTTGCCCAACTAACCCTGCTGGCAATGGCGGGTGGGCTGCTTGGCGTGCTGAGCATGATTCCATTGCGTCAATACCTGATCAAACGTGAACACGGCAAACTGCCCTACCCTGAAGGCTTGGCATGCGCCGAAGTGCTGGTAGCCTCGGAATACGGCGGGCGTCAAGCTCGAGGCGTTTTTTGGGGACTTGGATTCGGCGCGTTGTTCAAACTGCTGACCGACGGATTAAAAATCGTTGCCACGCCATTCAGTTTCAGTTTCTGGAAGATTGAGCTGGCGGTGAAGGTGTCACCTGCCTTGATCGGCGTGGGCTACATTCTCGGTCCTTGGATCGCAACCGTGATGGTTGCCGGAAGTGCTTTGTCGGCCTTGGTCATAATCCCGATTATCGCCATCTGGGGCCAGCCACTCGACGAACCGTTTTACCCGGAAGTGGATACCTTGATTCGCAACATGACGGCCGGCCAGATGCGAGAAAAATATATTCGCTACATCGGTGCCGGTGCGGTAGGAGCGGCCGGAATCCTGACGCTGATCAAATCGTTTCCCGTCATGATCGAGTCCTTTCGGCTGGGGATCAAGCAGATTGGACACAAGAAAGAGTACGACGCATCGTTACCGCGCACCGACCGAGATTTGTCCTATGGATTTGTGCTGTTGGCCGTCGGCATCATCCTCTCGGTGCTGATCTTTGTGCCCGGTATCCTTGGTTTCCTCGACAGCGTTCCTGTGCGGGCAGTCGCTTCGTTGCTGATCGCTATTTTTGCTTTCTTTTTTGTCACGGTCGCGTCTCGAATCGTGGGACTGGTGGGGGTCACGTCGAATCCGACTTCGGGGATGACGATTGCGACGTTATTGGGAACAAGCCTGATCTTTTTGTTTTTCGGCTGGACCGATATGGCCGGCAAAGCAACTGCTTTGATGGTCGGGACGGTGGTTTGCATCGCGGCTTCGATCGCGGGTGATACTTCGCAAGATTTGAAAACAGGTTACCTGCTGGGCGCGACTCCCCGCCGTCAACAACTGGGCGAGTTGGTGGGCGTGATCACCGCTGCCTTTTTTGTGTGTTTAACCGTCGTCGTGTTGGACAAAACGATCGGAATCGGCAGCGAGGAATTGCCGGCACCGCAGGCCGTATTGATGAACCTGGTGATCAGCGGCGTGATCGATCAGAATCTGCCGTGGACCTTGATCATGATCGGCGCTGGGATCGCCGTCGTGGCAGCGCTGTTGCGGTTACCCCCGTTGGCATTTGCGGTGGGCGTTTATCTACCATTGAGCACGATGGCCGCGGTGTTCGTTGGTGGATTGTTGCGTTGGATGCTGACGCGGAAAAAATCGGACGACGAAATCAATTCCCGTCGCAAGCAGGGTGTTCTGTTCGCCTCCGGGCTGGTCGGTGGCGAAGGCCTGATGGGCGTGGGGTTGGCCGTCGTGGTCTTGATGACCGGGGAAAAAATCAGTGGATTGCCAATCAATCTCAGCGGTTGGCTGACCGCGTTGATCTCCGTGGTGGCGATCGCCGCTATCGTCTGGTTGATTGGCCGATCCGCGTTGGTCAGAGACGAAAGATAAAGGAAAAAAAAGGGGCGGCCGCAGCCTGATTCGTGTTGATAAAACTGGCCGATGGCGCCCGGGCCATACGACGCCATTCGGCCCACGGCTCACACCTTTGACTACTTTTTTGGAAACAACCGCTCTTTCAGGAACGAATAAGCCAACGCCTGCATGTACGCCCGTTGCTTGTTGTTGGCGGCTCCACCATGTCCGCCTTCGATATTCTCGTAGTACGAAACATCATGCCCTTGGTCATACATCAACGCCATCATCTTGCGGGCATGTCCCGGATGAACCCGGTCGTCACGTGTCGAAGTCGTAAACAGCATGGCCGGATACTTCACCGACGCCTTGATGTTCTGGTAGGGCGAAAACTTCTTGATGAATTCCCATTCGCCTTCCGCATCAGGATTGCCGTACTCGGCCATCCAACTGGCGCCGGCCAGCAACAAATGGTACCGCCGCATATCAAGCAACGGAACTTGGCAAACTGCGGCGCCGAACAAATCGGGGTACAGCGCGACCATATTGCCGACTAGTAAACCACCGTTGGAACCGCCTTGAATTCCCAAACGGTCTTTGCTCGTGACTTTCCGTATGATCAGATCTTCAGCGACGGCCGCAAAGTCCTCATAAGCCCGGAGGCGATTTTGTTTCAACGCTGCCTGGTGCCAGCGAGGACCGTATTCTCCACCACCGCGAATATTGGCAACCACGTAAACGCCTCCCCGGCTGGTCCACGCCCGCCCGACGCCAGCCCGATAGCCGGGTGTCAACGAAATCTCGAATCCGCCATAACCGTACAGCAGCGTGGGGTTGTCTCCATTGAGTTCGATCCCTTCTTTCGACACCATGAAATAGGGAACTCGCGTGCCGTCTTTGCTGGTCGCAAAATGTTGACTGACGTGTAAACCCTGAGCGTCGTACATCGGAGTCAGTTGTTTGAGTTGCTCCGGGTCGCCTCCAATTTCTCCGTGATATAGTGTCGTCGGCGTCAAATAACCGCTCGACGTCATCCAGTAGTCGTTCGATTCATCCGCATCGACCGGTCGGACACTGACGGTTCCAATTTTCGGCGCGCCGCGAAGCGATTCCCGCTTCCACGTATCTCCTTCGGGCGTCAACACATATACTCGATTTTTGACATCCTCCAAAACGTTCAGCAGGATGTGATCTTTGGTCGGAGAATATCCAGCCAGCGATGTATTTTCCGTCGGCTTAAATGCCACGTCGAAATCGCGACCACCGGCCATGAAATCATCAAAATTGGTCACCAACAAGGATCCGGCCTGATAAGTCTTGCCGCCGACTTCCCACGGTTTGCGCAGTTCAAGCAGCAGGTATTCGCGAAAGACACTTTTGTTGGCACTGTTGGGCGCGTCGATTTTGGTCAGTTTGCCGTCGTCGCTTCGCAAATACATTTCGTCGTTGTAAAACGCCAACGTTCTCTGGACGAAGTTTCGTTCAAAGCCCGGCGAATCGTCGTGCCCTGCGCCGATGTACATGTCATCTGGTTTGCCTTCGTACACAACTTCGGCGTCCGCCAGAGGCGTCCCGCGACGCCATAGCTTGGCAATCCGGGGATAGCCAGACGAAGTCATGGTGCCTTCGCCGAAATCGGTAAAAATGAACACCGAGTCGCGATCAATCCAACTGATCCCTCCTTTGGCTTCGTTTCGCTGAAAACCATCGACGACAAACTGTCGGGTTTTCATATCGAATTCACGTGTCACCGACGCGTCGGCGCCTCCACGCGATAAACTTATCAGCGCCAGATCATAGTCCGGTCGCAACAACTGCGCGCCGCCCCAAATCCAGTTCTCGTTTTCGTCGGCAGCCAGTTCGTCGAGATCCAACACGATTTCCCATTTTGGATCCTCTTTACGGTACTCTTCGAGTGTCGTTCGTCGCCAAATTCCTCGCTCATGATCTTGATCACGCCAGAAGTTGTAATAGTAGTCGCCCGATTTGGAGACGAACGGAATTCGTTCATCCGAATCAAGAATCTTGAGAAGATCTTCGCGCAAATTGGAAAACTCCGCGGATGATTCAAAATGATCCTGGGTCGATTTGTTCTGCTCGCGAACCCAGTCAAGTGCCTTGTCACCGGTGACTTCTTCCAGCCACAAGTAAGGGTCTTCCTCGGGCGTTACGTCTGAGACTTTGCGTGCAACGGCGGTTTGTTGGTTGTCAAGATTGTCCTGGGCCCAGACCGGCACCCCGATAATCATCATCAAGACGAACAGCGATTCACATTTCTTCATCTGTGGCTCCAAGATAACCGTTTCATTGACATTTATCGTTTGACTTGAACATCATAGGCAATATAAAAACTGTCGGCCACCGCCGTGATACGTCTTCGCGTTGAGTCCAAAACAACAGTTTGATTGTTTCACACACCGCCCTCGGCAAGCGAGCTGGTATCCCGTACAAAGGATTGTTCTGCTTTGCACACTATTCAAATAGCTGTCGACCATGGATCAACTGCCGCAAAATATTCGCCTGTTGGGTGGCATGCTGGGCCAGATCATTGTCCAGCAAGCCGGTGAGCCTGTTTTTGAATTGGAAGAGACGCTTCGCTCGCTTTCCAAGGGCTGGCGTGACGGCGACGATTCCGCAGCGTCCAAAATCAGCGAAATTACTGATGAAATGGTCGATGATTTACCGCTGACCAGTGATATTCTCAAGGCTTTTTCGACCTATTTCCAATTGGTAAATCTTGCCGAGGAACACGAACGGATTCGGATTCTCGATCGGAGAGCCAACCAAGCCTTCGCGGAACAGGTTGCCATGGACGAATCGATCGAGGCGGCGATCGAAACGTTGAAAGGTGAAGGCTTCTCTGCCGATCAGGTCCGCGAGGCGTTGGGGCAAATGCTGATCATGCCGGTATTCACCGCTCATCCGACCGAATCGAAACGCCGCACGACGCGGCAAATCCTGAAACACATTTCAAGCAGCCTTGACGAACTGGAGTCGAGCAGTCCGGTGCAGCACGCGTCGATTCATGAGGAGCTGGCCGAATACATTACGCTGCTGTGGCAAAGTGACGAGAGTCGAAAACGCAAGCCGACGGTGATGGATGAAGTCCGCAACACGGGGTTCTATTTTTTTGAAAACACATTGCTGGACGTCGTGCCACGCATCTATGTGGAACTGGAACAAGCCCTGAAAAAATCGTATCCCGATCACAATTGGTCGGTTCCGGTCATTCTGCGATTTGGATCATGGATCGGTGGTGACCGGGACGGCAACCCGTTTGTGACGACCGAGACGACCGAGTCGGCGATCCGCGCGCAAAAGGAATTGGTGCTCGAGCGTTACGCCGCCGACGTCCAGGCACTGTATGAAATGCTCAGTCCGGCCATCGGGCGAACGACTTTTAATTCCGGGTTTCTTGAACAACTGCGAACTGAAATCGAGCAACTACCGCAGCACGAATTGGAGACGATCGGTCGATTTCAGCAGGAACCCTACCGGCAAAAGCTGATCCTGATCTATCGACGACTGCTGGCGACGATCGAACAAAACGAGTCGTCATGGGATGTTGAAACCGGGAACACGCGGGCTTACACGGCGGTCGACGATTTACTCGATGACTTGCGACTGATCGAAAGCAGCCTCTTTGAGAACCGAGGTGGGATCCTGGCAAGCGGTCGCTTGACGCAGCTGATTCGGCGTGTCCAGGTGTTCGGTTTTCACCTTGCATCGCTGGACATTCGGCAGCACTCCAGTCGACACGAACAGGCCCTGACCGAAGTTTTTGCCAAGTATCACATCTGCGCGGCCTATCAGTCACTGAACGAAGACCAACGAATCGAACTGCTGTCAGAGGAAACGGAAAACCGCCGCCCGCTGACTGCCGAGTTGGTTTTTTCGGAACCGGCGAACGAAATCGTCTCGCTGTTTCGGCTGGTTGCCCAAGCGCATCAACGGACGGGTCAGGCCAGTGTTCAGTCGTGGATTATCAGCATGACCGAAAGTGCCAGTGATGTACTGGAAGTTTTGTTGTTGATGAGCGACGCGAATCTGTTCGGCAAGATGGACATCGTTCCACTCTTTGAAACCGTCGACGATCTTCGGGCGGCACCCGGAATAATGGCTCGCCTGTTTGAGAATCCGGTCTATCGCGATCACCTCAATCGGCGTGGCGGTGGGCAACAGATCATGATCGGTTATAGCGACAGTAACAAGGACGGCGGCTATCTGCGAGCGAACTGGATGTTGTTTACTGCCCAACGCGAGTTGGCAAAAACGTGTGCCGCGCATGGCGTCAGACTGACTTTGTTTCATGGTCGGGGCGGTTCGATCGGGCGAGGCGGCGGACCGGCCAATCGCGCGATACTTGCCCAACCGCCTGAATCGATTCGCGGACGAATTCGCATTACCGAACAGGGCGAAGTCGTTTCGTCGCGATACATGCATGACGCGATCGCGCAGCGGCATTTACAGCAACTGTTTCACGCCGTGTTGCTGTCGGGTGGCAAACGTCCTGAATTTGAAAATCTTGCCGAGTGGTCTGCGATCATGGACGAACTCAGTCAATCGGCACAGAAGAAATACCGGCAGCTTGTCGCGCAACCAGATTTCATAGAATATTTTCAATCCGCGACACCGATCGACCAGATTGACCGCTTGAATTTGGGGTCGCGGCCCGCACGGCGCAAGCAGACTCAGTCGACAAGCGATCTGCGAGCGATTCCGTGGGTCTTTGCCTGGACCCAATCGCGAACCAATATTCCCAGTTGGTACGGCGTCGGCACAGCGATCGATGAGTGGGCGGGTGAGGACGACGAAAAAATTAGGTTGTTGCAACAGATGTACCAGCAATGGCCGTTCTTCAAAACGATGTTGGACAACGTCCATTTGGGCATGGGTCGCGCCGACATGCATATCGCTCGGCTGTATTCCGAGTTGGTCGATCCCCGGTTTGGCCAGCGAACTTTTGACGATATTCGCAACGAATTCGAGTTGTCGAAAACGCGGTTGCTGAACGTGACCGGCCACGACGAACTGCTGGACACGGAACCCTGGTTGCAGTACAGCATCCGCGTCCGCAATCCCTACGTTGATCCAATGAACTACATCCAGGTTGCCTTGCTGCGGCGATTCCGGCTTTCCCAAGATCCGGACGAACGAGAGCAGATCCAAAACGTCATCTTGCAATCGGTCAACGGCATTGCCAGCGGTCTGCAAAACGTCGGCTAGTTTCCGAACGATGTCATCAATCTTGTCGTTTGCAAAAAGCATGAAATTGGGCAAAGGCCAATTCTTGACAAAGTCCAGAATTTGGTGTAAAACGGCGCGGATGTCGAACGATCCAGCCAAACTCCTTCGCGAACATGGACTCCAAGTCACGGCCCAACGCCTGGCCGTGCTGCGTGTGGTTTCGGCTCGGCCCCATTGCACGGCGGACGACGTCGCCGCGGATGTTCGCTCCGAGATCGGTGCCATCTCGCGACAAGCGGTGTACGACGCGCTCGGAATTTTGGCCGAAAAAGGCCTTATCCGTCGCATCCAGCCCGACGGGTCGTCGGCCCTCTATGAGGATCGGGTCGGTGACAACCACCACCACGTGATCTGTCGCACCTGCGGAAAAACGGTCGATGTTGACTGCGCGGTCGGCGAAACGCCCTGCTTGACCGCAGCCGATAACTCGGGATATCAGATCGATGAGGCGGAAGTGATCTATTGGGGCATCTGTCCCGATTGTCTTGCGGCAACGTCGAGGGCGGGAGACTAACAACAAACAAACGAATCGTCAAATCAGACTAACCAACTTTCAATCCAACACCTGGAGAAATCACATGTCAAATACATCAACCCCGAGGGAGTGCTCTGTGATGAGCCGAGTTGCTCGAAAACATGCGATGCGATTAATCGGTGGAACAAGTTCAGTTCTTCTTGTTGCCTTGGCCTTTAGTTTTTTTCCAGGGACGAGTGGCGGCATGCTGCTGGCCCAAGCTCCCTCAAATCCGCTGACCGAGGATGGCGGTCAACAGTATCACCAGACCTCGCAACCAGCTGCACCGCATGGAGAAAAGATGGCGGCGGGTAGCAAGTGCCCGGTGACCGGCGCCACGCAATACGTC
>JAHEJI010000033.1:0-21474 GCA_024638965.1 Planctomycetaceae bacterium
CGTCAAACTTTGGATCCGGTGAGACTGGGCGATGTGGAGCCTTGAAGCTGATTGACAAACAAAACGGCTTGTTCGCTGCAAGCGACTCTCGAATAAAGTCCTGACCGAAAGCCCCGTAAGCGGTAGAAGAATGCGGATACTTTTCCGCGTACTTGACCATCGCTTTGTTCTTGGCGGTTTCGTAAAAAGTCTGGCCTGGTCCTCCGCCCCACTTGTCAAAATCCTTGCTCGGCAAATCGTCCATTCCCTCGACTTGAAACCCAAACTTGCCGGCGAATGCGATGCAATAACCGGCCTCTCGAAGTAACAAAGGGTAACTATTGGACCAATTTTTGGCCGACATTCGGCCGCGGCCAAAGTTGCATCCCGTGCGGTATTCGTACAACCCCGTCATAATGCTCGCTCGACTCGCCATGCAAATCGCGGTGGTGACATAGTGGTTGTCAAAGACCACGCCCGCGTTGGCCAGCTTATCAAGGTTGGGCGTTTTGGCTTCTTTGCTCCCGTAACAACCCATCGTGATCGTCGCTTGATCATCAGTCAGCAGGAAAACGATATTCGGCCTACGATCGGCGGCGTTTGGTTTTTGCGCTGAACTGGAACACCACGATCCGAAGGCGATGAACAGGATGGCGCAGCAAAGTCCCGTATTACGAAAAACAAGCAAGATTTGGCTAGAATTTGGCGTCATGGCGTTAACTCTGAGAAGCCAGCAACCGTTTTGAGAAAAGACTGCTTACAACTTCGAAAAACTTTGTGGATTGGGTTATGTTTCATGTTTCAAAGAGTTGCGGTTATGCAGTTTGGTGAGTCCGTTTGTTCCGGAATTGCCATATTAATGCGAAACGACAGTGTCTCCGATAATTCGAGTAGACCCATTTTTGCAGGATGTATTGTAATGAGTACAACCTTGCACAGTTGCCTAGTCGGATGATCAAGGAAGTGATCAATTTGCAGTAATTAATCGGGGGAAGTCATGTTCAGGATGCTTGTTGGTGTTTCGTTTTTGTGTTTTGCCACGTTGTCGGCCCATGGTCAAGGAGTTGATCAAGACAGCTTGTCAGACTCTGCTACCGCGACCACAACGGCTTCGGTATCTGGTTGTACCTCAAATGATTGCGGGGATTGTTGCGGCAATTCTTGCGGTGATTGCGGAAGCGCAGCAATTAGGGGCTGCGGGAAGTTGGGCGGATTTTTTGGCAAATGTGCCGGTCAAGGATGTAGCGACGGATGTTGCCAGACAGAGGGACGACTTCGTGGAATGGTGGGATCTCTGTTGCCCGGAAGTAGAAGAGCCAATGACTGTTGCCCTCGATATCTTAGTCTTTTCGGCGGTGGCTATAACTTGAACGAATACAGCGGCGATGGCGGTGGCGGGGCTCCTAACCCAATCACTGGTACGTTTAACGACGGATATGTTCTTGGATGGGCAGCAGGTCGATACAGAAATGACAAGACCCGAACCGAAATACAAGGGGCGTGGCGTAACAATACCGGTAACCTTTGGACCAGCAACATGGGCACGGTTCCATTCGATGGCCAGCTCAATGTTTATTCGACGATGTTCAACGTGATTCGCGACGTTTGGAGCCATGGGCAATTTGGCCTATATGCAGGTGCCGGAATCGGTGTCGATCGTCAGGACGGCGATTTCTTGATCAACAGCGATCCAGCCCGGCACATTCGATTCGATGACTGGGCGTTTGCCTACCAAGGGTTTGTCGGTCTTAATATGTTCCAGCTTCGCCGAGGCATATTTTTTACAGAATACAGGTACCATGGGGCTTCTCAGACCCAGCTGGAACTAAACGGTGTCGATTTCGATAATTTCAACTACAATAGCCAGAATGTCATCTTTGGCATCCGACTAACGCGTTAAATCGAACTGCGTTCTGAAATGAAGATTGATAATACAAGGTCGGCGCACGAGCGCCGACTTTTGTCGTTGTTAGATTTGAAATCTCAGTCGGCGACGCGGGATTTGATGATTTCCAAATGATGAATGATATGCCCGACTAGACAGTAAGCCAGAGCTCTTACCGTCATTTCATTGCCGTCTGCTGCTCCCTTCAAATCCCAACCGTCCGGTTTGAGCCGCTTGAAGAAACTCAGATTTGCACGGCGCGAGTATTCCAACTCGTCGGTCAATTCGGCGAGTGTCGGTGTTTCGTAGTCCGTGTTGTGCACCCACGGGTCTTGTTCCATTCCCAGGATGGGTCGATCGTCGCCTGAAGCGAAGCGGAGGGCACGATAGCCGAATACCCGTTCGACATCGATTAGATGGCCGACGACTTGTTTGATCGTCCAGGTATATGGCTCGTGCAAGACGCTTGCCTCGTCTTCGTCGATGCCATCAAGCACATTTCGAAACTTGGCAATCTGCGAGTCAAGTTGCTCAATGATATTTCCATCAGGGACACGATCGATGTAGGTCCCGTAGTACTCGGCATACTCTTTGTTGGCCGGCCGCGTGATCAAATTTGCTTGACTCATAATTCCTTCCATATCCTTAGGTTGCGATTCTCGTTTATGACGTTTCGCAGATTTGAATTCCCTCATCCTACAAAAGTTAACCCATGGCGGATTCCGTTGCCGCCACAACTGTACAAGAAAATCATTCTGTCCAAAATTATTCTGCCTATCTCAACAATAGGACAGGATAATTACAGACAGGATGATTATACAATTCTCGTAAAGCCGGTACTACGAACTACTCCATTCAGGTTTGAAGCTTCATCAGTCCCGTGTCAAACTTGATCGAATTCGAGTACTGGTGCGAATCGGACGAGTGATTCAATCTATTTCGGTTAGCTCGATCACCAGCTCACCCTGCTGGGCGCGTACGAATCGGCCGTTACGCGAGATCCAAAACGTATTCTTGATGGGTAAAACTTCACACTTGATACACTCCAGCTCTTTTCCCGCGATCTTGATAGTGTCGATTGCCTTTGCCGTAATTGTAAGCGGGATAATTTGCAGCGAGGACGGATGAAACGTTTTGATATTTACGGACGTGTCCGGTTCAAGCACAAGTTGCGAACAAATCAAAACCCAACAGCCGATCAAGTTGTTGTCAAAACAGTATACGCCGGCAGGAACCTTGATCTCGTTCGATAAATTTGTGGTTCCACTGATCTTCTCCGAAACGAGATTGTCTTTAAACGAGCACTCGATTTTAACCTCCTGCGAAGCGACTTTCAGATCCCGCTCAAACGAAAAAGGCAAAGCGTTGGGTGCGACAACCAGTGTCGCACTGCTCTTCAACGAAGTATCGTCTTTGACGACAAGCATAATATCGCTCATTAATTCAAAGACTTCTTTGCCGTCAAGTTTGATCTTGTTGATCACGACCGTTTCTTTGCCGAGTTCCTTCTCGCCTTGTTTGTAATTAAACGCGTACTCTTTGCCGAGTGTCCACGGCATCGGTTTGGCACGCGACGGTTCGAAAGGCTCGGTTGTTCGATTGGGTGGCTCAAAGGCAGTGACCTTGACCGATTTCGGCACAACCCCGCCGAGTCCTTCGAACAATTTGATGTGAGTGGCGCTCATCCTTTGGAACTCGCCCGTGGTCGGATCGACTGCAAGCCATCCAGCTTCGCCCATGTGCACTTCCACCCAAGCGTGCTGGCCAAAACTGCCGCCAAACGTGGGTGTGTAAACCAATCCGCCAACCAACCGGGCAGGAATTCCTTGAGCCCGCAACATGGCGACCATCAGTGTCGAATGTGGACCGCAATCGCCTTTTTTGGTCTCCAGTGCCAGTCGAGCTGAGGGTGTATCCGCGATCGTGTAGGCAATTTTTTCGTAGACCCAATTGCCGATCTTCGTCACCGCGTCCCACCGCGTCGTCGCGCCTTCGGTAAGTTGTTCCGATTTTCCAACGACAGACGGATCGTCGGATTCAATATACTCGGACGGTTCCAACCACGTGATCAATTCGGGTTGGTTCGTTTCAGTGGGGAAAGGCGGAGAATAATTGCCGTCGTAAGGAATGCTTGTGACATTGACCGTTCCGACGATGTGTTCTGTTTTTTTCGTACCCTCGAAACCTTGCATTGTCGTGGTCAATACGGATTGATCGGCTGCAATGCCGGTACCGATCACATTCACATCGATTTCAGCGTTCATTTTGCTGACGTTGAGATAGTCGTCGAACACGATGTTGGAATGTGCAAAATGCCGGGCCAGCACTTCCTCGGCTTGAGATTTCTGAACTTGCTTCACCACGTTCTCGTCGGCCAACTCGATTGTGGTTTGCTGACTCGGTAAATCCAGGCGAACCAACTCGTTGGTCGAAGCGTCAGCCAAGGCTTTAAGGTTGGCTGCCTCCATTCTCCAGGAAATGCAGTTTCGCATCCCGCCCGGCAGGCTGACTTCCGTCATTTCGCCACGGGTCAAATCGACGCTGTCGAGCTTCCCTGTATCAGGTAGGAAGACAGGGATCTTCGCCTCCCCTTGAATAGCACGGTCCTCTGCAGCTTCGAGTAACAGGTGCCAGTGATCGAAGTTGTTGCTGCCAAGAACAACCGTGCCCGCTGGGATTTCGCTTTCCACCGGTTCCCCGCGCGTTTCGTCTTCACGATAGATCCAGTTGCGAGCCTTACCATCGAGGAACTCAGAGTCGACATGCCGAATGACCTCATTCGTCGTGTCCGTCAAACGAAAGCTGATCGGATCGTTCGTTTCCGGATGGATTAACGTTTCGGAGTCCAGCAGAATATTTCGTACCTTGCCAAGCAACGCCACTTTTAGTGAAGTTTCAGACGTAAGTTTGATCAGCGTTTGTCCATCTTTTGTGATCGTTTCGCGATCGACAACGGCGTACCCAATCAATTTGTCGTTCATCTTGATTGAGAAATATTGAGGTTGTTCAGCCGCGCATCCGAATACGGGCCAAAGAATCAAAAGCGTCAATGCCAATAAGAGAAACCGGCATTTGCTCTGCTGAATTGCAATTTCCGGGATTTCAATGACCGGCCAACTGAGGTGGTTTACTTCTACCATGACTTCTCGGCAGTTCACATTCCGTTCCTTAAGAACCAAATTCGATTATGGAGTTACCGTCCAGAAAATCTGATCGATGCTCGTTCGGAACGGAAGGTGCAAATTAATGGTTCGAGAGATCCAATAAGGCAGACTATTCTGGTAGCTGACGCGAACCCGCATCGCGCCAGTTCCCGCTTGAACGAACCGAGTCGGTTTGCCGCCAAGTGTCACAGCGACTACCGAATCCGTTGCTGTTGCAAGGCGGTTGTCAACGGTCTCATATTGACCCGAGTCGTAGCTGAACAATTCGATCTTTTGATCCACCGTTCCAACGAAGTTAAGTACTTTGGATTCCAGGCTAAATTCCAGAGAGGTTGGCGTATCTGTCGGTGCCGTCGTATCGACTGTGAATACGTTTTGATAACGACTCATCAAGAATCGAGGATTCATAACAACGTATTGGTCATCACTGTCAGCAAGTTCTACGACGCTCCCAGAGACAAGAGTACCGATTGTTACCGACAATAAATCGGGAGTAACCACGGTTGACGCCAGCTGGAATTCAAATGCTCCCATATCAACGATCGGGGATACACCATTACCTGTATCAATCGTATCGGGGTCATCAACAAAGCGGATCTGCCCGTCGAAATCGCCGGTGATCCACAAGGGAACCACCGTGTTATCGGCTGCATCAATGCACGGGGAACCCGTCAGCAAGTGATAGTCGCCACCAGTCGCATCGACGAACAAAGGATCGAAGTCGATACAATCGGGGAAATCGTCTGGGTCGGGCGGATCTTCCCCCGTTTCGCCGAGGAGCATGTTTTGGATGCAGGAGTAGGATGCTCCGGTGCCACGAATCTGAGAGGGGCCAACATTTGCGGCGCGATCGGTGTTTTCCCAGAGAATGGAGTTTGCCACCATTCCGTCAAAAGCCCCGCCAATATTTATCCCACCTCCTTTGTGGGCCGAGTTGCCGTAGATCGTCGTGTTGATGATGTTGATCATCCGTTGACTCGACGAGACACCACCGATCGCACCTCCCTCGCCTCGCCAGTCCGGTATACTTTCGCGGGAGTAGTCTGGCGCTTCGTTGTTTCGGAACACGCAATTGACAATTTCTGTATCTGTCCAGGTCCAGATTGCGCCGCCAGCATTGGACCAGTTGTTGTCAAATGACGAATCAACGACGGTCAATTCACCAAAAATACAGTGAACGGCACCACCGTAGCCTCCCACATCGTTTTCCGGCCAAAAACCTCGCGCGACGTTGCCATTGAAGATGCTCCGTTCAATTAACAAACTGTCACCCCAGCAGGAAATGGCACCACCTGCGGCTTCACGTCCCGATCCGGTACAGGTGTTAGAGGTGAATTCACAATCGCGGACGATGACATCACTTGTGCCGGACACATAAAGCGCCCCTCCTTCGAACAGATGCGACCAGTTGTTGATGAAGCGACAGGCTTCGAATACCGGGCTTGCATCAAGTGCCAGTGCACCTCCTCCGCCCGAGAATCCCGCGAGATTCCACTCGAATGAACAATTGAGAATGGTTGGGCTTCCTCCCTGGATGAAGATTCCCGCGCCAGCTTCGAATGAACTGTGACCGCCGATTACGACGAATCCGTCCAGGATTGCGCTGGCGTCGACATCTACAGCACGAATGATGTGATCACTGTTAGGAGTGTTGATATTCCAGTTATGGCCATACACATCGTCGCCACCGAGATCGCCGCTGAGCGTTGTCACGTTGGCAGTCCAATCGCGCTGATTTCGAGAAGTCTCGTTTCCGACAAAGCCTCCGTAAATCTCAACATTGTTCAGCATCTCGAAAGAAGCTGCCTCATCGCCGGGATTGCCGGGTGTATAAAAGCCCTCAGCAACCCAAACTTGACCTGACGATATCGAACTCAGCGCCGCAGCAAGATTGTCATATGCTGTCGCCCACGACGTACCGTCGCCTCCCGGTCCGGCATCGTCATCCACATAGATAACCGTTTGTGAATTGGCTAGTCCAGCAGAGGCCAAAAGAATAACAGTTGCTATTATGTGAGTACGCAAGGAACATCTCCAAATCGAATTCATTTGTACGAGAAAATAGTCGCAAATCCATGTGTCAAGACAGGATTGAGAGCCCCGATCAGTTGCTAAAACTGCCAAACCTTTACGGTGCGAAAGAATATTAGTTTAAAAGCGACCTTCTTCAAGTGAGCGGCATCGCACACCTGATTATTTAATGGTTCGATCGTGGCTCATTCCGGCCCTGAGCCCTCGGTGCGGCGTTTCAGATAGTGAGGTCGTGCAACGGGAAAAATGAGCTGGTTTTTCCTTCGAAGTATCATTAGTTACAATCAGCGACCATGGCACGAAGCAAATCGGTTTCGGTAATGATGCCAGACAATGTACCGTCCTCAACAACTGGCAAAGCCCCGATCTTGTTGGTTGCCATTACTTGGGCGGCTTGAGCAGCAGTTGCGTCCAGGGAAATCACTTCAGGTCGGCTCGACATAATTCCTTCGACTTGACGCTTATGCAAAAGCCGTAACTCGCGCGCCGAAATCGCATGATCGCCCACCGCACGCGGACTTCCTCGAAGCACGTCCCGATCCGACACAATCCCTACCAGCTCATCATCGTCCATTACCACAACGTGACGAATTTGCTTTTCGCGCATGAGTCGAATCGCTGCGAGAGTCGCGTCATCGGGTCGTACGGAATGAACGCTGGCCGACATAAGTTCAAGAACGCTGCGTTGTCGAGACTTCTGACTGGGCACAAAGCAGGCCGGATCGCTGTAGCAACGCAACAAGTCGGTCTCTGTAATGATGCCAACGATGTTGTTTTGCGTTACCAGCGGCACAGAACTAATTCGTTTGTTGACCATCAAACGAGCAGCATTCTCGATTGTGTCATCGGGCGAAAGAACGACGACGGGTCGTGTCATGATTTGCTCGATCCGCGTTGCCCCTGAAAGCGGACTTTCCCGTTGGTTTCCCAGCGGAGGGTTTGTGTGGTCAAGCCAGCAAACATGGAACAGCACATCTCGTTCCGACACCATGCCAACAGGAATATTCTTACGGACGACAGGAAGGTGGCGAATATTCATTTGCCACATATGTCGGATCGCCAAGTCAATCGGGTCATCGACCGCGACAACCGCGACGACGTCGTTGGCAAGTCGTTCAAGTTTCATGGTATGCCTCCCTCATACTGATCAAAGAAATCGCAACTTCAAACGGACTAACCCAACCGCAAATTGGACTGGTTTCCGCTAATCCTCACCCACTTTGCTTAGGCAATTCACGCGCCAATGTAACAAGTTCCGACGCGATGCCAAAGATAACCGTCGGCATGGCTGCCGTTGTTTAGAAAAAAAGCTCTCCCAGTCGTTTCATATTTCGGAATTGATAAGAATATAGCAATCATCGCCGAACTCTCCTGAGGTGCGTTATCGCTCACACAGGCGCGCGGTTACTTTGCTGACGGGACCCTAAACGGTCAAAAAATCGCAGGTTTTCGTTGCAGTACGAGGCCACGAAAGCCTTGTGGAATCCAGCTTACATCCAATATTCCGGGGCATGCGATGGGATGATCCTCGGCGACATCAGCACGTAGCTAAGAATTGGCAGGAGTCTCACGACAGGTTGAGTGGAGGTAGTGTGGGGCTTGGTTGAGGGTGAAACTCACGTCGCGTAAACGCAGGTGCCCGGGGGGCGGTTTGTCTACACATGTAGAGCGAACCGCGATCAATTCCGCTCAAACAGCGCCTTACGCAATTCCGATTCAAACGAATCGCTTGAATCAACGACGTTGCGAAACTCTTCGCGATCAAGTACGTAGCAGGTCGTGTCTTCGATCGCAGTGACATTCGCGTTACGAGGTTGGTCCTTGATGAGTGCCACTTCTCCAAAATAGGCGCCGGTTCCGAGTTGCGTGACCGGCTGTTCTCGTTCAGCTTCGAGTCGCGTGATGTCGACTCGACCGTCGGTGATCATGAAGAACTCGCGCCCCTCGTCGCCTTGCGTGACAATTCGATCGCCACCCGAATACTCGCGGATTTCGATGTTATTCGCCAACTCGGCCAGCGTGCGAGGCGTGAGGTCAGTAAAGAATTCGGTTTTCCTCAGGAACTCGCAGATCTGTTCGGTTTGCCGTACGTCCGAATCGTTCTTGATGCGACCCGCCACCATATTAATGATTCGATCGGCGACGTCGAGGATCCGGTTATCGTGTGTTACGATCAAGACCGTGCAGCCTTCGCGGTCAGCCATTTCTCGAAACAAGGTTACAGCTTCACGCCCCGACTCTTCGTCTAACGCGGCTGTCGGTTCGTCGGCGAGCACGATTCGCGGGTTATGAATCAAACCTCGGGCGATCGCCACGCGTTGTTTCTGTCCACCCGATAACGATTTCGGCTTGTAGTAAATCCGCTCATCAAGCCCCAACCGCGTCAACATCTGTTCAATCTTCGGTTTGACTTCGGAGCCTTGCATGCCGACTAACTCGGTCGCCATCCGGACATTTTGAAACGCCGTCAAAGAGCCAAACAGGTTGTGGGCCTGGAAAATGAATCCGATCTTTTTCCGAACCTGGGTCAGCCCGTATTGTGACATCCCATTGAGTTCCTCGCCGAGGATGTTCAGGCTGCCATCCTGCACCGTGCGCAGGGTACCGATTAGCGTCAACAACGTCGTCTTACCTGATCCTGAGGGGCCGGTCATGATGACGATTTCACCTCGTCGAATCTTGAGCGTGTTATCGAACAACGCTTGAGTTTTTGCATCGCCGGACCCAAAAAAATGGTTGAGGCCATGCACTCGAATCACAGCGTCTTCATTTGTATTTCTAATCATAAAAATTTTCCTACAATCAATCGACTTTCCAGTCAACCTAATGGGGCCTTGGCGACTGAAGGATCTCTCGTGTTTGTGCGGAGATTCTTCAGTCGCTAAAGCTCCCTCAGAATGACTTTTTCCCGTTCGACTCCAATCTGGTGATGCCCCTCAAAACAGACTTGCAGGATCAGCGGACAATAATTTTCTCAGCGCGATGGTTCCAGATATCACGCACATCAATACAGTCAATCCCAAAACCATCGCCGTTCGTTCAAAATTCAAAAACATCGTGAGCCCGGTGCCCACGTTGACGCCTTCAAACGCAATCAAGGCGATGACCAAACCGGGGATAAACGAAACCAGTGACATCAGCAAAGCCTGGAACACGACTACGGCTGCAAAGAAAACGGGCGGATATCCCATCGCCTTAATCGTAGCGAATTCACCCATGTGATCGCCGATGTCCGTGGCCAAAACCTGGTAACAAATAATCAGTCCCACCACGAAACCGATCATTGTACCGACCCAAAAGATTAAACCGATTGGAGTGTTCTTGCCCCAAAAATCTCGTTCAGATCGCAAAAAGTCGTTTCGAGTTTGCACGATTACATTCGAGCCCAGCAATGTTCTTAATCGCGAAACGACTTGATTTGGGTCGGGATCCGGTTCGCAACTTACGACGCCATAGTCCACCCTCGAGAGCGGGTTGCCGCCTCCGCGAAACGAAAAGTATTCGGCAAAGTTTTCGGGAGTCATGATCATGTTGCCGTCATTGGAAAAGTTGATGCCGCTTTCGAAGAGGCCGACAATACGAATCTTTTTTCCCCGGAGTTCACCAAAGGAGCTCGCCGTCAATTCGTCGGGACTGCGTGGAAGGCCAAACATTTTCTTGCTTTTGATGTCCGCGGCCGCGGTTCCCCGCTCGGCCAGCTTGTCGGCAAGACTCAGCAAGCCAAAACTGGAAAACGTGTCGCTTGTTGGGTCAAACGCAATGACCCGGATCTTTCGAGCGATGAACCCCATGCGTCGAATTTCGGAAGCGACGTTTTCAATGTACAACGGTTCGGCCGATTGAACGCCTTGACAAGACTGTGCGGCGATCACGTAGCGAAGCGGCATCGTTTGACCGCTGGATAACATGAATCTTGATTTACTACGGATGACGATATCAGTATTGATTTTTTCCTCCATGATACGCACGTTGCTGTCAAACAGAGCGTTTCGAAAACCGGTTTGCATGAACATCAGCACGACGGCGAACGTAATCCCCGAACAACGAACAAAGAGTCGCTGCCAATTGTCGGTGGCGTTCGACCAGGCAAGATTTGCGGCGAGGATTAAGTGCACGTTTAAAACAGATCAGCAGGATCCGCCTTTCTCAGTTTTTGCATCGCGATGATACCCGACGAACAGCACATCAGGATCGTCGAGCCCAATACGATAAGTTGCCGGTTAAACGTCATGGTAATCGCCAGGTTGGCTGCATTTCCGACGACTTGGTACAGAACCAGTGAAACAGAGAACGCAACAACATAACTAATGGCACCCAGTACGATCGCTTGTTCTAGTACGACGCGTGAGAGGTAGCCATTTCGATAACCCATCGCCTTCAGCGTGGCGTATTCGCCGATTTGTTTTGAGATGTCTGCCGACAACACGATGTATACGATGATCGCGCCCACAATTAATGCAACCACAACGCCGGCAATAAATATGAAGCCCACGGGCGTATTACCCACCCAATGTGCAACCTCGCGGCGGACGACTTCGTTCCGCGTCAAAACGTCTACGGGAGGCGACGAAACGCCGGGGTCAAATCCCAACGACTTGTTGATCAAATCTCTTGCGGCGGTTGCATCGTTTTGCAACTGCGGATGCAATTGAACCAATCCTAATGAAACATCGTTTGCAGAATAATTCGGAAAAACTCGGTCGAATCCTTTTTCGTGGATGATCGACGCACCATTGGCAGCCAGGCCGGTTCCAATTTCGAACAGTCCCGCGACTTCACATTCTTTCTCGTTCAGTTCGATTCGTAAACCGATATCTTTTTCGCTAAAGCCTTCCGCGTTTTGGATCCCGAGAAACTGAGGTCGAGACTTCTGGTCAACCAGGATGGTGCGGTCGTTTATCAGACGCGTCAAATCGGGTAATTTGACTCCCACATCCGTAACTGAAAACGTCTGACCGTTGGGATCGACCCCCATGATGAGCATGCCGCGTTGGACCGATTTTTCTGCATAGTTCCATTTGCCGAGACTGATGTGATACGGTTGAATCGCCTCGACGCCCTCGATGTTCTTGATCTGGTTCAAGTATTCTTTAGAGAATTTGTTGGCGTCACAGAAGTGGTAATAATCGGGCGAACGAACCACCAGATCAAATTTCAGGTTGTTATAAAAAACAACGGCAGTATCGAGAACAGCGCCGAGGAATCCCAATTGCATAAAGATCAGGACAATGGCGATGCTGATTCCAGTGATTGAAAGAACCGTTCGCCATCCGCCATCCAGCAGATTGTGAATTGAGAGTGGCGTGGTCATAACGCTATTTCGGGTAGCGGCGGTTTCCTGCCACCGACAGTAATTGAAGACGATGACGACGGCGATTGGAAGCCGCGACAGTCGACGACTCGGCGAGTCACGTAACTATTGCAAAGCACCGGGTTCGACCTCGATTTCGACTTCAACTTGGAGGTTCACAAACCGAGCTGCAGTTGCAGAATCGTCAAGCCTAATCGTTACCGTTACCGTTCGCCGATCGACACTTGCGAACGGATTGGGGTCTTTCAGGGATGGCGGACCAATCATGACACCTTTGGCGATGACGGTTCCCATCAGTGGTTTTTTCATCGCGTTGCTGGTGATTCTGGCCCTCAGGTTGTTGTGTTTTTCAAGATCAATCAAATTCAGAAATAAATCATTGACTTCGGTAATACAATGCATCTGTGATGTGTCGCCGAGAACCATTACGGGTTGATTCGTAACCGAATCACCTTCGCGAACGATAATGTCCAAAATCGTGGCGTTGTCGATTGGCGATTTAATCTGGGTCATCTCGAGAGCTTGCTTTGCCATCGCGGCGGCCGCGTTGAGCGATTGCAAGGGGATCGCCTCGTTCGCATTCTCGACCGCATACTTGATTGTCTTGAGATTGTTGATCGCGAGCTCCTTGGCGCGGTCGGCACTCTTCTGTGACATTTCGATTTCGAGATTGGCCTGTTCAATCTGAAGACTCAACTGCTCAACCATCAACTGCTGCTTGTCGATTTCCGTTTGGTTGATCAGGTCGTTAGTCGCGGGGTTCGATTGAATATTTTTCAGTCGGCTAAAAAGTTTCTGTGCCGCGGTAAGTTGGCGTTCAAGGAGAACGATCTTTTTGGCCTCACTGGCAATTTTTTCGTCATTCGCATTGGCCTCGGCCAGAGCCAGTTTTGCCGAGTCGAGTTGGTATTCACCCTGTTCTCTTTCGTATTTGGCTTTTTTCAGTGCATCGTCACGGCGAGCCTCGGCCAAACCAAGATCCTTCTCCCGCAAAATTTGGCTCTGCAGCGTGAGCAATACATCATCGGTGTTAACAACATCACCGATCTGTTTGTCAATCAACTGGGCAATTCGTTCGCCGGGTGGAGCGACGATTTTGATTATGCCAGATGCAGGTTCGAACTTGCCCTGACTGCGAATCGTTTTTGACGTTCTGGCAGATGAGATGTCGGCCAATCTCGCGCCATTGGAATTTGTATCGCTGAAATCTCTGGCCGTCGAGTCTAACGCACCGTATCGGGTACCCAAATACCATCCACCTGCGCCTGTGATCAGGGCTAACAAAATTACTAGAAATGCACGCATTGTCTGGTCGCTGTTAAGAACTTGCTGCCGAGCCGTCTAATACGATTTTAATCGGTAATGACGTGAGTGCGAATCACTTTACCAGCTGAGCACAATTCCCGATGATCGGAACGAATAGAAGACCCGTTATTCACAAATATAAGGGTTTGGACTGTTACAAATCGGGGCAAGTTCGTATCCACATTGTTGCACTAATTGCCCTTGTGCTTGCAGGAGTTTGATTTTGGCCGTTTCATGTTCAATTGCAGCCGTGATTCGATCGGACTTCGCCTGCTGCAGTTCGATCCAGTTTTGATTCAATTCCAGGTAAGAATCCTCAGCTTCGATCTCTTGTTTGGCTTTCAGCTGTTGATGCCATGCATTCAAACGAGCGATATCCTGGTTGATTATTGCCAGTCTTTCGAGCGAACTCTGAATATTGAGCATTGCCTGGCTTGCTGAGATTCTCGCTTCGCTTTTTCGGGTATCGAGAATCTGCTGGACCTGACCTTGGCGCGTTTCAGCTGTGACGTCTGGCGTTTCTTCCTGCTGAAGTTCGTCCAAGAGTTGTCGACGGAGTAGTCGCCGGGTGATCGACAGTGGAGCCAATTTGATACCCAGTCGAGGGTCAAATTGGTTGAGCAGTTCGTAAGCTGATTCGATTCCAACACCACTTGAAATCGCGGTCTCGATGGCCCGAATGCCAGGACGATTGCTTTCCGCAACCGAGATTTGTTCACGCACGTCGAAATCCAGGTGATCTGGCGTCAGTTGGTGAACGGGTTGCAAAAATAATAGGTTTTTCGAGTCGATGTTAATGAGCAGGTTGAGCTGATACATCAATTTCTGTTCCGCGGAGTTTAGCTCCGATTCCGCAGTGGTGACTCGAATGTTGCCTTTGGCGAGTTCGTTTTTTCCATCCGCCGTCGCAAAACCGGCCTCATCCGCGGCTTGGATCGTTTCTTCCAGTTGCGTCAGATGGAGTTTTGACTCCTCGATCAATTTTCGTTGCATGTTGACTTGGACAAGTCCGAGAAACAACTCACCCGCAGCTCCGGCCGCTGTGTTTCGTTGTTCTAAAGCCTCACCGTATAGAATCAAATCGAGCACCATTGCGCGTCCATCGCCCGATTGGCATTTGATCGAGTGGCGCTCAGCATCGATGAGTTCGGCCAGATCGGAGTTCCTGGCTGCCAGACAAACCGCTTCCTGCAAATTGATTTTCGCAACGTTTCCGGTGGCCAACTGATCAAACAGCGAACGCCGAACGTTGTCGTAGTTGGGAATTGAACCAAAGTCGTAAACAATGCCTGCTTCGATCGGTTTTGCGGATACCTGTAAATTGCCGCGCTGGGAAACGTATTCTGGACAGCATTTTTGTGCGTTCGGTCGGCGCAGACAGCAACCGCTCATCATCGTGGCGATCATGAGTGCTAGCAAAATGTTGGCGGGGATTCGAGTCATGCTTTCGATTGCAACGAGCGTGGAGAATCACGCTGGTTTTATCGAAATATTCTGGACGTCTGGATTAACAGTTACAGCCCGATCCGTTCTTTTCACGGCATTGCGAGAGGACTGATCCGGAAAATCGGCACAGCTTATGGGATAGTCGCACGACCTCTCCGAGCGTTGTTCAGCAACTGATCGGGTTGTCTGTCCCAGACGCGGAGAATAAGCGACTTGTCGCGGTGGCAATCTTGGACAAACGGACCTATATCATAAACTCACAAACTCGGAGAGTCGTCCAACAGTTGCTTTCCAACAACAAAGAAGCATCAACAATCGTTCGTAAAGACAACCAACGATCAAAATGCTAATCTCGCAAGAGGGCTAAGATTCCGGCTGCAGGTGCTTCAAATAACGGTCGGTTTTTGCGACACGGTGATCAAGGCTGTCTTATGATGGCGTCGGACTTCCCTCGCCCTACGGTCACCGACGATCTTGTCTCTGGAGTATCCAGGTGGCCGGCACATGTATGTCCAAGAGGATCTGACACTCTCGTTCTTGATTTTGAATGTACTCTAAGAACATTGGGGCGGCCTCCGGGTGACGGGCGGCCAACACCTCGGCCCGCGCACGTATCGACGCCGTTGTTTGTCCGTCAATTGTGTTCCTCTCCTCCGCAGAATACACATCTTCCCGGATCAGCCGATCACCGTGTGCTGTCATCTGAATTATCGTTTCTGCGTGCCGTCGGTAAGATCGGTATCCATCTGGCACAGAGTCGACATTCTCGCGGAGAAAGCCGTCGTCGATCACAATGTATCCTCCGGCGCGCACGCACATCCTGAGCAAATCGACGCAGGGCACCGCATCAAGCAACGGACCATGTGCGGCGTAGATGACAACATCGTAGCTTTTCCCGGAACGAACCACTTTCCGCATGTCGTCACAAGTGAACTCACACAGTGACGCGACACCGTTTTCAGAGGCTGTTTGCGTGGCATGATCGATGAATGGCTGAAACGCGTCGACGCCGTGGGCATGCCATCCGAGTTCGCGGGCGACGTTAACCGAAATCGCACCCTTGCCGCACCCTACGTCCAATATCATGGCGCCCGGGAGTCCTAAAGACCGGAGCAAATTAACCACAGCCCCTGGAGAGCTACCGAGCGCATCAACATCCGCGAGAAGTTCGGCAATGAACGGCAACAACTTGGGCTGCGCCTCGAGTGAGGCCGCGACTTGCCTTTCAAGTTCTTCTTTCATCAAGTCCATGGTACTCAAATCACAGAAAATCCGAACGCCCCGAAGACATGGAATCCCTGGTCTCTCACCAACGGTCTAATTCTGAATCTGTTCAAAAAACGGTTGAGTTCTCGGGATTTAACCGGCCTCTGAGCCCGTGTTTTGAGCGCAATGAAAAACCCCGATCAACTTTTGTCAGCCAATCGGGGTGATAACTGGCTTTCTCATTTCGACTTAGTAATCCACTTTTATCGACCAACTGTTCAACGTGCCGGTTTTTCTATTCCGAGTGTCGTAGACTTCCAGTGTCCAAGTTCCATCGCTGCTGGTTCCGTTGAAGTTGGGGACGTTGTTGTCACCAGTAAAGTTGAACAACTCAATGGCCGGTCCACCGGCTGGATCGATCAAGTAGACATTCAGATCTGACGGTCGCGGATGCGATATGTTGACGTTGACCGTCAAGTTGGCGATCGTGTGATCGCCTGCCGAGATATTGGATGCGACACCGCCCTGATCGTTATCGGGAATGGCCAGTGGAGTATCGGTGCTTGAATAGGTTTCTGAATTTCCCGGCGGTGTGAGAATCTCGGGAATCAGGATGAAATATCGACGTTCGGAAACAACAGTTTTGTTCCTGCCGCGGCCCGTTGTGGTTACCTGTTCGGCCGCGCACACGACCATGCCATAACCGGTTTGATCACGATTGGTTAGCAAGCCCCAATTGCTTGAAAAACACCTTAACTCGACTGCATCTTGAATAAATTGGGAGCCTTCGCCAACAATCAGGCTTTTCAGCAAAAAACAGTCCCCATCGCGATAATAAAAGATGTCTGAACGATCTTGTGTATCGCCAACAATGTCGCCCGAATCATTAATCGATGAACCATAATCTGTGGCGCCGTGCAGGTATTGAAATTGCTGCGTTGGCGGATCGTAATACCATGCAGATCCAATACTGCCACCCCCCGTAAACTGCCCTTGACTGTTAATATCAGTTACGAAGTTTTCATAGTCACTACCGAGCAATTGAACGGGCTGCCCTGACTGCCAAACGAATAAGGGTGGTTCCGGTTGGCCATCCAAATCCCCAACGACTTTGCGAGAATTAGTGAGTCTTCCATCGCCTTCAATGGGAGAACCATCGTCGTAGGTAACATATTCCGCAGGCACTTGCGAATTCAACGGATTATAAACGTAAAGTTCATTTGCTCCGATTTCGTTTTCAAACCTTATCAGGATGTCTCCAAGCTCGTTGATATCACTAGCGTTGTAGTAATTTGAACCGCCAACAACATCCGCCTCTGGCATTAATTCCCATGTTGGCGGCGACGCGTTCATATCAAACCAGATTACTTTGTTTTGACCATTGGTAAATCGAACTTGCGCTGTTCCAAGTCCTGCGTTATTGATCCGGCGACAAATCGTCCGTTCCAGATTTATGAAAACGCCAGGACTAACCTCCCATTGCGAAGGCAAATCAAGATAGGTTGCCAAGTCAAAATACTGGCCAGTAGTACGGTCTTCGCTAAGAACATAGAAGAAGCCCCGGCGACCAGCGGGGTCGCCAGTACTATTCCAGTATCCGAATGCAATGCCGTTGTCATTGATTCCATGAATTATGAAAGCACTGGGTTCGTCCGGCAGGCCGTTAAACTGGTGAACCCGAAACTGAACTTGCTGGGCCGTCGTAGAATGACAAACGACGAGACAAGCGAGCAGAAACACGGAAATTGCGATACGTGATTGAATCCCGATTTTCATTTCTGTAACTCCAATCAGTTCGCGTTACAATTAAACTAGCGACGCACCAAGAGCGCGCGAACAGTTCGCTCGATTGCGTCCGGAGGGCCGGTGAGCGTCTTGATTGGCGTCGAGGGCTCACCAGCCCATTTGATTATTTACCGATCGTTCGCCAGCAAGTCTCGTTTAAAAACTGCGGCCCTCTCCGCTCAATTCGCTGGTGGAGCTGAACGAGGTTTTCTGTCCCGACAATTTGGTCAAGGTGTTATTGTCCAGAAAATATGATCTACCCTAACTCGGTAAGGGAGATAGAGGTTTTGGGTACTGAACACCCAAAACGGCAATGAATTCTGGTAATTGATACGCGCGTGCATGGCATTGGTCCCCGCCTCGACGAATCGAGTCGGATCACCACCCGGTGTGACGCTGACCACAGTATCCGTGGGCGTCGTCAGTCGAGTATCAACGGTTTCAAATTGGCTCGAATAATAATTAAACAATTCGATTTTCTGCTCCACGGTGCCAACGAAGTTTTGCGCCCTGGACTCGTAACTGAATTCAAGTCCACTTGGTGATTCCGACGGCGAGATGCCGTCGACCGTGAGTTCTAGTTGGTATCGGAACGTGAGGAATTCCGGGTCGAGAACCAAGTACTGATCATCGCTCTCAGAAATCTCTGACAAATTGCCGACGACGTGAAACCCACGAACGACGTTGAAGTTGTCCGGAAGCACAACCTCGGAATTGGAACAGTTGACATCAAATAGAAAGGCCGAGCCTGAGTCCTTACCGTCGTCGTCGTCCCTTGGCGCACCGACAATTATCGCAGTCCCGCTGATGCCGACCGACCTGCCGAAGCGGTCGCCCAATGCTCCGTCATCAGGAAGGATTTTGGCAATCTGTTGACCCGTGCTCACGTCAAACAGATAGGCAGAACCAGAGTTTTCGCCATTGTCATCATCATCCTGGGCACCCACGATGGCAAAGTTCCCATGAAGTCGGACAGATAAACCGAAGTCATCTTCTGTTACTCCGTCATCGGGAAGCAGTTTGAGAATCTGCTGCCCCGTTGTGATGTCAAAAAGGTAGGCTGATCCAGAGTCTTCACCGTTGTCGTCGTCTCGTGGCGCGCCAACGATTGCTATGTTTCCGCTGATTCCAACCGAAGTTCCAAAACGATCATCCTCTGCTCCGTCAATGGGAAGCAGTTTGGCGATCTGTTGTCCGGTGGTCACGTCAAAGAGATAGGCTGAGCCGGACCTGAAACCATTGTCCGTAGTGTCCAGAAACGCTCCAATCACGGCGATGTTTCCGTCAATATCAATGCCACGCCCATTCCAACCTCCGAAGTGGTCATCCTCCGCGTTGTCGTCGGGGACCAGTTTGAACAGCTGCTGACCCGTTGTGGTGTCAAAAACATAGGCAGAACCAGAGCGATCGCCGTTGTCATCACTTAAAGGAGCGCCGACAACCGAAGTCGTGCCACCGATCGCCAAATCACTACCAAACCCATCCAAATCTTGCCCATCGTTTGCTACGAGCCTAAAGGTTTGCAGGCCTGTTGAGACGTCAAACAAATAGGCGGCGCCGGTGAGCAGTCCGCCGTTCGCTGCTGCTGTGTTGGCTCCAACGATTGCAGTGTTTCCAGAAATTGCCACTGACCAACCAAATTGATATCCCTCGGGATCATTGGGCAAAAGCGTGGCCAATAGAAGTCCGGTCGTGGCGTCATATATAAAGGCTTTATTATCATCGTCACAACACCCGTTGACCTGCCCGATGACGGCCATAGTGCCATCGATGGCGACCGATTCCCCAAGATTAAAATCAGCGGTCCCTTCGTCACCCAAAAGTTTAAAATTCTGTACGGCAACGCATTGGGCCACAACTGTTGTGTTGTAGAGAAATGCCAAAATAAGCATGACTGACGCGCAGCGATATTTACACAGAATCTTGCTAGTTATTAACATGGTACATCTTTCTGGGAAATTGCCTCGATCAAGTTGTTTTGGTGTCTTTTGTTAATCATCAGTATTCTTGGAGCCCGACTTTTCTGATTCGCTTTCAAGATACATCTTCAAGTTTCGGTCCATCTGGTCCGCGACCGTTTTATCTGTCGATTCTGATAAAAGAGAAATAGCTCGTGTTTGCGTTCTAATAGCAGATGGACTATCGCCTGCCTGATGTTGCGCCATGGCCAACGTATCCAAATAAAGGGGAAGATTCGCATTGTGTTGTTGTTCGGCGATCCGGCACGCTCGGCCAGCAAATTCCAATGCAAGCTCCGGTTCAGTAACTGTGGGGAATTCAATTCCCAGCAGTGACCAGGCAATGTAGTTCAATTCAAACGCCGTGGCCTCGGATCGCTGGCCGCGTTGTGTCAGGTGATCAGAGAGTTCGTGAGCCGCCGAACTTGGAAGTGGCGTTTTTTCCAATGACTCGAAGGAATTGCCCATCAATTGTTGACAGGTGATCAGGTTTCGAAAAATCATCAGTTCATCTGGTCGGTCTTCGGCAAGTTTTATCCAAACTGGAATGGCCTCCTCCAACAACTGAACCGTCTCAGCATATCTGCCTTGGCCAAACAGCATCTGGCTTAATTGAGTGCGACTGCGGGCAAACAGCCTTTGATGTTCCCAGGTTTCTGGAAAATCGGTAATCAAGGCGTCTGTTAACTGAATTGACTCTCGAAAGAGCTGTTCCGCTTCACGTTCGCGATCCTTGGCTGCCAACACCTTGGCCCAATCTTTTAGTGCGTCGGCCAACTCCGCTTTGTATTCAGGGTCGGCCGGAAAATCGGATACGAGCGAACGGGTGATTTCAAGCTTTTTTTTACGTGCGGCCGAACTCAAATCAAAATCGGAACTGGAAAGAGCCAGGTTCTGCCAGGCTCCGGCGAGCGCATACCGAAGTGCTGGTTCACCAGGCACCAGTTGCAGAGCCTGTTCGATCAATTCAATAGCCTGGCGATAGTGATCGGACGCTTCTTGATGTCGATTCTGTTTTGTCAACAGATCTGCAATACTCTCGTGCGCCAGCGCCAGATCACTCTTATATCGCGGCATGGACGGATAATCGGCCACCAGCGAATGAAATACGTCCAGGCGTATCTGGAGAGCTGATTCTTTTTGGTCCAAATCCAATGTGACAAGAGCAAGGTTTCCATAAGCTACACCCAAAACACTGCGAGTCATTCGGTGCTCGGAATTCAGCTCGAGCGACCTGTTTAACAGCTCAATTGATTGCTCAAAAAACACACGAGCATTTTCTTGTTGCTTTTGGCGATTTGCTATTCGACCCTTCGTATGAACCAACATGCCACGAACCGATAGCGCCCAGTCGGGATGTTTTTGCTCAGCTTCCGCAGTTAGATGGTCCAATCCTTTTTGACA
>JAHEJI010000033.1:21484-34761 GCA_024638965.1 Planctomycetaceae bacterium
TAACGATGCGCTGCTGCGCAAGATAATTGTATGAGTTTGCAATATTGATTCGATCAATCGAGTCCTCGGGCCGCGCAGCCACAACCCGTTCCATGAGATTGACGGACTTCCGGAGGGAATTCAGGGCTGCCGGCCGGTTTTTTCCCCGCACGAGAATAAACGCCAAACTGTGATGAACCTCTCCCAAACCCTTGAGATATCGCATGTTTTTTGGATGCTTTTCGATCAGTTCGCTGAATACTCTGATTGCCGTTTCAAATTCCGCCTTGCCTTTATTCGATTCGCCAAGTAGCTGGTGAACGAATCCGGAACGATAATGAGCTTTGCCAGATCGATAAAGCACTTCCGAATCGTCAGATTTTTGATTTCGAAACTCGCCATAAAATTCAAGGGCCTGATCCAACAGTTTGCGGCGTAGAGGCTGCAAGTGCGGTTTATGCTCCAGTTCATCCGCCACGTCGTCCAACATCGTATCGACCGTTTGCCACGCGATCGCAAAGTTCTTTTCCGCCCGTTCGAATTGAATCTGTTTTTCGTTTAGCGATTGTTCAAGTTGAATTCTTGAATACCAGATTAGACTAGCTGCCACCGCTGAACCAATGCTGAAGATCAATAGCAAAATGACGCCAGCCCAAACTACGGCTGAATGTCGTTGGGACCATTTCGCAAACCGCTGAGCGAGTGTCGCCCGCCTCGCCACAATTGGCTTGTGATCCAAAAAACTCTGCAGATCATCACCAAACGCTTGAGCCGAGTCGTACCGATCATTGGAATTCTTGCTGATCGCCTTGAGGACAATCGTATTCAGATCCACCGGGATCGCCGGATTCAACTTGCGGGGTTCGATCGGTTCTTCAAATGAAACCTGTCGGATCAATTCGGCTTTGTCATTGCCCGACCACATCGGCTGCAACGCCAACAACTCGTACAGCGTCGCTCCTAGCGAATAGATATCGGTTCGATGATCGATTACGACGCGATTGGCCAATACCTGCTCCGGACTCATGTAGCGGAGCGTGCCCATGATGTCACCGGTCATGGTGACTCCGGCGCCGGTTTCGATCCGCGCCAGCCCAAAGTCCGTGACGTACAAGTTGTTAGTGGAATTCAATAATAGATTAGCCGGTTTCACGTCGCGGTGCACGATCCCGTGATCATGGGCGTGCTGCAATGCATCGGTCGCCTGCAGCATCAGCTCCGCCACGTTGCGAAAATAAACTGGGTCGGTCATTTTGCCAGGCGCCGTCTGCGACTGCCCTCGGGCGACGGTTTCAGCGTGCGTTTCATCGGTGAAGGGACTTGACCCCTTTTCCTCAAGGGTTTGGGCGTTAGTTTCACCTTCCAGATCCCACACAACTTGATTCAACGCTGGTCCGGTAACCGATCCTTGCTGCTGAGTTCGCGCATGCAACTCGGCGACCACCGCGGCCAGGCTCTGGCCACGGATTAGCTGCATGGCGAAATAATGAATCCCGCGCTCTTCCCCAATCGAATAAACGGAAACGATATGGGGATGGTCCAGGGTGGCGATCGCGGCCACTTCGTTTTTGAATCGTTGCAAGGCGCGTGCATCGACCAGCGCTGCCAGAGGCAAGATCTTCAGCGCGACCGATCGACGAATGGACTGTTGCTCGGCTTCATAGACGACTCCCATGCCGCCCCGACCGATCTGACGAATGATGCGGAAGTCGCCCAGCTGCATATTTTGTTGATCGTCGCCTGCTGGTCGATGTAGTCGGTTCTCGGTGTTCGACGATTCAAGGGAAGAAATCGCCAGCAACGTAGGATACAGACTGCGAAGTTGAGATGCGATTTCAGGATGGGCATCTGCTAACCCATCGATGTCAACGCGCTCGCCATTCTGAAGCGATTCGCAGATCTGATTCACGACCTCGTCCAAGGTCTCATTGACAAGTTGGGAGCCATTTTCAGTCATTGCCCGTTACCTGTTGGTTCAGTTTCTGCAGTGCACGCGACAGTCGTGATTTTACAGCCGTCTCGGAAACAAGAATTATTTCAGAGATTTCCCAGATTTTCAGTTGCTCAACAAAACGCATCAAAAGCAATTCCCTGTCCGATTCGTTCAGTTGTTCCAAACCTACCCGGACCTTTTGTTTCATTTCGTTGTTGCTAGCTCGTCGGGAAGGCGATGATTCCTGTGAGACCAGTTGATTGGCAATGTGCATGGCTGAGGCATCGGAGACTCCCGAAAATGGCGAGTGTTCTTTGCGGACCGACCGACGATCCGCCTGGACGTGTTTTCGATGTGCCGTGATCAGTTGTTCACGAACGATCTGTCTCAGCCACGGATAAAATGGAAGTGGCTCGTCATCCAGATAGCCGGGCAAACGGACCGCGGCGCAAGTAAGCGCATCCTGCAATACGTCCGAAGGATCCAACCTGGCAGCCAACTGAGGGTCAAGGAATGCCGATATCATGCGCTTGAGCCGATCGCGGTGACGGATCAACAGTTCTTGCTGAGCGCTGTTATCTCCCTCGCGGGCGAGGGTCAACAATTGATCGGTGTTCGGTTCTCGCATAGTGTCCACATCTCGCATAGTCATCCACATCTTCACATGGCTTACCCTGCAATTGGCCAGAAAAGGTCGCGTAGAAAATCAAAAATTTCTTTGAAAATTCAGGGGAAGAACAAAAAGCCGAAAAAAGGTTCGATTGATTGGGCAAAATCAGTAACATTTGGCCGATTTCGCCCCATCTGTCCCAAAAACCTAATTCAGACGTTTTTTGAACACGGTTTGGGCTATCCACAAAAGGCATGAGTTTTTGCGGAGCTGGTCGTTTATCGGTCCATTTATGTGCGACCCAGAAAAGGTACGGGTTGTTGAAAGCGGAGCCAGTTATCGCGCTTGCTCGTGCCTGGCAATGGCAGGAAAAGCTGGAGTCGGGTGAGTTTTCGACAGTCGAGGAACTGGCATCCGCAAAAAAGATCGACGTCAGCTATTCCAGATCTTTGAACGCGTTCATCATCTTCTCGGGATAATCACCGATCACTCCCTTGACACCGCAACCCGAGGCATACTTGAGGTCCCGTATATCATTCGAGTCATAGCACCAAACTTCGATTCCTCTCTTTGAGGCGCTTTCAACTAAGGTTCTGGTCACAAAGATTATCGGCACAACCATTATTTCGCACTCAAGCTCGTCACAACGGTCGAACATCTCCGATGGATTGAAGAGCATTTCTTTCCAGCTCTTGGCCCATAAAGTCGTGTAGCCAAATGGATAATCAGAACCCTTGAATTCTTCCAGCACTTCGTAATCGCCAAATAGAATGAGCTGGTCTATTGGAATGTTGTTTTTCGTAAGCCAGTCCGAGACCTGCTCCTTCATCCCATTAACCTTGATGTCGAATATCCATTGTATTTCGCTGGAAGGTATTTCGCTCGATGCGAACACCTCGTCTAGAGTAAGTATTTTTCTGTTGGATGGCACGTGAAGGTTCAGAGACTTTAGTTGGGAAAGCGTTAGGTCCGACACCTCCCCCGTCGAGTCACTCCGTCGCGATTCATCGAAATCAAAGTTTGTTTTGGCTGCGACGTTGGAGTCGTGAAAGACGACTAGCTTGTTATCTTTTGACTTTCGAATATCGATTTCGACCCAATCGACTTTCTCATCGATCGCAGCTTTGATAGCGCTGATAGTGTTACCAATTAGCATGTTATCGACATCAGCCTCTGAATCTGTCGATTCGATCCCCGACCCGCGATGCCCAATTATCTGTGGTCTAGAAGGATCGACGTTTGAGTCCGATTGATATTTCCATTGGATATTTGACCAATCGGAAAATCTCTGGTGCGACATATAAAAGAAGCGATTGCTCGCAAACACTATCAGTAGGCCCGCCACCACCACCAAGATTAAGGCAGTCCATGTTAGCCTTCGCCACCATTTATTCCTCCGCAGTCGCGTCAGTATTCCTTGGTCTTTATTCTTCGTGTCGTCTTCTTTCGCCATGGTGGTTCCGCGTCGCGTTCAGGTTGTTTCCAGCGTGTGCAATGAACAGAACCAGAGTGTATAGGAATTTCCTTGGCGGCGGACAGTTGCTTGACGATGGAGTTCGTTTCACAATCCACGGTTTGCGCTGTTCGAGAAACGAACGGATTATTTTTGGAAGCCCCGCTTGAAACGTTCCTTTGCTCGAGCCTCAATTTTACCCAATTCGGCGGGGTCTAGCTGAGGGCGGCTAACGGCGGTGATTCTGTCGTTGAGACAGATTGGCTATCCGAGAAAGGGTCGTTTGCTTCGATTTTTCAGAAAACGTGTAAGTACTTGATCAATTCAATAGTCGTCATCAACCAGGTAGGCTGATTCATACAAGAGTTCCGTCATTCGTTATGCGAATGATCGTGTATATGAGGACCGAGACCGTGGTCGCCGGTGCTGTTCAGGATAGTCATCGCTTCTGGCACCCGACTAGAGAAATGGCGAGTCGCGAGACACTCTTGCGATAAGCGCTAATCCTCGACCGGAATCGATGCCTGTTTGTTCAGCAGTTCCTCGGACTCCTCATAAGAGTACGAATGGAGTTCAAACTTGCCCTCGTCGTCTTGCTTATGACCAAGAACAACGATTCTGATTTTTTCGGCCTGAGGTCGAAGGATTCGAATCGGCCCGGTGGTCCCGCTCCGTGATGCAGCGACCGATTCAATCACCGATTCCGATTCGGTCTCGATCCTCACAAAGGGGCGAAACTCGTCACTGGTGACGTCGATGTCGTAATACTGATTCGCAGCGACATCGATCTCGATCACTTTGTGTTTGAAGCCGGCCTGAAGGTCATCATTCGAATTGGGATCGAGTTCTTCGGTCTGTGTACCAATCTTGTTACGCTTCATTTCAGTGGCCAAGATTTTGTACTCCAATCCTTTCACCGGTTTGTCGAGTGCAAACAGTACCAGCTTGAAAGGAACTTTTCCATCGATCGAACGCAAGTGCTCACAGCGGCCGGGCCGTAAGTTTTTGAGTTCAAGTTTAGGTACAAAATCAGAGGGGGTTGCAACGGCGACCGTCGTCGTTGTGTTCGGAACAGTAACCGTGAACTTGACGAATTTCTGTTCTTCAAACTTCCCAGACCAAAGCAATCCCATTTCCTTTTGCATTGAAGCACAGCTCGCAAGTGCGCGGATAACACCTTCAAAATCCGAAGACTGTGTAAATTCAGATTGAATGCAAAACTGCCAGAACTCCAAAAGATAATTTTTGGCTTCCTGTATTTTTTGCAAACCTGCCAAAGCATTTGCCATGTTCAACGCACAATAAGCTCGAGCATTACTTTCGATCGGAAGTGTCTCCCGGGCGAACTCCATCAACGGGGTCAGTAGCTCAAGAGCCTCCTGGTTTTCACCCTTGCCAATTTTCAAACTTGCGACCGCAACTCCCATTTTTAATGTTTGTACCGACTGAACACCAAACTTGTCCTTCAGTTCGGCAAACGATTTGTCTACCAGTTCCTGGGCTTCGGCAATTTTTCTTCTACCGACCAATACTTTGGCTAATGTAAATCGGGTAGCGAATCCATCGCTGTGGGTGACGGGCCAGTCTTTTGCCACGCAGGTCGCGATATTTTCCTGCGATAACTCTTCGGAGTCGGTCAGGAACTTTCTGCCGAGTGAGCGTTCGACATAGTTGGATGCGACGATTTTCTGTTGCGAAAGACCCCCCCTCGCCAACCAGGAAACGAAATGATCCTTTCCAAGGGACGGTTCGGCAAGTTCGCGAGCCTTTTCCAAATTCCTCGCAGCCGGCGCCAATTCTCCTAGTATTTGTTGGATTGCAGCCAATCCAATACGCGCATTAAGTGCATCCGGGTGGTCCAGCGGGAGGTTGGCCTCCTCAATGCTTACGATTTCTTCAACGATCGTTTTTGCCAGTCTTGGTCGAGCGTATATCCCCAAAAAGTCTGCATACTTCAGCTTTGCACCCAAATACTCTCTTGAATTTGGTCCTGCATCCTTTCTCAGTTGGTCAAGCGATGTGGTGAACAATTCATTGGCCTTGTCAAATTCAGAAGTTGTAATCTGCAGAATGTTGGCGAGATTGATCCGACATTCAGAAGCGAGCCCACTTTCTTCGCCAAACTGATTCGTAGCATCGGTGATCAGTTCCTCTCCAATCTGCCTGGCCTCCTGGTACCGCGACTGCCTCAAGAGCAGAACCGACTTGGCCATCTTCGAACGTATCGGTATTTCACTCTTGGAGTCACAAATTTTTATGGAAACCTTCAGCAACGGCTCAACCAGTTTTAGCGCCTCTTCATTCTTCTCGCGCTGCGATAGCACTTCGACCAAGCCAAATAAAGTCTCAATGGTCTTTAGGTAGTCATCCCCGTATAGTTTTTTGCGCAGTGCATAGGCAAGCGAGAGATGGTTCTCCGCGAGTCGCAGGGATCCTAAAGCGTAATACGTCCGTCCAATGGTGTGTCGCAAGTCGGACTCGACTTCGGGCTGATCTTTCAGCGTGTCGCTAGAATCAATCTTCTTGGCTGCTTTATCGAGCAACTGCATAACAGTTGTTTTCTCCCGATACGGATTCAATTCCGGACTGGCTTGCTCGAGAAGGTCGTAAATCAGGAATTCGTTGATGGCAACAGTTTTCGCATTTGCTGTTTCAACTTTGATAATCTCTTCCTTGATCTGAGCATTTGCCGCTTCCAGCTTTTGATTGGCTTGATTCAAGAGCATAGTCGATATCGCAAATGCAATCAGCCCGAGGACCAAGATCGCGACGAGATTACTGACGGTCAGCTTGTTTTTCTTTATCCACCTGGAAAAACGGATCTGAATAGGCTCTTTGAAAGACAACACAGGTTCATCTGCCAGCCACCTTTCGATTTCGTCGGCCAGGATTTGGGGCGATTCAAATCGATCAGCTGGATCCACCGCCATGGCTTTCATACAGACAGCGGATAAAGGCTTTGGGACATTCGGATCGACTTGCCTGGGACTTGAACAGTCACCTCGTCTTACATGATCCAGCAACGACTTTAAATCTTTACCGCCAAACGGAGCAACGCCCGTCAACATGTAGTACAGCGTCGCACCGAGAGAATAAACGTCACTCCTGGTTCCAATTGCACTGAGCTCACCCTTGGCCTGTTCCGGAGGCATGTAGGCGGGAGTCCCAATGGCCCGCCCATCCAGAGTTTGACTTCCGCTGACCGAACTAAGAACGAGGATCTTTTCCTCTCCGCTTTCCACCTCTTTACTGTCAGCATCGTTGACTTTCGCTAATCCCCAATCGACCACAAGGGTTTCACCATACTTACCGAGCATGATATTCCCTGGCTTCAGGTCCCGATGAACGACACCTCGACTGTGAGCATATTGGATTGCCAGGCAGACATCGGTAAAACGCCCCAGTAGCTTTCGAAACTCAAGACCTTGAAAGTCCTTCTTCCCCAAGCTGTGCGAATGAAACTCTTTAGTTGCGTCCTTTAGACTGCTCCCTCTAATAAAACGCATCGCGTAAAAGGGACGTCCGTCTTGATATTTCCCAAGTCCATAGACGGGAACAATTCCCGGATGTTCCAAACCACCTGTGATCTCGGCCTCCATAACGAATCGCGACTGACTTTCGTCCTCTGTCGCCATTTCCACCCGGATTTGTTTGAGTGCCACTTCACGGTTCAATTCTGAATCGCGAGCGATAAATACTTCACCGAGGCCACCTTTTGCCAACGGCCGGATGATACGAAATCGCGGTACTAGGTCGTCTAATTCCGCCTGAGTTCCTCGTCCCTTCACACTGGATTGGTCGCCCGATCGGTTTTGGGTCATCAATGAAAGTGTTTGGACAATTTCTTCGTCTTCCATTGATCCAATCGCTTTGTTGAGTGACGAAGATGGATCAATCGATGCGATACTTCTCGTCACATCGCCTTCGTGATTACTTAGATGGCGTGACACTAGAGGAAGGAGCAAGTCACGATCTTCTGTCCCGATGGCTTTTTGTTCCAGCAGGATGTCGTCCAGACTTTTACCCTTATCCAAGACCCATAAATTCACAGCCGCGATCAATTGTTCGCGAGAAATGAAATCCATTTGAAATGAAATCACTGCAAACAGAAGACTTTCATGGGGATTCATGGCCGACCTTTGGCAATGGATGATCGAGTAAACGTTGAAATCCTTGTCGATTTTAGCAAAACTATCGGGTGAACGACTCCACGAATTTAATAAGCCAAGTTCGCCATCAATTTCGACGTGGCGGTCAAGGAATTTGTGAACATCCCCGACTCGCGGGTTCCGCTCGGCGGTTTCCCTGTTCCTCGGCTTACTTAGCTCAAAAAAACGTTCCCCTAAGTGAACAGCTCCAAAAACTAGGCCTTTCAACCTTTCAACGAGTTTATGACTCGATCATGGGCTCGGAAGCGGATTGACCCCTACGCAACGGCGTAAAACTGGCCGTTGATGAAATTGCTTTATCCGAGAATGGGTCGTATATTGCTCGTCACCACAAACCTAGCGGCTCCGACGAGTTGTTGAACAGACCCTTCCAAGTATCAATTGGCCCATGAAACTGCATTGGACGATGAACCCGACGCAGATTCGGAAACGACTTTTCGTGCGGTCGGCGTATCCGACCAAAGGACTTGGACATTGCCATTGCGACATTCCGTGTCAGAAGCTGCCAACCAGCGGTCATGAGTTGCAGCCATAACGCAACCACAGCCTGACAAACGAACAAATCCGATTACGGTTGATGCGTTTTGATGATTGGGGACGCGGGGGACGCGGGGGTCTGTCCCTAAACGTGTGGCGAACGGGATGTTGCTCGCTTAGTCGGCCAAGACTCCGCAACGAATCCGAAAAATAGCTGGTCCGATCGAGCCAGCACGGAGTTCCGCGCGCCGAGAACTTAAAAACGGAGTGTAACTGTAATGAGCCACTTTTTCGAATCCCAGTTTTTCGTGAAGCACGATACTTGCGTCGTTGGGAAGTGCGACTCCGCCGATTACCACATGAGCGTCCGTTTGTCGGACCTTGTCGAGCAATGTCGAGTAGAGCTGACTGAAAATCTTGATGTTCGAATAAATTGTCAGCCTAGAAGCAAAATACGACTTTGTTCCACGTCGGACTAATAAAATGACAGCCTCTCCGCAAAAGTCCGGCCAGATTTTTGTAATTTCGTGGAGAGGCTGACATTATATAGGATCATTTTGGAAATGACTCGGACACCGTTTGTAGTACCGCCTTTAGGCCCTTTAGGCGGAATCCAGGAGCAGCGCATTCCGCCTAAAGGCGGTACTACGAACGGCGCGCATATAGATTGACAGGCTAGGAGCGAAAGGCCACCATCAAATCAGATTTAAATCTGAATTTAGCGTGCGCCGCACGAAAAAACCCTCGATCCAGATTGAATTGAGGGTTTCGTTTTGATTTTCATCAACCGTAAATTCAATGTTGGTTTAACGAATAACACCCACATTATCAATCGGAAAGACGGAGTACAACGATTGTGTAAAGTAGAGGTCAATTGCATCCGCCCAGCGTTGAACCGGTTTTTTGGGAATTAATACGATATCTGAATCTCGCAACCAAAGGTCGTCCGAAGGATGAGGACGTCGACCGTAGACAGCGCCAGAAAGATCCAGACGTGTCGCGATCAGACGCCAATTTTGATTTCTACGGAAAACAATTGCCTGCCGCACATTGCCTCCGGGACCGAACCCATCAGCCAAGGCGAGCGCCTGGATGACCGTAGTAGGTCCCGTCAGCTCGAATCGCCCAGGTGTCCCAACTTCGCCGACGACGTAGACGAACCGTGGAGCTCTTTCCGCTAGCACGGGAGTCACTTCAATCCCGCTTACCATTGCCCGATAACGTGAGTTTACTTCGCGACGCACTTCGTCCAAAGTCAGTCCAACCGCCGGAACGCTTCCGATGAGCGGAAGCTGAAATGTGCCATCAGGAGAAACGACTGCCAATCGGTTTTGACCACCAGCCCCCTGTCGTGCATCGACCGAATCCCGAAGATCATTTAGCGGTGTGTCGCTCTTGATAACTCCGACGACGATCGCAGGATTCTTCACAAATTTCGAGTACTCTTCATTGAGATCGCGCTGCAAATCTTCGATGGTTTTTCCGGCCGCAGAAACGATGCCGACCAGTCGCAATGATACCGTTCCGTCCGACAAGATCTGTATATCGGTCTGGTTCAGTTTTTCGTCAATGGCCGAAGAAATCTGAATAATGTCACCAACGAACACGCGATACGGCCCTTGTGACTGTTCGCGGGTCAACAGGTAGACGAAATCCAGAATATCATTAACGCGCAGACGGTACTCACCCACGTGTGGTGTGCGATGAGGGCCAATGTATTCGCCGTACGCAAATGACTCCCAGGGAATCGGTTTCTGGTTGCGCCATCTTGGCTCTCGACCTTGACAATTACAACCATCGACACCCGTTAACATCTTAACGCCCGAATGACCCTGGCCAGCTACGCAACCGCAATTGCCGTCACAATCGGTCTGGAAAGCGGCCGGAACAACGGAAGCTGCCGTAACAGAGTTCGCATCTCCTTCGTCAATCCCCTGGCAGAGGCGAATGGCGCCAGGAGTTTCAGTGACGACAAATGACGAACCGTTTGGCAGCCGATGCGCAATCGTCTGGCTGCCATCCTCGATTTCGCTGGACGGCGAAACGAAATTTGCAGCTGACAAGCCCGGATTATCCTCAATCGTCTGGGCGTCACTTGCACAAAATGAC
Source organism: Planctomycetaceae bacterium (assembly GCA_024638965.1). Classification (GTDB taxonomy): domain Bacteria; phylum Planctomycetota; class Planctomycetia; order Pirellulales; family Pirellulaceae; genus Mariniblastus. The sequence goes on from JAHEJI010000033.1 coordinate 32,215, forward strand.
ATTGCCGAGATTGCCATGATTCCGGCCAGCATCGTTATCGTTCCAAATAATTTCATCGCTTCCTTGCCTCGATCAATCTATGAAAGTTTTAAGTTAAGTCGTCCGTGACGATTACCTTTGGGCCCTTGCGCTATTCCACCGTTTGTCTTGTTGAATACAGATTCTAGACATCCCCTAAAACCAGCTTTTGATTTTCTTAATCAGCTTTGGCGATTTTCCTTCTTCGCCGATCTGTTTTGAATTTATGGTAGCCGTTTCTGGCTTTTTGGCGGTCGATTCATACACGTCCATCGGGACACATTCGTCGAATTGTTGGGGCGAAACCCAATCGTTCACGCCGGGAATCGAGTCCGTATTATTTTGAACGTTGACGGCATATTGCCGCTTCGCCTGTTCCGCCAATTGATATTCGCCCATTCGTTCATGGATTGTGGCTAGATTCGACCAGGCTTCCGGCGTTTGTTGAACCATCAGACTCTGCTTGATCATTACTTTTGCGTCTTCGAGTTGGACATTTTCAGCAAGCACGACGCCCAGTTCGTGTGCACTTCGGAAATTGTTCGCATTGTTTGCCAATGCGGCTCGATGAAACATGATTGCTTTCGCGACATCCAGCTGGTCTGGATTCCGACTATGCTTGGACATCACGGAACGCAATTTACCGAGGCTGTAGAGTGCTTCCGACGAAACGACGTTTTGACATCCCGCAATTGCGAATTGGTTTTCGGCGTATGCGAGGTACCGCTGAACGACAACGTTGCGGGTCATCGTGCGAGCTTGTTCTGCGCTAACGACGTCACTGCGATGCGACTCGACGACTCTACCGACGTTCATCCCAATTTGCGATTCACTACTGCCCTGAAAAAAGTCACCCGCTTCACTGATCGCGACGACTGCATTGTTTAAGGCCTGCGTGTGGTAGTTGTCGCCGCGCTGCGAGTCGAGGGCTTGCGCAATCGAATTGAGTGCGTACAAAAACTCCTGACGAGCCGCAAAGGCTGCACCGCGTCGCGACAATGACTTGCCATATTCAATCCGCGAAGCCGCTTTATATGCAACTCCTTCCGGAATGGCACTGCGCAATGGTCGAATTCGATTGGGCGTTTCTGCGGAAACCACGTCTGCTAACACGGGAACCATCGTCGGATTGACAAGGATCGATTGATCGGACCGTTGATTCGAAGGTTCATTTGACGATTGATCGGACGAAATGTCTTCGATAATCCTTTGATCCAATAGTGGATTGGATTGCCAAACTGTATTTTGCGGTCGATTGTTTTCACCTTCACGATCGATGATTGATTCTTCGTTGGCGGGCTCGAAATCCTGCCCTGACGTGACGGATCCCCACGCGCGCCTCGAGGACCGCCCCCCCAATGGCTCGGCAATACTACTATTCCCATCATCTCCGTCCTCGTGAAATGCAACCGTCGCGAAATTTGAATCCTGGATCAACGTCGTGTTTGCTTGCAGTCGCTTGGCCCCGATTGGCGGCAGATCACGTAACGGAGCGCCGTTATCGCTGGATGGCGTGTTGAGTAGGCTCGCTACAAATACCGTCGCTCCAGCAAGAATGACAAGACTACTGCGTTTCCAAAGCATTACTTTCCCCAAGAATTTGCATTGCACTTGCATGGTGTTCGTTCGACTTACGATCAGACCGCCTGTGTCAATCGGTGCTGTCGGGTCGGGATGAACGGTGGATTGGACTCTGACGATGTCTCCAGTCGTATCGTCAATTCGTGTTTGACATCCTCAGACTGTCGTAGCAAAGGTAATGATTATTCTCGATCGGCTCTCGTCTCGACCGCTACAAACCGAACAAGTGGGGTTAACGAATCAACTCAAGCCGTACTGATTGGCTAACCGGCAAACTTGAACTAACGATTTTCTTTTGGGCGGGTGAGTGCAGGGAAATGAGAGCGCACTTTGAGAGCACACTTTCAAAAAAGGCCCTGATAGAACACGGCTTGTTGATTTAGTGAGCTGTGACGCGTGAGCGGCCGGGCGACGCGCATTGCGCGGTGCCTTACGGCCAGTGGTGCTAACTTTACATTTCAATCAGCAGCGAAGCTGCGACAGCAGGTAGCCACAGCGTTAGCTGCTGCGCAGTCGTCCCGACATCGCTCAGCAGTGGAGCGATCAGGAAGTCGCCACGCGCTGGCTGCGGAGCACGCCGAAGCGGGACGCTCAAGGCAATCCCAAAGAACCAACAGAATCAGATCTAAACATGTTGTTGAATGACACGATTCAGTTGGCTCAGATTCGAGTCCGGTTGTCGGATGTGAGTTGGTGGATGCGGTACTTTTCGCACTACATGGCCGTGCGTTCCAATGATGAAGATGATATTCGCGGTCATTTTTGGGAATCCAGGTTTGGTTCTGAAATCCTTGACAGTAGTGCTTCGATTTTGACGTGCATGATTTATGTAGACTTGAATCCGATCCAATCCCAAATGGCGAACACGCCTGAGGAATCGGACTTTAGGGAGCCAAAGAACGGATTGATGATTTGCGAATCAGCATGAGCACGACGGAGCTAGGAGCA
>JAHEJI010000033.1:34771-36150 GCA_024638965.1 Planctomycetaceae bacterium
AACGAACAAAGTGGCTGGATGAGTCCAGTTGAAATCGACGAAGCGAGAGATCCGCTTAACGCAGATCCCGATCCAGGCGGTCGCCGCGCCAGTCGCAAAGGCGCGGTTGCGATTTCGTTGACGCGATACTTGGAGTTACTGGATTGGGTCGGCCGAACAATCCGTGGCGACAAGCGAGGCGCGATACCAATTGACTTTGCTCCGATTTTAAGTCGGCTTGGGCTAACGGCCAAAGAGCTTCTGAATCAAATCTGGAAGTTCGGTTCGCCAGCAGGTTGCAATGCAGGCTTGCCAAATTCCGATTCGCCGCCGACTTCGGGCTTGGTGAACGGGATGTTGCTCGCTTAGTCGGCCAAGACTCCGCAACGAATCCGAAAAATAGCTGGTCCGATCGAGCCAGCACGGAGTTCCGCGCGCCGAGAACTTAAAAACGGAGTGTAACTGAACATTCCAGGCAGCGTCAGCATTTTACGTCAACCGTGGACAACTGGCAGGCGGCAGTTTTTCAAAACCAGCAACCGTTTTGAAAAATCTAAACCGGAAATACCAAAATCGTTTAAAATCAAAATAGCTTGGCCTGTCCCTAAACGTGCTGACTCTAAACGTGCTGCTCTAAACGTGCTGCTTGGCCTGTCCCTAAACGTGTTGCTTTCGGGGCGATCGAGCGACTGCCCATACACCTCGACGGTGGCCTGCCAGGCAGCACGGGCCAAGTGACCGAGCATTGTACGGTCGTAGCGGCAGTAGATCCGCAGGCGTTTGGGAATCGTAAAGACCAGCTGCCGGTGAGGGACCGGGGCACAGATCGTTTGGGCGATGGTCTGGGAGGACAGCAGCGTCCGCTTTTGATGGCAACTGGGGCATAAGCACCGCAAGCGGCAAGAGAAGGGGACGAACATTTCATGCGCGCAGTCGGGACAACGGACTCGGGCGAATCCGAAATGTAAATCGCCGCAGCGGAGAAATCGGCGCGCCGCGTCGCTGATGATTGGACGCCAGGGGCCGTAGCGATTGGCGTAACGCTTATCATAACACCGCTCAAACTCGGGAAGGTACCGCTCGATCGTACGGTACAGCGGTGACGCTCGCGGCTGGCGCGGACGGTAGACAGTCGCAACGTTTGGCCAGAGGCAGTCCACGGAACCAGCACCCCTCCGATTGAGACGCGAAAGGACGGTGACAGATTGACCGGAACTATGTATGATACAAATGTACACTATTTGTCATCGCGGCGTACCATTGGTGGGCGCGGCGACGTCATGACCCTGCGGGACTAACGCTCTGGGGCCAGGAAACGTTCGATTGATTGACGGAAATCGGCAGAAATCCAACGAACAGCCGCCGAACTGTTCATAAACCCGCTTCAGACGTTTTTTGAC
>JAHEJI010000283.1 GCA_024638965.1 Planctomycetaceae bacterium
GCTCGATCATAAAAACCTGTTCCGTACGTCCGTCAATCAAGGTTTGATAATTCTCTTTTGCATACGGAAGAGTTCCGCTGCTGCACATCATGGCGACGGGCATTTGGAGCAAGCCTTCAAAACGAGCGCGTCGAGGCGCGATCCCTTCCATTGAGATATAGGCTTTGACATTTTCATTTTTGACCGCCAGGGCACCCGCGATTCGCCCGCCGAGCGAATGGCCGAACACGCCAATCCTGGTCAGGTCCAACTTGCCGGTGAAAACTTTATTCGGATCTTCATCGTTTAGCTGCTGCAATTTGGTAAGCGCGAATTCGAGGTCCTGAAGCCCCAACTCGGTGGGAGCTTCAAAAAACTTGTCGACTTTTTCGTAAGGCCCGGACATCAACTCACGGTTCGGTTGAAAGCGTGCATCCGGTCGTGCATGGTAACCATCAGAAAATTTGATGTTTCCAATATCGGGCATCCCAACCGCCGCAACAACGTAATTATGAGAGGCAAGCGATTCAGCAAGTGCCGAATAAGCAAAGTGCCAGACTCCGCGACCGGGGCTGATCAGAATCAATGGGCACTTCGTCACGCCTTCCGCGAATGGGGGATTAACCCAACTGTTTGTCGTGACGTTTTTGAATTCTTTGGAATTGGCTGAGTACGAGGCCTTTTTTTGATTGTCTAATTTTGCAGGATACCAGATTTGAACAGCAATCCGTCGATTTTCCTTTTCTTCCGTTGAGCGATGGTAGGTTCGTGTCGGGTCTGTCCACTCGAACGTCGTGGTTCCAATGGAGCTTGGTCCGCCGGGTTGAGGCAGTTGGATTGATTTCGTCTGTGCGTTGGCATTTGAAATGATCAGAACCAGCCACAAGCCTGCGGCAATCGAAATAGACTGTTGCATCAAACCGCCTCGATAGGCAAATGTTACGTTGCGGTTATTTGTCACGACGTTTTCCGTTAATTCGTTCATTCCATTCGCGTCCAAGTTTGTCACTCAATTTCTCATTCCACTGTTCACCCAGTTCTTTGCCCAATTTTTCATTCCACTGTTCGCCCAGTTTCTTGCCAAGTTTCTCATTCCATTCCCTGCCGAGTTCCCGCCCAAGATTCTTGTCTTGGCCCGGATCGTTTGAATTTCGTTTTTGGCGCTCGGCAAGTTCATTTTTGAGATAGTTCAACCGACGGCGATAGGGGGCGGTGTCTTGCAAATCCATTTCCGGAAATCGTTTTTGCCAGGACTCGTTTTCCATCATCGCTTCGTAGCTTTGGATCGCCTTTTCGTAGTCGAGCATGAGTTGAGCTTCGAGTTTGTAAACTTGCTCAAATTCAAGTTGTTTGATGGCAAGTTCTCGTTTCGTCTCCAGCAAGCCGGCATGTGCGGCGTGCATCACATATTCGGGCATCTGGCCCTTTGCCACAAATTCGCTGATATCGTCGAACGTTTTTTGTCGAACCTCAACTTCGGAAAGTACGTCAGCATGGACTTTTCGTTTCCTAAGTCGAATGTCACCTTTTTCTGATTCGATCGTCAACAATGGACCACCTCCGTTGATTTTGCCGTTCGCGAATTTATCGAACTTAATTACGGCATCACCATTGTCATCAACAACTCGATGAATCGGATCCTGCTCCATTTCGACATCAAAGTTAGTCAACAATTCTCCGGTTCCCGTACGAAACTTCGTCGTCGCAGCAAAGTTGCCTGGCAAAGAAATATCCATGGAACCGTTGTAGGATTCAAAATAGAGGGGTTTGCCTTCATCGACGGAGTTAAAGCTTGCCACGAAACTTCCGTTGTAGCTCCAGACTCGTGCGGAGCCAGATACTTCGGTGAGAGATATATCGTTGTTATGACTGCGCACGTTCATCTCTCCAGATACCCCACTAACCTTGATCACGCCATCACGATACGAATCAAGTTTCAAATTGATTTTGTGTGGGACCTTGATCTCCAAATTCGTGGTGTACTGATCCGCGCTGGAGTCGACCTTAATCCGGTTACCGGATTCTGTAATATTAAAGTCAGGATTGTTGGCCCGGATGGGAGTCAGCCCTTTGCGATCGCCGGTTGACTTCCGTTTTCTGTTTGGGATGGTCAATTTTACGATGATTTGATTGCCATCGTGCCCGGAGACCAGGATTTCGCCGCGTTTAATATCGACATTGAGCTCACCGATTTTTTGAGGATCGGAAAACGAAAGAACAAATTCTTTTTGGTAAGGCTTTTGATCTTGAGCACCGTCTGATTCTTGTTGTGCGTTGAGCAAATCGGGATTCCCGGAATCAGTTGCCCCCGGATCTGATTGCCAAATGAAAGTGCTTAAAATTACGAGTGCGATTGTTGCGAACACTGCGATGGCTCCAATTAAGTAATTGCGATTGTAAACCCGTTTAGTTTTTGTCGAGGTAAGTGGCTGACCAAATACCGTCTGTGGCATCGGTGCAGTCAGCGGTTGTTGGACATGTGCCAAACAATCTTTCAAAACAACGGCGACATCCATGGCATGCTGTGGTCTTGTGTCGGGAGATTTTGCATGCAATCTGGAGATGATTTCACAGAGCCATTGCGGAGTATCTGGATTGAGTTCCTGAATTGGACGCGGCGTATCGTCCACAATTCGCCGAAGAACGCCCAGAGGTGTTTCAGCGCGAAATGGTGCCCTGCCGGTACACATCGAATACATCACACTGCCCAGGCTAAACAGATCGCTTTGGCCAGTCACTGGACGCCCTTCGGCTTGCTCGGGCGACATGAACTGGGGAGTGCCGGCAATGACGCCGGTGCGAGTCAGGCTGGCGTCATCGGCGGCGCGAGCCAGGCCGAAGTCCGTAATCAT
>JAHEJI010000207.1 GCA_024638965.1 Planctomycetaceae bacterium
AGTCCATTTCGTTACCTCCACGAACCGCCCCAAGTGCTACCGGCTGGAGCGACAAGTTGCCGGGTGGGATTCGCACCCACTAGAATTGATTAACCTTTAACGGCACACTGAGAAATCCCGGTTAGCAGCATCAGCCACCAACGGGAGCGCCAGCGGGCTCGCGGCGATAATTTGCATCGCCTCGATGGAATCAATCAGTCGGCTAAAATTCACCGGTCGATGGTAACGACGCCAAGTTGCCTTAGCCACTGCTCGCAGAGACGAGGCCACTGCGACGCGCCCGGCAAGTTCCTCGCCAATCCAACTCCGTGACGACCTTTTGGAAAGACGTGCAATTCAGCTGGAACACCTTTTTGCTGACACGCTGCGAAGTAGTCGATGCTGTTTTCGACCGGCACCACAGTATCTTCGGTCGTGTGAAACAGAAAAGTCGGCGGAGTCTGCTCAGTAACTTGTTTAGCGTTGGAAAGCAATTCTACCAACTTGGGGTCGGGGTTGGTGCCGATCAAATTCCGCTGACTCCCTTGGTGAGTGTAAGGCTTGCCGAATGCGATCACTGGGTAACAAAGGATGCTGAAGTTGGGTCGCGATGAGACTTTTGCAATCGGATCATTCGACGACTCATCGACTTCCGCGAAATGTGTCGATACCGTCGAGCAAAGATGACCACCTGCTGAAAACCCAATTACGCCGATACGGTTTGGATCGACATTGAGCTCTTTCGCTCTTGCACGAATCGTTTGAATGGCGCGCTGTGCATCCATCATCGGCACTGGGTGTCCGTAACCTTTTCCATTGTTCCCCTTGCCACGAAGACGATACGTACAAATTGCCGACCTCACCCCGAGCGAATGAAACCACTCCGCAATTTGATACCCCTCGTGATCCATCGCATGGCCGTTGTAGCCACCGCCGGGAAGAATCACGACCGCCGCAGTTGGCTTGGGTGATTTCATCTTCGTGATAATCAACTTTGGAACATCTCCATCACCCTCAAATGTCGAATGCGGTGGAATTCCCGGCCACAGTGGCTCGGTTGTCGAGTCCGGTTTATCCGAGTTGGCAAACGCACAACCAAACGACAAGCAACCGATCAAAAAAAGATTTCGAATGTAGTCGTTCATAGATCTGTTCTTATTTCATCACGAGTTGTTCAAGTAGCCCCGCTTCCAGCTTGACTGATAGCGACGCGGAAGCGGAATTGTGGTCAGGGTGACGTCGAAAGTCAAACGATTGGCGGCGGGTTTCCTAAGACAACCAACAGCAACAAGTCAAAGCAATCGCAACTTTTTTCCCTGTGGAAATGATCGAACGAAATTTTTCACTCCCCAAAATTGGCATCTTCGTTACAAACCGTTTCGGTCACTCGTGACCAAAACAATAACCTCCAAAGCATTTCAACGACCAGTTTACCGAGACCTAGCTTTTAGGACTTGGTCCCTATCCGATCACTTCGAAATTCAGAGGAAGAAATGCAAGCTGACCACACGAATGAACCGAAAATTGTTGGTTTCGAATCGAAGCCAATTCAAACGTCAAACTCAACTCAACTAAAGACGTTTGCCTTGATTGGCGTCGGAATCATCTTCGCCATCTTTCTGTTCTGCGTACCCACATTTGACGTCGCCAGTCCACACGACAACCAGAATAAATATGTCAGCCCAAGGACAAGCCAAAGCAGTTCTGCCAAGTCGGCGAAAGAACAAATCCAGGAAGTGCAGGACTATGTCGATCGCAACATGCGAGAAACTCAGCAAATGCTTGAGTCAATTCGCCACTGATCGCGTTGAAAAAGCCGAAATTGCTTGCCGGAACGGCATGATATCGACCGTTATTGGAATCGCCGCATAAAAAAACAGGGTGGTAAGTTGCTGGGTTCAAGAAACAGGTGAGTTGTCGACAATGGCGTCTACAAGATGAGGGGTTTCGAAAAGAAAGCCCCGCCCCGTTATTCACTTATCAATCAAATGAAGCAAGCACAAAATCGCCGCCGTCGACCGGGCACCATTCAGGAAATGCGACCCGTTTGTCAATGGTCAGAAAATCAAAACGGAGAACTGGCTCCAACCGGTTCACTCTATAACAGGTATATCCTCAGACCAATTTCCATCTATGTCACCTGGTTATTTGTTGCAATCGGTATCCGAGCACACACCGCCTCCGTTTTGATGACGATCGCCGGACTTGCAGGCATCGTCTTTTGCATTCCGCATGGTATGGCATTGACCGTTGTTGGTGGGATCTTCTATTTCCTGTTCGACCTGTTGGATTGCGTCGATGGGGAAATCGCCCGCTGGAATGAAAGCTCGTCGACCAAGGGACTGTATTTGGATCAACTCAGTCATGTCTTCGTCGATCACCTCAGCCTGGCTGTTCCGGCGCTGCACTACGGACTTTGGCAACAAGATGAAGTTTACGTCGTCTTGGCTGTGGCGGCGTTAGTAAGTTCCCTGATGGGGCGAGCAAATCGTGAGATATTCATGCGGATAAACGCCGAGTTCGCGGCCGAGCAAGAATCAATTCAGACCAGTGAACCCGCAGCGCCCGCGACCCGAACGACGTTTTTCCAATCGCTGTCCAATCGTTTAAAGAAATCGCCGCTGGCCATGTTTCGGATCGTAAAGCCACGGGTCGTTCACATCGCAACACTGGTGTCCATCTTCTCGGCCTATTCTGGATTCGCAGGCTGTTTGATCGTCGTGTCTTGGTTCTACGCGATCTACTGTACCGTAAGGATGCTCGTTGAAATCCCCTACTATTTCTCAATGCGGGTAGTAGATGTGGCTCACAAAAAAACGGGAAAGAAGAACAACTACCCGATTTAACTTTTCTCTTGTTCAGCCTTGTTTGCAGCAAGCGATTTTGCCAATAAGACATCGAGTGGCGTGGTGATCTTGAAGTTCTCGGGAGCGCCTTTAACAAACTTGACCTGATAGCCGTTGGCCAGCATCAGTTCACAATCGGTTCTGACCTCCAGGTTTTCTTCATATGCCTTCCGGTGGCATTCACGAAAAGTCTTAGTGTGAAATGATTGAGGTGTGTTGATTATTTGGAGCTTCTCGGGGTGCACCATTTCCTCGGCAAATTCTTCGCCACGGCAGAGACTGTATCCGACTGGGGTGACCGTCGTTACGCACGGATAGTTTTCGCGAACCACGTTGTGAATCAGTTCTCTGTTCACAAAAGGCAAGGCCGCATTGTGGGTGATGACGCGATCGGTCCGCACGTGTTCGAGAGCCAATCTCACTGATTCTTGCCGCGTATTTCCACCGCAAACGAGATCAAAATTCGTAATCTGATGTTGTAACAACAAGTTCTGCACGAAGTTCATATCATCGGGATGCACCGTCACATATTTTGTGCCCACAAATGGTAGGCCCTCGAACTTCGAAAGGGCCCGAATCAGGACTGGCTTGCCGCCGATGTCCAGGAACTGTTTGGCAACTGGCTCAACCGCTCGGGTCCCTCTGCCCGCAGCCAACAGGATTAAATCGAGAATTTCCATGAATCATGGCTCCAGTCGAAGGCCTCGTTATCACAAACCCGTACGATAACCGATCTTCAGACAACGCCAAGGAGGATAGGCTACGGGCAGACAATTTGGCGGGAGGCCTCAATAACACCGGTTGAGCGCAGAACTCTGGACCCTGATCTTCGCATCGGATCACGATTGCACTGTGTGCAAGGGTTTGTGTCTCATGTTGCGCGCCAGTCAGCCACACCGGTAGCATCACCTCAGCTCGAGAGAAAAGGGGTCGTTTTTTTTGCTCGGTATCAAGTACATCGCCTTGTCGAAGACGACGATCAAAATCAAATGACAGCGGCTAATTTTTCGGCCAAAATGCAATGCTCGCGCAATGTGGGTGCGAATGGATCGACCGAGCCGCTGGAAACAATCTGTTGGCCATCGTAATAAATCTCACCCGCTCCAACCTTGATTTGCTTGCCACCGAAGCTGTTGAGAATAAACCAGTAGTTTTCGGTGTACGTAGCGCTTTGGCGATACAAAATATCCAGCGTAACCCGCTGACCGAGGAGCATGCTTTGAGTGTAATCGCTCCGCCAGTGAACTCCGGCCATATCGCGACCGATCGCAATATTGGCCGCCAACTTGTTAAGTTCCAGCTCAACCGTCATCCGACCGCTGTGTATATCGGAGCCTTGATAGGGAATTAAATACTGTCCATCGGACGAGGCGTGTACCGGACCGATGATCTGTGCATCACCGTTGAAGAAAGCTTTTAAGACCGTAACACAGGCTCCGGCAACCGTCGCATGACCTGCACCGTACGACGGGTGTGTGGGTGAGCCTTCCGGAAAGGCCATTGGCAGAAGTGTGGATGCCTGGCGTTTTTGCCACCTTCTGCCGCGACGTCCGGGTTTGCCTTCGCGGAATTGTCGAATGGCATCACTCGATCGCAACATTCGTTCAACTTGGGGAGAAAAACCGTCAAACGAAGTTGGCTCGTTGGTTTGGTCGCGATGGATAAAGCCAGCATAGGCTTCGGGCCGGAGTCGCAAGTGAGTCCACTTTTGCCGCCACACGGCCTTGAGCGCTCGCGTCGCCACCTCCGTAACCAAAGAGAGAATATGCGGGCCGCCAAATGTGCCGAAACCGTCCTGGTCCGGGTAAAGATTCGTCCAGCCACTCTTGATGTGAGTATGTTGATGTTGTAATGGCCGATAGTCCTGACCAATCCCGTTAACCGAACAGCCCGGTCCATACGGATTGCCCTTGTTCGTCGAGTATCCGCCACCCAGCAAAATCAACGCCGCATTCAAGTAAGCCTGGTACAACGCATCAAAATGTACGTAGGTAGCAAGGTCACGCATCGTCGATAGATAGCGACGGAGGTTAGGATCGTAGACTCCGATCAGATTTTGCCGATCGTTTCGCCGTTTGCCGTCTTGTACCTGCAACCACTCATTCCATTCCGTCATATAGTCGACGCCGGGAGCCGCATGAATGAATCGTTGTGGAATCCGCAGGGTGCCATACGGAATTTCCTGTAACAGGAATTGGGAAATAAAGGGCCCGACGTTTTCCGAGATACCCAGCGAATTGTTGGAGAATCGCGCCAGTTCCCCTCCGCGAAAAATCGATTTCGCATTTATAGGAATGCACTCGAATCCCGCATTCGTCGAATTGGGATCGGCATTGGGATTTCGTCGATTAATAAACATCGGCAAATCACTCAATTCAGCAGAAGCCACCGCGATCTGTTCGTGATCTTCCCATTCCGTAAACGGCACATCGCGGAGCAAAGCCATCCAGTACAATTCAATCATTTCTGCCGCAGCCATTTCCGACTCGAAAGCGGGAGGTGCTGGGATATTGTGGCAGCACGGGTCGGTCATCTGTGAATCAAGTGCCCAACCCGATTGCGGGTTTACGAACTTTCGCGACGAATCGCAAATGTTCTCATTGGTGACCAGCTGGAATCCGTTTTTGGCTTCGGAATCTGGATTCGAATTCAGTCTTCTTAATTGATGGATCATCCGGGAAAATTGATCGGCATCGACTTCCCCGGTCGCCGGATTGTGTTCCAGTCTCTTGTGAAAACGGGCCAGAGGCGAATTCAATGCCGTCGCGAGGCGATCGTCGTACCGCTGTTGGCAATCGGATTGGCGGGAACTTGACGAACCATTTTTGCGAGACGGCGACTTCTTCGTCGTCGTTTTTTTGGCTGTGGCTTTTTTCCTGATGCTGGTCTTCTTTTTGCGAGCCATCGTTTTTCCCTTTGGTGGGTGTTGATCAAAATAAAACAACGTGGATTTCGAACCTCAATGATGTCAGCCACGCATTGGTAACGGAACAATTTTTCTGAAAAACCACCAATAAATACCATAAATTGGCTGCCTACCTACTCAATTGTTGATGGCGTCATTTGAGAATCTGCAGCATCCAAATGACGTCGTTGGATCGGATCGATGCACCTCGCCGGTCGCCGTTTCCTGCGTCGGTGTTGTCGACCAAAGTTTTCTCAATAAGTGCGTCGGTCGAGTGGGGGCCTCTTGTTTTTCAACAAGTCGTGAAACAAACGCGAAGATTGCGTTTCCGCAGTAATCGACCGTGTTCCTTTTTTCTTCTCCCCGGTTTCGTAGTCTTTCAATGCCCAAAGCCCCGCACTGCCACATCAGCAGAACGCCAAATTTTTTTCCGGGCTGGCTGATCCGCCGTTCGATGATTCGGTATAAAACATCATAATACCTTGATTGCATTCCAGTCGTCTCAAGCAAAAAAGGCACTCTTTTGACCAACGACTCCACGTTTCCGAATCGTCTTATCATTCGATCACTGACTGAATCACTCGGTTCTCACCCGGAATTCGATGACCACGAGGTTGTCGTGCAATGTGAGGATCCTCAAACCGGATTGCGGGCGCTGATTGCCGTCCACAGTACCAAACTGGGGCCTTCGCTGGGCGGTTGCCGAAGGTGGAGCTACGACGATGTGGCCGATGCAATCACGGATGTACTCCGGCTGTCAAAGGCGATGAGTTACAAGCACGCGATTGCAGGAACAGGTCGCGGAGGGGGCAAGGCGGTAATATTGGGCGATTCGAGTTCGGACAAAACGCCAGCGCTCATGAAATGCTTTGGTCAGTTCGTCGACTCATTGGGTGGTCGCTACATTACTGCCGAAGACGTGGGGATGAGTGTCAAGGACATGTTGTTTGTCAGTGAAACGACACAGCACGTCTCCGGCTTACCCATCGAGCATGGCGGAAGTGGAGATCCGTCAACGATGACGGCCTTTGGAGTGTATTGCGGAATCCTCGCCGCACTTGCCTGGAATCAGGGACTTGGTAAAAACGACTCATGCAATCGCTCTGTGGTCAAGAATCGGGTCATCGCGGTCCAGGGTCTTGGCCACGTCGGTATGGATCTGTGCCGTCAACTGCACGAATCCGGCGCCAAGCTGATTGTTACCGATATCGATCCGAACCGGGTCGCGCAAGCTTGTGACCAGTTCAACGCCACGGCGAACTCGCCGCACGAGATCTTGGCGGTTCCCGCTGACGTGTTTGCGCCGTGTGCATTAGGATGCGTCTTAACGTCGGTATCGATCCCGCAACTCCAGGCCCCCATCGTGGCAGGTGCGGCCAATAACCAGCTTGGAGCAGACGAAGATGGAGCTTTGCTTCACCGACGCAACGTGCTCTACGCTCCCGATTTTGTAATCAACGCCGGAGGCATCATCAACATTGCAAACGAGCAGCCAACCTATGATGTTGATAAAGCCAAAGCACAAACGCGAAAAATCTCAGAGACCCTCTGGCAGATCTTTGACAGTTCCAAAAAGCTTGATCGACCTACCTCTGCAGTCGCAAACGAACTCGCACGCCACAGGCTGGAACGCAATCGCCCCTGATTACGCAGCTGCTCATTTGCGAGGCATACCATATTTAATTGAAACGAGGTTGCGTCAGCGTCTTGATCTTGTTGTCGTCATTCTCAATCGGCAAGAATTGCCAAACGACAGCGACGTATTTTCTGTCGACTAATTAATTCGCTTCAACAAATGTCGACCTAATTTTAGAGCGCGTTTGGCCTAAGATTGCGTCTTTTCTTCAGTTTCGCCCGGCAATCAGAGCGCCACGACCGCTACACGTCCGTGCGAAACGCACTAGGTGGGACGCTTCAGCTTCGACCAGTAACGGAAACTGTTGTCGGCTCTTTGGATCCGATATCGCCTACAGGAACGGCAGGATTTCGTCCGCTATTGGTTGGACTCGCCGATTTAATTAAAAAGGGGAAGAGGTCATTGTCGATCACGATTGGGTTTCGTGCAAAATCATTGCAGTTTTAATGAAATAGTCTACTTTAGGCGGCGCAGTGACCCCGCCTGTCAAGCGACATGTTCAAAAACCGAAATCCCTCGTTTCTAAAAGCACTGGATTGAAGATGTTTCCCACTCGAGGACCATTGGAGGCAAGAAAAAAGCAGCTCAACGATTTTGGCAGGAAAGGATTTACGCTTGTCGAACTGCTCGTTGTAATTGCGATCATTGGAATTCTGATCGGAATGCTGTTGCCGGCCGTGCAATCAGTACGAGAAGCGGCCAGGCGTACCGATTGCAACAACAATTTGCGCCAAATTGGACTTGGTTTTATGAATCATGAATCCAGCTTCAACCATTACCCAACTGGAGGATGGGGATATTTCTGGGTTGGTGACGCTGATCGCGGCACAGGTCGCTCCCAACCGGGTGGATGGTTGTACAACATTTTGCCATTCATCGAACAGAATGCTTTGCATGGGTTAACCAAAGATGGAGATCCGGATACGATCACCGTTGAACAGCGAGAAGGTGCAAGAGAAACGGCAATCACTCCGCTAGGCATTTATTATTGCCCGTCTCGCCGCGCTACTCAGGCCTACCCAAAAGTATTTGATGGCTTGTTTATTGGATACAATTCGGCGAATAGTGATCCCGATAACGTCGTACTTGCTCGTGCTGACTATGCTGTAAACGTCGGCGATACGTGGCCATATGCAGGTGGCTTGTCGGGTGGAAGTTCAATGCCGCCACATCCACAGGGACCTTTTAGCAACGATATCGTAAATCAATTCAACGGCATCTCCTTTGTTCAAAGTATGGTTCCGATCGCGTCAGTCCTGGATGGAACCAGCAACACCTATATGGTCGGCGAGAAGTATCTTAATCCGGACCACTACGCGACAGGCGCTTCGGGCGACGATAATGAGCATTGGGCCAGTGGATTCAATAACGATCAATATCGATCGGGATTATATCCACCGGTCAAAGATACCCGCGGTCTGGACCTGAGCGGTTCAGGCATTTTCGGTGGAACTCATCCCGGAGGTGTACAGTTTGTTTTTTGCGATGGCTCGGTCCACAACATCAGATTCACGATTGACGAATCGGTTCATAGCTACCTGGCCAATCGAAAAGATGGCGAAGTCGTTCCAAATGATAGTTTGTAAAAGGATCTGAATTGTCGTTAGACCATAAAAAGTACCAGCTCATACAGATTAGCTGGCATAAGACTCCTGCCTTTACAGGGTTTCTGGTTCTGTTGACCGTCAGTTTGATGGTTGGGTGCGACAATCGACCTCCCCGAGTCAAGCCACCATCAATTGATGCCAATGATGCCGGGGAAAAGGCAGTCAGCAGTTTTGACAAGAACGGGGACAACGCGCTTTCCAGCGAAGAGTTAATCGATTGCCCGGCGCTTCAAGTCTCTTTCGAGAACCTGGATAAGAACTCGGACGGAAGTTTGACCGCAGATGAAATTGCCGCTCGGATCAAACAATGGCAGGATTCCAAAGTCGGAATGATGTCAAGTTCGATCCTGATTGAACTTGATGGTCAGCCAGTCGTAGGTGCAACGGTGACACTGGAGCCAGCCGAATTTCTTGGAGCAAATGTCTTGCCTGCGTCCGCAGTGAGCAGCGAGCGGGGAGTTGCCGCGTTCTCGGTGGCTGAAGAACATCGACCCTATCCGAACGTGGCTGTGGTTCATTGCGGATTTTACAATCTTCGCATATCCAAAATCGTAGACGGAAAAGAGACGATTCCCGAAAAATACAACCGCAAGACCATGCTTGGTTACGAGATCGCACCGGACAAACGAAATGCAGAAGTGGTGATCGAGTTGGAGTCCAAATAGCGCGGAAGCCGCTTATCTGGCTTCGTGTAACAGTTTAGTTCCTCGCCCAACAATTGTAGGGGAGGTTAAGGATTCAACTTGCGGGGCGCTCTTAGCAGGGGAAAGCCCCGCACAACCCACCAATGCGGAATTCGGAATGCAGAGTGCGGAATTCAATTATTTTGAAATCCACAATCCGCAGGTACGATCGTGAGAAAAAATAAGCCCCTGGTTTTGGCCAGGGGCTTAACACGCCCGAGAGGCGTCGGTTAACAGTTGGCAGTTCAAATCGAACGTTATTCGGGTTCCAAAAACCACCAGTGTTCAATCTACTGAATTTGCCATCCGACTTGATCCATCCGCAATCGAACCGGACCGGCTACCGTCTTGGCACACGTTATCTCCGCCCTCAGCTCGCCATTCGGACCGACGAAATCAGCGACAGATCTTGTAGACTCATATACGGTGTTGTCGCTGTCTGGCTGAGCGATGAAGGGCATGCCTACATAAGATTGGGTTGTGAAGTTAAACATGCGCAGCTGGATGAACGCCGCATCATTGCCGAACTCGGGGCCGCCGACAAGCCGCAGTGTCACGTCAGTCCCACCAACGGGATTCGCAGTACCTTCGAAAGTAACCGCGACCGGAGGCGGTGAAAACGCCGCGGCGAAGGTTGTACTCTGAAGGGTCCAGATCGCGCTGTCCTCATCGCAAATATCCGCCGAGCTTCCGCTGGAGTTCGCGCCGGCTGTCACCGTCGCCGTGTCGGGACAGATCTCGATGGCAGGTGCCTGATCCGAAATCGCCAACTTCAATTCGTAACCATCGGTGTCAGGAGGAAGATTCTCAATTGGAACGATTGTCGTTAGAA
>JAHEJI010000208.1 GCA_024638965.1 Planctomycetaceae bacterium
ATTCGGGCCAAGGGTGATTTCAGGAGCGAAAAACTGGGTGCCAAGGTGCGCGATGCGCAACTTGATCGCATTCCCTACATGTTGGTTGTTGGGCCGAGAGACGCCGAAAACGGAACTGTCTCAATTCGCGACCTGGTCGATGGTCCGGTCGGCGATCTGCCGGTCGCGGACACGATTAATAAGCTTCGTGACGAAATCGACCAGAGAGTAGTGAAGAAAACTTTCAAAAACGCCGTCGGAATTGGGGAATCGGAGGGAAGCGGTTCGGCTGGAGTTGGCGACTATTAGACTCGGTTTTTGGGAACTGGTTGAATCCGAATTGCACTTTTTTCAGTTGACTTTACTGGCTAAAGTAACAGATACTTGCTACGTTTGACGTAACTCAGCTGCGGGCAAAAACCGCAACAAACACTGAGTTTCGATCATCTTCATCTCACAAAAAGGAAACAGACATCGACCGAAAAAGCAATCGTATTAACGAACAGATTAGAATTACGCCCGTTCGCGTAGTTGACCAGGAAGGAAATCAACTAGGAATCATTCCAACTCAAGACGCCTTGGACAAGGCAAAGGAAGCTGGCCTCGATCTTGTTGAGGTCGCTGGCGACGCAAAACCGCCTGTTTGCCGAATCATGGATTTCGGCAAATTCAAATATGACAAAGCTAAACGTCAAACCAAGAGCAAACAGCATCAGACGAAGCTAAAGGAAATCCGGGTTCGACCCAAAACGGGGCAGCACGATATCGATTTCAAAGTCAAAAAAGCGATTGGATTTCTTGAACACAACGACAAAGTTCAAGTCACCGTCCTATTCCGTGGACGGGAAATGGCTCACATCAGCGAAGGACGCAAAGTGATGGAGGGCATCATCGAGCAACTAGCCGAACATGGGAAAGTTGAGAGCACACCATCCCAACAATCGCGCCGCATGATCTGCACGATCGCTCCCAAATAACAGTGAACAGTCGGCGGCATCAGTCCGCGGCCAACAAAAAAACGCCGCAACCAGAAGTTGCGGCGTTTCCTTTTTTTTTACTGGTTTTTCAACCGATTTTATGTAACGTCTGCGACGTTGGGTTTCAAGCGTTACTTACGACAACGCCGCAGGTTATATTGGAATCGCTGTTAGTAGCAGAACTCGAGTCCGGCGTATCCACCATGGAGTAACAATGCGTTATCCGATCTAGTACGAGTAATCTGCCAGACATCGGTGTAGTCGTATGGAATCTGTCCGTCCGCCAAAGCAACACCAGAAACGCCGACCGCTCGGTAACCTACCACAGCTCGTGACTTTGACGAGAGTTGGAAGATCAAACCCAATTCCAGTTCACCCAGGAACGCGAGATCGTCTTTTTGATCCGACAAATTGTAGTCGTCACCTGCATTGGCCCCGGAACCGATTTGTGCGTAAGCGCCCAGGTCGTCCAGGATGTACTGTCGGGCATTGATTCGGTTGTTGTAAATGCCCATTTTTGTTCCGGCACTCAGTCGCCAACGGTTGGTCAAGCAGTATTCTGTGCTTCCACCCATTTGGAACCCGAGCAACGTATTGTCAACCTCTGACCCGTACAAAAGCGTGGCTGGGTAGGCACCAAACGTCGAATCGGAGCTGAAACCCAGGGTTTCGTCAAACTCGAACCAACGGAAACCTGCCATTACTTCTACGTTAGCCTGACGACCATGACGTGACGTAAAGCAACCGGCATTTCCGAGCAAGTTGAATTCAATATTTTGGATATTGGTGTCCCGGAAGACTGTTTGCACGTCGCCTTGTTGAAAGATATCCCAGACATTGGCTCCACTTGCAACGTGGTTAATCTGATCGAGACCGCGCCAGTCGCTGGATACGTAAACAGGTGTTCCTGTCAGCGAGGAAGTTGCCGTATCAGGATATAATCCCCAGTAACGAGCTTCCCAACCACGGTTGTTGCAGTTGCGTCTCTGCAAAGAAACATCCACGCCCCCGAAGTTATCGTGATCAGCATCGGTCGTGTAAAGCCGACCGCCCGCTGCGTTTTGACTGACGCTGCGGTGCCCTTCGTAATCGCGATCAAAGATCAGGCCGCTAATTCCAACAACAAAATTCGAACCGTTGCCCGCGGGCTGGCCAACACCGCAGTTACCTGTGACACAGTCGCTGATACCCACCGAAGCAACTCCAGCGTCGGCTGAGCTCATAGCATCTGGGAGCGCGGTTGCGGGTGCTTCGGGCACTGCAGCACCCGGGTCAACCTTAGGTGCAACACTTTGATCGACCGGTGCATCCTGCGTATAGAAATCACCGTTGGATACGGAAGTCGTTGGGGTCGTATAGGCGGCCCGGCCCGGTCTCGCTCCGTATCCATTCGTCGGATAACCAGCTCGGGACAAAATCGACTGATAGGAACCAATTTCAGACAATTGGCCTGTGTCGTTTTGTGCAGCGGCTGGACTGATCATGGCAACGGTTACGATGACCGCCATCCACGAATGCCAATAACGTTTCATAACAAACTCCTTTTTGTACGAATCACTTCTGCTGCTACACAGCAACTTTGGTGGGTCTCAGTTATAATCTGCCAGTCGGTTGTGCAATGAGCTTTGCACCCGCAGTACGGGTGAATTCATCACAAAGTCTGTTAGTGACATCGTCCTGATATTTGGATCAGTCAAAGCGAAGTTACAACTGTTCTGGCAAATACATGAACTACTAGCATCGCAATCTTCAATCTCGATACATCGCTATTTAGCAAAACAGACTCAGTAATAAACGCGACCTGTATCTTGTGGAAAGTTTCGCCAATCGGTACGCCTTAACAGAAAAAGGCCCTTGGAACTCGATTGGTCATCGCACAGTTTGACTGATCGTTAGTCGGTCCGTCCTCGCAATTCCGTCAGACTATTACAAACGTGACGGTTATCGAAAAAAGTGAGTCTGTAACGCCACAATTCGATTAGTTCGGTCGATTGGATGGTCGCGAAGTTCTCAAAAGAACGCGACAATTTGAATGAGACTGCAAAAAGGATTCCATCAATTGTCCGCAGCAATTTTCAGGTCGTTCACATGCAAAAGCGCTTTGAAATCCACCTCGACTTGTTTGAAAACAGCGGCCGAATTCTCGCCCCGATCAACAATCGTTATCAGCCGATCGACAATCAATCCGAAATCTCGCGCGTGTTGAATCGCCTTTAACGAACTGCCTCCGGTTGTAATCACGTCTTCCAGAATCACGACTCGATCGCCGGTCGCAACAGGTCCCTCGACCTGTTTTCCGGTTCCATGAACCTTCGCCTCTTTGCGAACAATAAACCCGCGCAGGTCGTGGCCACGCTGCCAGGCGCGGGTGATCACCGCTGCCGTGATCGGATCAGCTCCAATTGCCATCCCTCCGACCGCGTCCGGAGTGTCTTCGTTGATGAGTTCAAGAATACCCTCGGCAATCAGGTTCGCAGCTTGCCCGTCAAGCGTGAGCCGACGACAGTCGAGATAGAAACTGGCTTTTTGCCCGGAGGCGAGCGTAAAGTCGCCAAATTCAAGTGCCTTTTCGTGAACCAGTTCGATCAGTTTTTGTCGGTCGTACAAGAATGTTCGCCTTCTGTTTGCCCGGATGGGATGGGCTCTCGCAATTGGGAGCTGAACCTTAACAATATGTTGATTAGCCCGGACTCGTCAACCTCGTGAATCTGAAGCATTTTGCCTCAGGATGGAGCTCAAACTGAATAGTCAAACGCAGAAATCGGCGATCGTTTTTGTGGCAGACCGTGTTAATACCGCGATGTTACCCGCTTATGGTAACACAACGATCGACACGCCTAATCTGAACCACCTTGCCGCACAGTCAGTTCTTTTTGACTTTGCCATCTCGGATTCACCCGATTTACTGAGAGGAACTCGTTCGATCTGGCACCGCTCTCACGCAGCAAACGAACAAGCCGAGCATTCCCATCTTGCGACTCGGATTGGCAAAAAGGGGATCCAATCGATACTGTTGACCGATGAGACTGAGCTGGCCGCGAGTCCAATGGCTGCTGAGTTTGACCGTATCGTCAAAATCGAGTCACCCAGCCCAGTGCAGCTCGCTGAGGAACCAAGTGAATCCTGGTTGGCCAGTTTTTTTGCCCAAACACTGGACTTTGTCCAGCAACTTGAACCAGGCAGTTTACTTTGGATTCATTGCAGAACATTGGCTGGACCGTGGGATGCTCCCTACGCTTATCGAGCTCGGTTGGCCGATGACGAGGACCCGGATCCGCCGCACGATGTTGAGCCTCCCAACGGCTGGTTTGATCAAGCGTCGGATTCTCCCGATATCTTGCTTGGCCATCAACAGTGCTGCGCCGCTCAACTTGTTTTGTTCGATCAGTTTTTTGGTGTGCTGTTGGATCACATCGCGACGAACAAATCGAATTTGTTCAGTTTTTTGTCGACTCGTGGTTATCCGCTGGGTGAACATGGCCAGATTGGGGACCCCATGAATCTGAATTGCGAGTCGATTCACGTTCCTTACATGATTCGCTGGCCCGACGTGAAGTACGCTTTTCGCAGCCAAAGCCTCATCCAGCCATCTTCGCTTCATGACGTGCTGTGCGAGTGGTTTGAAGTTGAACTCACCAATACGGCTTCATTTTGCACCCAAGTCCTTCCTGATCCTAATGCGGAGGCCGTTGTTTCGATCCTCGATCATGCTCAGTCGATCCAAACCCAATGCTGGAAACTGATTCGCACAAACGGAACGCGTGAAAGACGGCTAAGCCTGTTCAAAAAGCCAGACGACCGCTGGGAGGTGAATGACGTACGCGATCGTTGCCCTCAAGTCACCCCCGGGCTGGAAGCGCTGTTAGATGATTGCTTCAAAAACTTGAAAAATGGCGAGCCGCTAGAAATTTCCATTGAACCGGAGCTAGCAGCCGAAAGTTGAACAACTGAGTATGGGTACTGAGTGCTGGGAACTGCCGACTGGCAACGAGCGGGCTTCTCTGCTATCCGATCAATGCTATCGCGCGTGTCGTTTTGATCTGGTTTTCCCTTAAATCGCCTGATAGATTCCGCGGCCCCAATGTACTACATTCCGCCGCTTCCCTAGTTTTCAGGATGTTTGGATGCTCGGACAAGGACGTCCGAAATCGAGATTACAATTCAAATCTGTTCCCAACGTTGCATCAATTAGATTGCGAAAATGCTGGATTGGATTTGCGTTCACCGCTGCGCTTTGCTGCGGTTGGGGAACATCGTATCCAAGCGCTATTCAAGGCCAAGTCCTTGAGCCGGTGACTCGTTCGCCAGTTTCCACCAAACCAACTCTGCGATCTTCAACCAGGAAATCGATGCGATTGAGGATTTCATGGGGGGGAGGCGTCGAGCAAACCTGGCAGGGAAGTTTGCGCGTCACTGGTGGCACGTTATCCGAGTGTCAGTCGTTATCGTTGAACACGGATTCACCCGGAGCAATTCAGCTGATTAATGAAGCCATTTCGATTCGTCAACCGAGCCCAAGCAATTATGGTGGATTCGACGTGACACTCGACGGTTACGAGGATGCTCTTATCGAAGTTGAGCTTTATCCGTCGGACCGTCCAGATGAGAGATTTCAAGAATCAATCGAGTTTTCTCAACTGCTGAGTGGAACTCTGAATCTTGATATCGATCAACAGCAGAACCAGATTACATTCGCTCGGGCTCCTGGGGACCAATTACGGATCGACATCGCCCAGCCAAGCCAGGTATTTAAGCCCGGTGAGATGATGTCGCTGGGAATCACGCCCAACCTGACCGGAATTGCCGCCCGGTCAGCCAATTGTCGGCTGAAAATCGTACCGGCGCGAACAACCGCGCCGACTATTTGGACTCGAACGTTTGAGTTCACTTTGGACGAAGAAGGCTCAGGTCGTCGAGAGCGTCTTGAATTGCCCATGCCGGGAACCGAAGGCGTATACGATTTGATCATAGAACTCGATCCCAACTGGTACCAGGTTCCATTCAACAACCGAAAACAATCCGTTCGCCGCACGATCCAGCTGGTTGTTTTGGACAAAAAAGAACCGACCAACACCCATGACGAGGACTGGAGGAATTTTCTGACGATAGATCCGACGAATGGTCGAGTGCTGACTCGTTCAACCAATGCGTCTTTAGTGCAACTCAACCGCTTGATCACCGCGACGAATAATCGACCATTGGGTAACCACAAATTCCAATCCATTCAAAATGGTGAGGAGATCGTAGGTCAGCTTGATGTGGGTGGTTGGCACGCTATTCCACTTGCAATCGACAAACGAGGTATGCCGCATATCGTCGAAATCGAGTTTCCGGCTGACCAGCCGATGGCAATTGGCACGAGCATCATCCAGACCGACCCGACCGGCCAGATTCCATCGGTGGGTTTTGATTCTGGCCTGGTTATCCCCGACTCCATTGTGCGACCAGAGCCCACTGGCGAAGCATCGGTGATGATGAAACATCGAATCGTTTTCTGGCCGAACACAGAAAATCCATATCTTCTAATCGCCAATCGCCATGAAAAACTGCCCGCCAGAATCGGAAAAATCCGAATTCTCCACGGCCCGAGACGTTTGCCTGATCAAGACGTTGCGATCCGTTTTGATTCCGACTCCAGGGAGTTTATGGCGTTCTATGAAATGCCTCTTTTCCCTGAAAACTTCGGCTCGGATGAGGTGGTTGATCCGGTCATCCAGCAACCTCTCGACGACTGGCTGACTTTTTACCTTGGAGCTGATCGGTTCGTACAGTACCTGAAGGCCAACTCATACGTTGGCGCTTATATTACCGTCGCCATTGACGGTAGCGCGATCTATCCCAGTCAACTGCTGGACCCAACCCCCAAGTTTGACAGTGGCGTTTTTTTTGACAATGGGCAAGACCCGAAACGCAAGGACATTTTGGAAATGCTGTTCCGAATGTTCGACAGGGCTGGGCTGAAGTTAGTGCCAACACTGGCTTTCACCGCTCCATTACCGGAAATCGAAACGATTCGTCGGCAGGCTGGCTCCAAAAATGAATTTGACTTAATCAACTTTCGTGGACAACAGCGAACGAACGCTCAAAAAGGCTTGCCGATTTACAATCCACTGAACGTCGAAGTTCAGCGGGCCGTAACTCGAGTCGTTGAAGAGTTGGCTGAGCGATATCGAGACCACGATTCTTTCAACGGTCTCGCTATTTCGTGTCGTCCTGATACGTACACTCAACTGGCTGGCATGCAATGGTGTTACGACCGCATCACCATCGGTCGCTTCAGGACGATCGTCAATTCCGATGCGACAGATGAAGCCTTCACCAACGAACTGATCAGTCGTCGCAAGCAGGAATGGTTGAATTGGCGTGCCGAACAAATGACTGCCTGGTACTTGCAGATGCTCCAGAGCATTCAACGCCACAAGTCCGATGCGAAGCTGATTCTTGCTCCGTCCGACATCTATCAAAACGAAGAAATCTCGTCCGCACTCAGTCCGAGTCTGCATTTGCCACCTGATTTTGACGGTGCCATGTTACAACTTGGATTCAGCCGCTCACTTCCAACAACAAACCCTGACCTCGTATTGCTGAAACCCAGGCGGATTGCGCCCAATCAATCACTCGCCTCCCAACGGGTTGAAATTCAGACGATGTCGTCCAAACAAGCCGGGGACTTTTTCCGTCAAGGCAATTACCGTGGAAATCTGATCTCCAGCCGAATCTCATGGGCCCATTTTTCTGAGCTTCAAGAACAGACCGAGATCGGCAACCAATCTGCACCATTGATCAGGCTGCAACAATTGTCTCCCGCCGGTGCGTGGAACCGAAAACGTTTTGCCATGACGCTGCGGGACAACGATTCGAACGGGTTCATCGACGGTGGAATTCTGATTTCGAACGGCCAGGAGAGCCATCGACGCGAATTCATGAAGGTATTCTGCCAGTTGCCGAACGTTCGATTCACGGATGTGAAACCTAAGATCGATACTGAATCCAAAAGCCCGATTGCCGTCCGCCAAGCCAAGGTTGGAGACAAGTGGTTTTTCTACGCCGTTAACAGTTCACCATGGCCCGCAACATGTAAGATTAACCTGGCGCATGCCGATGCCGACAATATTCGCTCGCTTTCGAACCTCCGCTTCCGCCGGCAAAACGGTTCGGCAAATTTTGAATTTGAAATCGAACCCTTTGGATTGGTGGGTGGCGTGGCCAATGACACGAAGACTTCTATCCTGGATTTTGCGGTTCAGTTCCCGGATAACGCTGAACAGCCTTTGAGAGCTCATTTACAAGCTTTACAGTCCAAACTGGTCCGAGCAAGCAAGGTACCGCCCGTCAATGCACTTGCCAATCCTGACTTTGAAGTTAGTGGCCAGCCGTCGCTTGCGGGCTGGGACTTCGGTGGCCAATCGACGCAACGTATCAGAATCGACAATCAACAAGGACACACGGGTTCTTCTTCGCTGGTCGTCGCCAGCGATGGACCAACCGTCTGGATTCGCAGCAGTGGCTTTGCCGCGCCGGAAACGGGCCGGCTGTCCGTTTCGGTCTGGTTACGGACAGACGACCCCGAAAATCAACCGCCGTTGAGAATTGCATTAGAAGGTCACACTGCTAACGCCGATTATTATCGTTTCGGC
The DNA here is from genome assembly GCA_024638965.1 of Planctomycetaceae bacterium. Classification (GTDB taxonomy): domain Bacteria; phylum Planctomycetota; class Planctomycetia; order Pirellulales; family Pirellulaceae; genus Mariniblastus. Next base: position 8,594 of record JAHEJI010000208.1, read on the forward strand.
TCCATCGGAGCCTTGGCACCAGCCTCGGCAACGAAACGTGTTGAAGAACATTGGCAGCGATTTGCCGTTCACTTCGACGATTTGCCAATTCAGGGAATTGATGATCTTCGCATCGGTTTCGATTTGATGGGACCTGGTCAAGTCTGGATCGATAATGTCGAGGTCTACGATCGTTGGTTCGACAGCAACGATACAAAAGCAATTACCCAGCTGTTGGCGACTGCTGGATTGCTTCTGTCGGATCCAGAGAACATCGATCAATGCAGAAAAATTCTCAACGGCTATTGGCCAAGATTTCTCGACGAGTATTTTCCGGATCTTGTTGCACCTGCAAAAGACGGCTCGGTCACACCATCCCAGACACCTGAAGCCAGAACAGTAAAATCTTCGAGAACTCGTCCTGCGATTCCAAGAAAAAGAAGCTCTTTTCGATAATATTTTGGCGGTAGCAGCTCGTACACCTCGCTCCACTCGCTTTAGGATGACATCTCTCGCTTTCGCGTGGGCAACGCCCCGCACGTTTGAAACGGCAATACGCCGCCCGTTGGGCATGCGGTTCAAGTTAAACCATGCGGCCTACGGAAACGCCTTGATCAATACCGAACTCAAACAATAAGTAATTAAGAAACACGCAATCCGGCTAGACATCCGAAGATGCAGAATACCCCACCGATTGGGTGATGAGATCTGTAAGTTCTTGTTCGCCTTCCACGAATTCGATGTGAATTAGTAAAGCGTAGAGTGGCAAGCGACCCAGCTGATTGACGCCAAGTTTGACCAGATCTTTATGCGTGCAAACGATCGTGTCAACGCGGAGTTGATCGGCAACGGACTCGATCGACTTGATATCCTCCGGAGAGTACGGATGGTGATCCGGAAAATCGAGTTGCCGCACCACCGTGACGTCCAGCTGCAAGAGAGAGTGCTCGAAGCCTTTGGGATTTCCAATCCCGCAAAAAGCCAGTACTTTTTTCCCCTTCAAATCTCGAATCGGTATCGTTCGACCGTTGTATTGCAACCATTGCTCGGCAACGGTCTTCGATTTCGCCCAAATTGCGCCGGGTGCGTAATGTTGTACCCGTTCTCGAATTTGATTTGTCGCCCGGAAATCAATCGTGTTACAGCGTGTCAAGACTATGGCGTCAGCCCGGGAAAGATTTGACAGGGGTTCGCGGAGCAGTCCGCGGGGCAACAATCTGTTGTACCCAAATGGTAGCGTTGCATCGATTAGCACGATATCAAGATCGCGTTTAAGTTGGCGGTGCTGAAAACCGTCGTCAAGTAAGATCACTTGAGACTGCATTTCATCGATTGCGATTTGAGCGATTTTGGCTCGATCAGCGTCCTGCAGGTGCGGAACATCAGGCAAACGATGTTCCAGCTCAAGGGCTTCATCGTTTTGGCCATCGCTGGTGCTGGTTTGACCGTAGCCGCGACTGACAATTGCAAAACGCAGCGAACACGAACGAAGCAACACGGAAACCCACATCACCATTGGCGTTTTACCGGTACCACCGGTCGTCAGGTTCCCGACTGAAATGACAGGAACGGAGACTTCCTTGACGCTGGATCGACCAGATTCAAATCGTCGATTTCGCCACCATACACCCAGCCGATAAACGGGTGTTAAACAACCAAGGCCGAAACGAACCATTATTGCCAACAGGCCTGACCGACGACCACTTACGATGTCCAACATTTTGGCCGAGTTGATCATCCGCGAATCAAGCCTTACGAAACACCCGAAATTATTCGCGAAAACTAGCAGAACCGATTTCGAGCGTCAACGACTTAAAGGAAACTCACAGATAGTTGCGGATCGTTGCAAACCGTTAGATAATTTGCGGTTCATGATGGTCTCGCTTGACCGTTCCACGTCGCGTCGG
>JAHEJI010000209.1 GCA_024638965.1 Planctomycetaceae bacterium
CTAAGGAGGTCGACACGGGCATTGAGCAGGTCGTCCGCCTGATTCCTCGCAATACGCCCTTGCCAGTTGTCGCGCGGCGGGTGTTCAAGACTCACAAACTGGATCAAGAGTCGATTCTGGTCAGGATTGTAGAAGGTGAAAGCAAAGGCCCTGAAGACTGTTCCGCGATTGGCCGCTGCAGTATTTGGGATTTGCCGGAGTCCATTCCGGTTGGGACCACGATTGAGGTTCGGTTCAAATACTCCGAAAACGGACGCTTGAATATTCGTGTTAAATTGGGTGGCGACCACAAAAGATCATTTCGATATCAGCTCGAACGCCCCAACAGTCTGACGCAAGAACAACTCGATAGTTGGCGCGAATATATCGCCAGCTGATTAGTTGCTCCCGTCTTCGTCGGGATTGAAATCGACCAGGATATCATCCTCCATGACAGCAAAGAAAAAGTCCGCTCCGCTGTTTCCCTTCATTCGATCGGCGTCTAACCCGCCGGCGAGTCCGTCATCGCCAGCACCGCCGCTGAGAAAATCTGCACCGCCGAGGCCACTTAGAAAGTCGTCACCAGTATTACCGAACAAGATATCATCGCCTTCCCCGCCATATAGCCGATCGCCGCCAGATGACCCGAGCAAAGTGTCTGCGCCGCCGCCTCCCGTCAGCGTATCCCAACCTGCCCCTCCGTTCAGATAGTCTCGGCCAAAGCCACCGTTCAGGCTGTCGCGGCCTGCTGCCCCGATAAGTTTATCGCGTCCTGATCCACCCTGGAGATCGTCGTTTCCTTGGCCACCGTAGAGCTCATCGTTCCCGGCATTTCCTGAGAGAAAATCATGATCGTCTCCTCCAAAGAGGCGGTCATTGCCCGAGCCGCCAAACAAACTGTCCATACCAATGGAACCGAAAAGCTCGTCCGAGCCCTGTCCACCATATAGCGAGTCATTACCGAGGTGACCCCAGAGCATGTCGTTGCCATCTTGACCAAACATCATGTCGTTCCCGACTCCGCCAAATAGCTCGTCATTACCGCCAGGGACTTCGATCACCTCGTCAGTTGATCGTTGCTTGATACCACCGATCAAACGATCGTCACCTGTGCCGCCTTGAATCATGTCATCTCCGGCTTGTCCGTTAAGAACATCGTCACCAGCGTTTCCAAGAAGAACGTCTTCTCCGATGTTGCCTCTAATGATGTCATTACCGTCTCCGCCAATCAATTCGTCGTTTGCGTTACCGCCGACAAGTAGGTCGTCGCCAGGTCCACCAATAAACTTGAAGGGATTTTTGTATGAAAATGGAGACGCTTGCTCAGCAAACAAACGATCGTTGCCCGCCTGTCCAGCGGCCGTGACCAAAAATTGGTTTAGCCCAGAATTTTTATATTGAACCACGAAATTGTCGTCGCCGTCTCTGCCAAAAAATTGCAGTTCGGTTATTTTGTCGATCGAAAACTGTTGCGGATGGACGGTACCGTCAATTCTTAGCGTCACGTTTGCCTGACTATCTCCGTTGATGAGCACCACAGTATCGGCTTCATTCGTCCCGATCACCTTCAACACCCCGGAACCTTGATCGAAAGAAACATGGGCCAAAAGATGACGAGGTTCGAGCAACGAATAGTCCGTTTTCAGGTTGGATTGCTTTGATTTTCGATACGACTTTTTGTTTAGCTTGAACAACACGCTGAATCTCCGTGAGACAAAAATAACGATCTCGAGTTATCACTTCAGAGTAAGACTCACCCCTTGAGAGTCAAGGAAATAGGCCTGGTAAGTTCTCGTTCACCCTACTCGAGGTTCGGAAGAGGGTGGCTAACCCGATTTCCATGCATAGCCAAAGTCTATTGTAGTTAGAGAATGCCGATTTGTACAAACTTATACGCGGTAAGGTCAAAATTCGGCGTTAGAAAACCGGCAAAAAAAAGGTGGAATGTACTTTTTTTGACGGTTCCAAGCCTGTGCGCTGTGTCCGAGGCTGAAAGCGGCCAAAACGTTTGAAATTTCGACAAATGGCTAATAGAGACCGCCCCAAATTCCACTCCCAGTTTTCCGCAACCAGAATTAATGATCGCTCGCAGGGCTGTCCGACGGAGCGCGGACCCCCTCGACGAGGTCCAAAACTTGTTGCGGCGGCGGTTTTGTGACGTAGGAAATCGACAGCGTGACCGCAAAATTCAACAACATCCCCAGCGTGCCGATGCCTTGGGGTGATATTCCAAACAACCATCGGTCTTGAGCGATAATGGGTGCGTCGAACATCAAAGGCAGACTCTTGTCAGCCGTGCACATGACGATGTAAGTCATCGTAAACACCAATCCTACGATCATCCCAGTCACTGCACCTTCGCGGTTAACCCGTTTGACAAAAATTCCGAGAAAAATCGCCGGGAAAAAACTCGCAGCGGCCAGACCGAATGCAAACGCAACGACTTCACCGACAAAACCGGGAGGATTGATTCCAAAATAACCCGCTACCAGGATTCCGAAAATGATGGCGATACGACCGATGCGAACTTTTTCGGCTTCGGTTGAATGGGGAGCAAAGAAACGAACATACATATCGTGGGCCAGCGATGAACTGATCACCAACAAGAGTCCCGCGGCCGTTGAGAGCGCGGCAGCTAGTCCGCCGACAGCTACGAGAGCGATGACCCAGGGAGGCAGACCAGCGACTTCTGGCGTCGAGAGAACGATAATGTCTTTGTCGATCAACGCCAGTTCGGAAATACCCGTGTCTTCGTCGAGTCTTAGATTGATCGAGCCGTCTTGGTTGAGATCCTCGATGGCCAGGAGCCCGGTGCGCTGCCAACGTGTCGCCCAATCCAACGCTTGCCCCTCTCTCGATGAGAGAAAATAGGTCACGCCCACTTCTCCGGTCGTGATTTCTTCCTGTGCCGCCGAGATCGCGGTAAAGGCGGCGTCCCGTTCAGCTGGAAAACTGAATTTCGTGTCTTCCCGTCCGTTGTTGATGACGACCTTTTCAATCTTCGATTCATGAAGACTCTTGATGAGGTTGTAGCGGGCGAATAGACCAAGCGCTGGAGCCGTGGTGTAAAGAATCGCAATGAAAAAAATCGCCCACACAGCAGAGTAGCGAGCCGCCCTGACGTTCCTGACGGTATAAAAACGAACGATCACGTGAGGCAATCCCGCAGTTCCAAACATTAGCGCAGCGGTTATGCAAAACACGTTGAGCTGCGAAAACTTCTCAAACGGCTTGGTGTATTCCTTTTCACCGAGGTCAAGCAGAACTTCATTGAGCCTTTCCGAAATATCGCTGAAGACAAAGCCAGACTGGGGTACAGCGGATCCTGTTAGCATCGACGAAATCGCAATACTGGGAATGAGAAAGGCCAAAATCAAAATCAAATACTGGGCGACTTGTGTCCAGGTAATGCCTTTCATTCCGCCCAGCACTGCAAAAAAAGCAACAATCCCCATGCCGATCACTACGCCGATCCAGAGATCGACTTCGAGGAACCGGGAAAAGACGACACCGACGCCTTTCATCTGGCCCGCCACGTAGGTCAGCGAAACAAAAATCGCACAAATCGCCGCCACGACACGAGCCATTTCACTGTAGTATCGCGATCCGATAAAGTCGGGAACGGTGTAGTGTCCAAATTTTCGTAGATACGGGGCGAGCAACAATGCCAATAAAACGTATCCCCCCGTCCAGCCCATCAAGTAAACCGATCCATCGCTTCCTGAAAAACTGATCAGTCCGGCCATCCCAATAAACGAGGCGGCACTCATCCAGTCCGCAGCCGTCGCGGCGCCATTTGCAATTGCCGGGACACCTTGGCCAGCCACATAAAATCCGGCAGTTTCGCGAACCCGACTGCGCCAGCCGATAAACAGATAAAGGGCAAAAGTGAGTCCCACAAACGTCCACGTCCACGGTCGCGCCGGATCGTCTACCGCAAGCACAAGCAAATTGGACGCTGCCAGAACGCTCGATTCCACGCTCAATCTCCCACCTCGTACTTGCGATCCAGCCGATCCATCCATATCGCATACGCGAGGACAAGTAGGATAAACACAAAGATGGAACCTTGTTGGGCGAACCAAAAACCAAGTCCCAAGTTGCCGATCTTGATTTGATTGAGCTGTTCGATGAACAGAATGCTGACTCCAAACCCAACCGCAAACCAGATTGCCAACAGGAATAAGACAATCCGGATGTTCTCATTCCAATATTTTTTGAGGTCTTTGGGTCTGCTCATTTCAATCGTGTACTGGAGTATTTGGTGCGTTTGGTTTGGAATGTGCGCGACTTCGAATGGACGATTGTCGATACTATTCGAGTTTATTGAGATCGTTGCCGATCGAGTCATCCCGAACCGAGTGGAGCGAGGTGAAGGATTTCGCGTCAATTTACGAGAGATTTTTCCGTCGCCTGGGCTCCCTCAGAATGACTTGGTCTCTGTCAGCTCTGTAGCTTCAATTAAGATACCTTAGACGTCGTAATCTCGTCTGTCGAGCCACAGCTAATCGCCCAACAAAACATCGGTGGGTAAATCCAGAATCCCGCACAACTCATGGATCGCATCGCGCGTTTCGGTCAGCAGGTTGGGATCGCGTAAGTCGTCTGGAATTAATTCATTGCGATAATTTTTCTCAACCCATTTCACCAGGGAGCCGTAGAGTGTTTTCGTCAAAATGATTCCCGAGTGCATCGCCTTTTGTTGTTCTTCGGTCAACACGACGCGGAGACGCAAACAGGCTGGCCCACCCCCATTGTTCATGCTCTGACGGAGTTCGAAGAATTCAACTTGATCAACGGGATTGTCTTCGGCGATTAGTCTTTGCGTACAAGCATAGGCCGAACTCGATGTTTTGCAATCGAGCGGACAAATCAGCGTCATTCCGCCATCCGGACGCGTCAGCAGCTGGCTGTTGAACAAGTACGAACTTACCGTCTTGGACAAACTGATTTCGCCATCGGAGAATTCGACGACCTGAAGGGGAGAGTCGAATTGTTGTTCAAACATCTGTCGGACTTGCGAGAGCATCGCAGCTTGATCAACGAATGCCTGCACATGGGTCAGGAATACGTTTTCGTTACCGACAGAGATTACATCGTTGTGAAACACGCCAGCATCGATCGCAGCGGGGGTTTGTTGAAGATGAACGGTTCTGGAAGCCAGGAGGCCATGACGCCTGGCAATTGCTTGACAAGATTCCAGTGTTTGCCGGGCCGGAAATTTTTTTGGAAACGTGATATTACGGTTCATGGCGGCTCGGCCATGAACAAATATTTCGATCCCGGGCTGGGAAGGCTCGATCGTCAAACGCGTGTGATTGGCGGCTCCTTCATCCGCAAGAACAAGGGTGCTGGGAAGAGGGTCGTGAACTACGAACGCGTCTTCATTTTCAAAAATGGCGCGAAAAACTCGGGTGGTTGCCGGTGGCTCGAGCGAACGATGCAAGGTACTGGTCAAATTAGCTGGCGTAAAATGTAGCCTTCCATCCTGGCAATCGGCAGCTGGTGAAACTGTGGCCGCGTTTGCCGTCCACATGTTCGATGCGCTGTAGCAAGCCGCTAACAGCACCGGATCCGTTCTGAACGCTTTTTCAAGCAGTTGTTCATCATTGCCTGTGAAACCGACTGCCCGGAGAAAGCCAAGATATGGGCGGTACAACGGTGGTAATACGCATTGACCAATCCCCAGATCGGCAACGAACTTCATCTTTCTCAGACCCTGCAGCGCGGCTGTTTTGGGCGATGAAGATTTGTGTCGATGAGTTGCCGAGGCGACGTTCCCATAGGAGAGTCCCGCATAGTTGTGTGTCGGACCCACAATGCCGTCAAAGTTAAATTCGCGCGCCGTCATCAAAGTTGGCTTCCCTTAACACTCTAGGTTTCGTCAGGTGCCGGTTGCGATTCGGCTGGTTTTTCTTCGCTCGGAACGGATTCATTCGGTGAGATTGTGATTTTGGGTTGATCATAAATTACATCTTTGGGAACGGTAATGCCTCCTGAAACGATCGCCTGCAATGTTTCCTGCAAATCCCAGTTAACCTCAACGACTTCGTCTTCAGGAACCAGCAACATGTACCCCGATGTCGGGACCGGGGTGGTCGGAACATAAATGCACAAGATCTTTCGGCCCGTGTTGATATCGGTGCACTCGGACGTCACAAACGCAGGGACCTTTGTGCCTGGATGCGGGAACTGAACCAGGACGACCCGTTTGAAGCGTTCTTCGTTGCTCTGTGTACTTGAAATTGCTTCAAAGACGTTGCTGACCGCACTGTAGACCGTATTGACTCCGGGAACGGTCGAGAAGAACCAATCGGCCAAACGATGAATTCGCGAGCGAAAGAACATTCCGGCGATAAACAATACGCCCAGCACCAATATTAATGCCGCGAGCGATGCCAGAAAACTTGTGAGCCAGGTAGACGGATCCTCACCATTGGCGATTTCCTCCGAAGACCAGATTTCGATCAGCAGATTTGCGACCGGTCCGATCATGACGGAAATAATCGTGTCGTAAAGCCATTTGACCACCAGCCAGGTAATCACAAACGGAAGAACGACAAATAAACCTGCGATCAGGCGGTTGCGAAGAAGCCGAATCGTACTCGGTTTGGCGGCTTTGGCTGACGGAGACATGCTCGACTTGTTTTTCAGGAAGACGGAGGCCCGATTGTATTCGATCTAACGGGAACTGCAGAGGCGGAATTCGAATTTCGAGTACCGATTCCCGAGGACCGAGCCGAGGACCGAGTATTGAATTCAGTACGCGTGTTGTGCATCCAAAAGATCTTACTCTTTTTCACTCTTGACGGAATTTTCGTTGGTCGCGTCTGCCTCTTTGTTTTCGGCGGCAGCCTCACCCGGTTGGGAAGGTGTTTTTGCTTGCTCGAAAGTCACGGACGGGATCAGCATCTCCAGGACCCCGTCATCCACGATGTAAAACCAGTCAGAATGAATGCGATTCAAGTCGGCTGCAGTCTGTCGTGCCTGGGTTAGTTTTGTGTTTCGATCTTGAACGGCGCGGAGATACGCTTTGTTTTCAGGGTCATCCGGATTGACTGGCTCTGGAAATTTCGAATAGTCGACGTCAACCGAGACCATGAGGATTCTCGCCAGGTTACCGCTCACTGTTTTGGTCTCACCTGAAGTAAAGTCACCCACCAGGAGATTGAATCTAACGCCTTCAGGTGTAATAAACGAAAAATGCCCGCCCATGGCCTCGAATTGGAACGCCCCGTTTTCAAAACCAGACTTGCGAATTCCAAAACCATTAAGTTCTTTCAATGCTTCGTCACTAGCGTCCTCTTTCGGGTTTCGCAAAACGGAAGCTAAAGTTTTACTTTTTCGTTGGACGTCCGCGATTGGAATTCGAGCGATCACCTTCATCCAACTCGCGAGTTCCGGCATCTGAGTCTGGTTAGGCGTAATGGCCTTCCACTCGTCGCTGCCCGGCTCTGGAATTTCAAGAGAGGCGAACGCAAGTTGATTGTCTTTTGTCCCGAATTTGGCCCGATATTCGTTTTCTCGAGAATTTGGAACACCGATTTTTGCCAGGTCAATTCGATACTTGTTGATGTTGATTTCGGCCGTCTTTTGTCCGTTTGGATTGGCTGCAGTTGCCAGTTGCAACAAATTGGAATCAACCCATTGAAAAAAATCAGTTGTCAGAATTCGTGCATCGTAGTCAATCACGTAAACATAAGGTTGTTCCGGGATTCGAGCGAATCGTTGTGGAACATCGGATTCGCTTTTTACAGGTTTGCCAACGATCAGGCTGGCAATGACATCTCCCTGGCGATCTTCGAGAATTAGCTTTGTGCCAAGGCTGGAACGGGGCACCGAAGAACTGTAGTTAATCGGATCCACGACACCGAATTTGATATGGTCTTCTTCTGTATCCGACATCAGCTCGCGGACTTTGCACTCATTGAGGGAACTACGAACCAGGGCAACCAGTGGTGTAGCGGTTGCCACAAAATTGGACTTTTGTGGCAAGACCCATTTGTCTGCCTTAAGAACGAGTCGAATGTCTTCAAGTTCGTTGCGATCATCATTAAATTTCAGAATTTGAATGGAACGGACCTGTTCCATATCGAGTTCCTCAAACAATGGCTTATCAATTTGGTCGCTGACCAGGTCGCTCTCCGGCCAGGGATAGTAGTAGGCAGCAGCGACCGTTGCTGTTAAGGCGATCAGAATCATCAAGATCGTGGTTCGAAATGCAGATTTCATAACTTTGAGTTGTGTTAAGATTTCGTATTTGTTGTAAACGTCTACTTCAGTCGCCGGGCTTTTGAGATTCCTTCTCGTTCACGAAGTCGGCGCCGTGTGAATACGATTAGCCCGACAAGAAGCGGTGGGATCGGTGGCAACAGGACGGCCATCAATTTGAATTTGCGCTGAATGTCTTGAATTCGCAACTCAGCATCGAGTTGAATGCTGCGCATTTTTTCACGAGTCTCGTTTTGTAGCTCTTCGATGCGGCGATCGTAATTCCCCTGCTGTTCTCGTTGTTTTTGTTGCAGCAAGCCAAACAGGGCGTTGTGAGCTGGTAAATCAATCGCCTCGCCTCGATTTCGCTTTTCTTCCTGTTGGCGGTATTTTTCGGCCAACGGTGTAATTTCTGCTTGAATCTTGTTCTCGATTTCCTGGCGAGCAACTTGTCGGTCAATTTCGATCTGTTGCGTCACATCGTAGACTTCCTGCATGGCCTCTTCCGTGGTTGCTTCGACGACGCGTAACGTGACGTGGCGGAATTTTCGGTTGCGGATACTGAGGTAGGTCGATTCGTTAGCCAGGGAATCAATAATGTTCAACACAAACGCCATGTTCTGGAACCGGTATTCGATACCTCGCTGAATGGGACTATTTCGAATATTGACGAAATAGTCAGCCAGCGTATCCATGTCAGCGACATAAATCACATTCGTGTTCTGCTTGGACTTTGCGTTTGATCCAGGCGGTACGGTGCCGGCAGATTCGCCACGAATGTGAGCGGCCAGGAAGAATTGTCGGTCGGGAGAACCACGTTTTTGGTTGCGGTCTTCCTCACTGGGCGCATTGACAAAATCGGAAAGCAGGATTCTGCCCGCCTTCGTGAGCTCTCCCGTCGATACGAGCGGCTCAAAAATCAGCTTCGAATTGGGAACCGGCGCGATCGCACCCGTGAGCTGAAAGAACAGCTCTGTGATGCCCTGCATCGCCGGATGACCGGGAGAGAACATTGGGTTGGTGTCCGGGTTTTCTTCGCGGACAATTACCAGTTCGGGCGTGTTTAGCTGGCGATCACGAGGATAGGGGTTTTCCGACGGCAATTGCCAAACCAGCCAGGGAATCAACTGGCTGACTCCCCCGCGTTGAGTTTTGACTCTGTCAACGTCCAGATCGAGCGCATCCCAGAGCTTTTGGATGTCGGCGCCTTCACGCTCATTTCGACTGATGCTGCGGGCAAAAAACGTTCCTTGGACGTAACTCAGATCCTGAATTCGGAAGTTTGTCTGGTTGGGCAATGGATCTTCAAAAATCGCAACGGGATATCCGGACTGAATCGCATCAATTAAGTTATCCATCTCTGTTGGGCTCATTCGGGAAGGCTGAATCGCCAACAAGACATCGTAGCGAGGCTTGGTTCGATTCCCTTGATCGTCTTCAAACCAGGCCGAATTCGGTTCCTCCATGGAAACGGACTCAACATCGTATTGTTTTTCAAGTTCCCGGATAATCTGTAGTCGCGGCACGCTCGCCTGCTGTCCCTGGATGCTCAACAGAGCACCCATCGCGAAGGCATCCGTTTCGACCACACCTACAGTTTTGCGATCTGATTGTGAAACGGTATTGATCGATCGCATCAATTCATATTCAACAGGCATACCGTAGGGGAAGAATTTGGTCACAACGCGTTCGAGTCCGCAAGTAAAGGCCGCACCGAGAACAACTTGCTCGCTGCGAATGGCGCCGCGGGATTCACTTTCAACATTCCTGGGACGAATACCAAAACGTTTTTCAGCCAAAATCGCTTCTTCGCTGAAAGGCTCGATTCCCTGATGGATCTTTACCTGAACCCGGTTTCCCCCGCGAACGTCAAACTCGCGCAGTAAGTTGACTAAATCGTATTTGGTTTGCACGTATTCCGTAGGGATATTGTTACTGATATAGGCCTCAATCTTGATCGGTGGATTTTCGCTGTTGATTTCCTTGGCTGCCAACTGATCGAGAACCGCGATTGTTGAATCCGAGAGTGTGCTTACCTTCTCAGCCGAAATGTCCATTCGCGCCCGATTGAGCGGACTGTGTTGAACGATCAATACTCCCGCAATAACGGTGACAACGAGACAAATCGCCCGCAGCATGTAATGCCAAAGCAGACTTGTTCCGTCGCGACCCCCGAGCCAGTGGCGACGGCCAATCAAAACCAGACTGAGGTAGATTCCGATGATCGCGATGCCAACAAAATAAATGGCTGAAGAGAG
>JAHEJI010000034.1 GCA_024638965.1 Planctomycetaceae bacterium
CGAAGAAGTTGAGAAAGCGCTCGATCATTCTGAAAAACCGGTGCGTCGTGCGGCTTTGGTTGCCCTGGGTGAGACGGTCTCTCTCAACAAACTGTCCGTTCTTATTTCACAGGTTGTTGAGCCTCAGTACATCGAAGACAACAAGGTGGCTCGGCAAGCATTGAAAACGGCCTGCGTCCGTATGCCGGACCGTGAGGCAGTCGCCGCAAGGCTGTCGACTGCTCTTAATCGCTCTCCGGATGCTGCCAAGACGGACTTGCTGGAAATCCTGAGCGATGTTGGTGGTAAAAAAGCTCTGCAAACGCTTGCCGCCGCGGCAAAGAGCAACGATGCTCAACTTCAGGATACCAGTAGTCGCCTACTTGGCAAATGGAACGGCGTTGATGCCGCGCCCGTCCTCCTGGATCTGGCAAAAACGGCTCCGGTTGAGAAGTACCGGGTCCGTGCGCTTCGCGGCTACATTGGTCTCGCGCGAAAGTTCGCGATGCCGGATAAACATCGAGCCGAAATGTGCCGCAACGCATTGAATGCAACCCGTCGTCCAACCGAGCACCAGCTGGTGCTGGACGTGCTGAAGCTCCATCCGAGTGCCGACGGCTTGAAACTGGCGGTCGAAGCAATGGAATTGCCCGGGCTCCAGGCCGAGGCGACTCAAGCCGTGCTGGTTATCGCTCACAAGGTCGGAAAAGGCGTCGACGTCAACAAATTGATGTCACAAGCAGGTTTCGAAAAGGTCAGCCTGGAGATCGTCAAAGCAGAATACGGGGCCGGGACTTATCAGAAGGATGTCACCGCGGTGCTTCGCAAACAAGCGGGCGACTTGCCGGTGATCACGTTGGCGGCAGCCGCCTACAACGAAAGCTTCGGCGATCCCGCACCGGGTGTACCGAAGAAACTGAAAATTCAATACCGGATGAACGGCAAGCTTGGCGAAGCGACCTTCACAGAGAATGCCCTCATCATTCTCCCTTCGCCGAAGTAGCAAGCTCCGTTTTTTCCCATTACCATATATGTTTTTGATCGAACCGCGCACCTGTCATCTGAGGGAGCTTTAGAGCGCGATTGGTTTAAGTTTGGCGTCTTTTCGTCGGTTTGGCCGGGCAATCAGAGCGCCACGACCGCTATACGTTCGTGCGACACGCACTAGCGACCGAAGAATCTCACGCAAAAACACGAGAGATCCTTCATTTCGCTCCACTCAATTCAGGATGACACCGCGCATTTTCAAGCCCAAGACACAAACATTGAACGGTATTGCGTTCTCGTCTTTCTCCCATCCATGCCCCGAAGGCGTTTCTTCATGATCTTTAGAATTACTTTTTTTGTTTTGATCGCCATCACCCAGGCCCACTTCGTCTTCGGGGAACAAACCCGGCCAAATATCGTGATCATTTATGCGGATGATCTCGGTTACGGCGACGTCCAATGCTACAATCCGGATCGGGGTAAGATACCTACGCCGCACATCGACCGGCTTGCCGTGGAGGGCATGCGTTTTACAGACGGACATTCCTCCTCTGGCGTCTGTAGTCCCTCGCGCTACACCCTGCTGACCGGCCGCTACCACTGGCGTTCGCGTTTGCAAAGCGGCATTGTGAATTTGTGGGGAGCGCCGTTGATCGATACGGAACGGTTAACCATCGGCGGTCTGGCTAGACAAAATGGCTATCGCACTGCGTGCATCGGCAAATGGCATCTCGGTTGGAACTGGCCGATTCCCCGGGAGAAAAAGAAGTTATTTCGATCCACTGGCTATGGTGGCAAGAAGGAACTTACCGCCACCGACGAACACCGGGCCGCTTGGCACGAGGTGTTTTCGCAACCGATTCCGGGCGGACCCACCGAAGTCGGTTTCGATGAGTACTTTGGAACCGATGTGCCCAACTGGCCGCCTTATTGTTTCATTGAAAACGATCACACTGTCGATATCCCGAGCGAATACGCCGCAGCGGAATTGTTCAAAAAGAATCAGGCCAGTCAGCAGGGTCCGGCCTTGAAAGGATGGACGCTTGAGCCGATCCTGCCCGCGCTGGGCGATCGCGCCGCAGCCTTCATCGAGCGCGAATCGAAAACCCCGGAACCCTTTCTGCTATACCTGTCGCTCACCTCGCCGCATACTCCGCTGGCGGTAAACGAAGCCTGGAAAGGCAAGAGCGGGCTCAACCTTTACGCCGACCTCGTGATGGAAACCGACGATGTCGTCGGGCAGGTGCTCGGAGCGTTGGAGAAAAGCGGAGCTGCTAAGAAGACGCTGGTGCTCTTCACCAGCGACAACGGCTGCGCTCCCTATATCGGTGCGGGTGAGCTGGAAAAAAAGGGTCATTATCCCAGTGGCCCGCTCCGGGGGTATAAAGCCGACGCTTGGGAAGGCGGTCATCGCGTGCCCTTTATGGTTCGCTGGCCGGGTGTGACGAAACCCGGCAGTGTGTGCGATCAGTTAGTGCATCAGGCCGATGTCCTGGCAACGCTCGCCGACATCTTCGGTACGAAGTTCGCGGAAGACGCTGGCGAAGACAGTTTCAGCCTATTACCGCTTGTAAAGGGCGATGACAAACCGGTACGTGAAAACGCGGTGAGTTGTTCCGTGCGAGGCGTACCCGGTCTACGGCTCGGAAACTTGAAATACATTGCAGCGCCCGGTTCCGGCGGTTGGGGCTCCGGCGGCGATCAAAGCCAGCCCGTCCAACTGTACAATCTGGCTGAAGACGTACAGGAAGCAAAGAACCTCGCCGCCGAGCTTCCCGAACGGGTTGCTCAGATGAAGGTGCTGCTTGAAAAGCTGATAACCGACGGGCGAAGCACGCCGGGAGCGCCACAGCAAAACGATGTCAAGGTGATCCGTTATCCTAAACCGCCAGAATCAAAATGATCTGTTGCTTCAGTAGAGATAACCGCGAAAGACGCGAAAGAAAAAATAGCTAAGCACAAGACACTTGCCTGTCGCATGAATTAGGACTTCAGAACATCCCATTTGCGAACAGATGAATTGCCGTTGCGTAATTGTCGGGTTTGAGTAATGTGGAATAGTCTTCGAGATCAACAAATAGAGGCGATTGCGTGAACAATATTACGATGAAGTTTGGCAGGATCTTGATCCTGGTCATTCTCACAGCCGGCCCAGGTTCGACGATGGCTCAAACTCACTCTGGTTCCGAGATTCAATCGCTTGCAATCGGTGCTGCGATGCCGGATTTCGAGTTGGCTGACTTTCGCGGTCGGCAATGGGCTCATTCCGAGTTTCAGGAACAGAAAACGCTCGTCGTTGTGTTTTTCGGGCTGGAGTGCCCTCTGATGAAGCTTTACGCACCGCGGCTCGTCGAAATTCAAGAACAGTTCGCGACTGCAGGCGTTCAGTTTATTGGGATCAATTCGAATCGACAGGACTCTTTGACCGAGATTAACCATTTTGCTCGCGTGTCGAAAATAGAGTTTCCCTTGCTTAAGGATCCGGGGAATAGAGTGGCAGATCTTTTTGGCGCTACCAGAACGCCGGAAATCTTCATCTTTGATCAGGACCGCAGACTTCAATATCGCGGTCGCATCGACGACCAGTACACCTACGGTCGTCAAAAACCCAAAGTCGAGAAAGAGTACCTCGTCGATGCACTAAAACAGTTGAGCTCAGGCAAAACACCTGAACCACAAGAAACCGAAACTCACGGCTGTCTTATTGGTCGAGTCTTTATCAGACAAAAGTCGGATGAGATCAATTACGCTCAGCACATCAGCCGCATTCTTCAGAAACGCTGCGTCAGTTGCCATCGCCCCGGCGAAATCGCGCCTTTTGCTTTGACGGAATATGACGAAGTCGCTGGCTGGGCCGAAATGATGCGAGAAGTTGTCAACGAAAGCCGTATGCCTCCCTGGCACGCCGATCCGAACCATGGCGAATTCAAGAATGACACCAGCCTGACGGCCGAAGAGAAACGCCAGCTGAATTTGTGGGTCGAAAACGGTGCACCGCTGGGTGATCCGGCCGATTTGCCCGAACCGCGCCAGTTCGTCGAAGGCTGGCAGATCGGCGAACCGGATGTTGTGATTGCAATGTCCAAAACTCCTTTTAGGGTCCCCGCAACCGGAACCGTGCCCTACGAGTATTTCGAAGTCGACCCTGGCTTCAAAGAAGACAAATGGGTTTCCCAGGCAGAAATTCGAATTGGTAATCGCGCGGTCGTTCATCACGTCATTGTGGCGATTAGCGACGACGGACGATTCCATGGCTCAGTTGATTCCGAGTGGATAACCGCATGCGCGCCAGGTTCGCCGCCACTGATGCTCCCAAAAGGATATGCGAAACTGATTCCGGCGGGTTCCAAACTTCTTTTTCAAATGCACTACACGCCAAACGGCATTCGGGCGAATGACATCAGCCGCGTCGGATTCAAATTTATTGACGAAAAAGAGGTCATTAAAACGGTGGGCACCCAGGAAGTCTTGAATGACCACTTCCGCATACCCGCGGGTGCCGTAAATCATCCAGTGAAAGCCACGCATAAATTCCGAAAAGACTCGCTCGTTTTGTCGCTCTTCCCGCATATGCATCTACGGGGCAAGTCGTTCCGATATTCGGTCAAGTATCCGGGGCCAGATGGCAAAACCGAAATCCTGTTGGACGTGCCCAACTACGATTTCAATTGGCAAAATGGTTATTTGTTCAAGGAACCCAAATTCATACCAGCCGGGACGGTGATGACCTGTGTTGCTCATTACGACAACTCGGAAAATAACATTGCCAATCCCAATCCGAACAAGGCCGTTCGCTGGGGCAATCAGACCTGGGAAGAAATGATGATCGGCTACTTCGACATGGCTTTGGCCGATGAAGATTAGACTTACTTGCAAATCGAAACGAGTTCGTGCAGGAGACTCTAATTCGATTCGCCACCCTCGGGCCCGTAAAAGAAGACCCAGGTTGCGAAATCGTCGGTGAAGTTAACGAAACGGTGTTCGGCGCCCGCAGGCACGAACAGAACTTCACCCGTTTCGAATGCATGTCGTTGGTCGCCGTTGACAAATTCACCGAAGCCCGATGCAATCACGTAAACTTCGTCACGCGTGTGCGGAGTCTGGTGATCGACTTTTTCTGGTTTGTAGTATTCGATTTCCAGGGAACCGTGCGAGAACAACAGTTTGAAAGTCTCGGGGACTTCCTGCAGTTGCTGGGCGGCGTTGGAAACCGTGAGACGATCCATTCTTTCTCCAGATGTTAGTTTGAAAGAGGAGAAGCTGGGCGATGTCTATTTCTTGCCGCTACCCTGCCCTGCGGGTTTTGCACCTTGAGCAGACGCTGGATTCGTTGGCTTCGAGGGATTGGGAATAAACTGCCCGTTGGCCTTCGAATCCGATCCCATTTTGGCGGCCGAACCTGGAGTCGGCTTCCCCGTCGTTGGCTGTCGAGTTTGCCCTGGTTTCATGTTGGCGATTTTGCCTTGCGGCTCAAACTTGAGCGCAGCCGAGTTCATACAGTAACGAAGACCAGTGGGAACCGGACCGTCTTTAAACACGTGTCCCAAATGGGCATTGCAACGAACACATTGGACTTCGGTTCGCACCATGCCCGCGTCGTAATCCGGGACATGCGCGACGTGTTTGTAATCGATGGGTTGATAATAGCTTGGCCACCCCGTTCCCGACTTGTACTTGGATTCAGAAGAAAACAGTGGCAAGTCACAGCAAATGCATTTGTAGATGCCAGGTTGCTTGTAATCCCAATACCGGCCGGTGAATGCTCGTTCTGTTCCTTTCTGACGAGTTACGTAATGCTGAATGGAAGTCAACTGGGCACGCCATTCTTGATCGGATTTGGTCAATTTTTCGATAGGTCCTCTTACTGCGGCTTGGGTTGGGCTCTGCTGGGCCTTCGGAATCGGAGTTGGCTGCTGTGATTTCGGATTCGCAATCGATGGTTGTTGAGTCGCCGGCGGAGCGGTATCCTGCTCAACATCTCTCGCAGAACCCTTCAATGAAGTGGCCAAAATCAAACCGGCAACCGCAAACAAGAGAGGAAAAAAGAATGATTTTGCATGATTAGAAAACGTCGTTATCACTGTTTTTCCCCACTGACTAATTTTAATCCGACAGCATCCTCAGCGTTGAATGCTGGCCGCCGCGGCCGGCCCGATTTCGAACAGAAACCGTGATCAACAAAACTGAAAGCAATGAACTGAATTTAGCAAATTCGCAACTAATCGCTACGGGTAAATCCAACTATCCGATGTTTGGCAAAATCGATCGTGAATAGACTCACCGACAATGACTCGAATTCGTCGACCGAACCGTCTGGGCAAGCAGGCGAACCCAGGCCGCCAAGTCTGGCTGGTAAAGTCAAACGGCGGCGAATTTTGGTTTTAGTCGCTTCTCTGATTCTGTTCGTCGCAGTTTTCGTTCTGATCAAGCAGCATTTTGATCTCAATCAACTGGTTGAGCAAGAAACGGCTTTGAAGGATTATTATCGGGAGCACCCGAATCTGGTGCTACTGATTGCCTTTTTATTATACGTGCTGATTACCGCGTTAACGATTCCAGTCGCGACTGTGTTGTCTTTGTTGTACGCCTGGTTCTTCGGTTTTTTTTACGCCCTGATTTTGATCAGCTTTGCGTCGACCGCAGGCGCCACCATTGCTTTCCTGATCAGCCGATACGTATTACGTGATTTTGTGCAATCCAGATTCGGCGGTCGGCTGGCCATTATAAATTCCGCGCTTGATAAAGAGGGCGCTTACTACCTGTTTACGCTGCGACTGGTACCCGTGATCCCGTTCTCGGTGATCAATTCGGTCATGGGTTTGACGAAAATGAAGACGATTACCTTTTGGTGGATCAGTCAGGCGGGAATGTTGGCCGGAACAGCTGTGTACGTCTACGCCGGTTCAAGAATTCCAAATCTGGAAACGCTTCAGGAAAAAGGAATTGAAGCGGTTTATTCCCCTTGGCAACTGACTCAGATCACCATCGCTTTTGCGTTGATAGGGATCTTGCCTTTTGCGATCAAACGGATTGTTGAGTACCTTCGTTCGTTCAATTCCGACTCGAAAGATTAGAGTCGCTTAGCCACGTATGTACGAATCGCGTTGCGAATTTCGTCGGATCGCCAAAGTTCAAAAACTCGACTCTGAAATTCTGCTTCACCTTTCGCAATTCGGTCGATGGCGGGCTTTCGCAATTGTTTTTTTGAAATGCCAAACACCACCGACGGAATATCGGCCAGTTGACTCGCTCGATCGAGTGCCACTTGTTGCTGTTCGTCGCGTTCGACCAATTCATCCGCAAGACCGTTTGCCAGACTCTCCTCGCCTGAAAACGTCGAACCGATGTTTACCATCTTTTGAAAGGCTGGCGGTGCCGAAACCATCCGCATGATTTCGATCGCAACTGTCGGTAACGGGACGCCGACACGCAATTCCGGAATCCCAATTTTTGCTTGGGGAGCCAACAATCGGTAGTCACAAGCGGATGCGATAATACAGCCGCCTGCCACCGCGTGCCCGTTGATCGCAGCAATCAAGGGCTTTGAAAAACAAAACGCAGCTTTAAAAACGTCGATCAAAGCCCGCAGAAACTGATCCAGATAGGGAATTTCTTCTCTGATGACCCGTTTCAGGTCGACGCCCGCCGAAAAAACTTGACCGCTCCCTGTCAAAATTACGCCCCGACAAGAATCATCTTCCGCCAGTTCTTCAAGATTCGATTTCAGCTCATGGCAAAATTCGAGGTCCAGCGCATTAACTTTTCCATAAGACATGGTGATTGTCATGATTTGATTCGTCTTCGTGAACACAAACATTGGCGACTCGAATTTGATCTCTTTATTAAATTAGCTTCTCATTTCGAGACAAAAATTAGCTGCAAAACTGACTTGGAGTTCGATTTCGCTTATGAACTTCCTAAAACAACCGAATATTGACCACGAACAAATGTTTAATCGCAATTGGCACGGGTGTTGCATTCTTAACCCGCTGAACGGGATTCCTTCCAGTTTCTTGCCTCGTTGAGCCGGCATTAACGTCGGTCCGTTCTCTGCCATTATTCCAACGTGATTGTGAGCCATTCATCGTTTGCAATCACGTTTTTTTGTGCGCACTCTGGACTTCGGACAAAAATTTATCGTCTATTAGTTCATTGACATATCATTTGGGCAACAGGCAAGTTCACGATCCAGGCTAACCCAAACACGAATTTGAAAAAGCCTTCCCCAGCAGTTGAGTCATCTCGAAATTTGATTCGGTTCTCATATCGAGACATTCGAGGAAGAGCCGAGGATAGAAGGCTCATTAAAGCCCATGCTTTTTGAGGAATGTATCTTTTATTTTGCAATGGCACAACGATTGCTTTACATTCCTTCGTGAGCGGGCGTTACGCCCGATAGTTCTCATCCCATCCGCCGTCTCACGGGTGCCCGCTCATCTCTCCTTAAATTCCAAACGCGGCTGTGCAACGTGCACCCCACCAGCCGCGTTTTTTCATGCGCTGCTACAAACACAAACCAGGTTTTGGATTGGTGGTTGTGAACCTAAGCTGCCAATCGTTCTCTTACTACTTTACGCTTGTTTAATATTGCGCAAAGAACATACATGATCAAGATTGACGGTTCGCGGGGCGAAGGCGGTGGGCAAATTATCCGTTCGGCGCTGGCACTGAGCGCGGTTACGGGGACGCCTTTTGAAATTGAACGAATCCGTGGCAACCGAAAAAAGCCCGGTCTGTTAAGACAACATTTGACCGCAGTCAATGCCGCTCGCGACGTCTGCGATGCGGGTGTAACCGGAGCGAACTTGCATTCCAGCCATCTCATTTTCGCACCCGGCAAGATTCAGGCTCGCGAATTCAATTTTCGAATCGGCACCGCTGGCAGCGCGACACTCGTTGTCCAAACCGTTTTGCCCACCTTGATGACGGCAGCGCGTCCCTCACGGATAATTGTTGAAGGTGGCACTCACAACATGTCGGCTCCACCTTACGACTACCTGGATCGAGTTTATCTGCCGCTCGTTTCAAAACTCGGGCCGAAGTTTGAACGTCGCATCGAGTCGTACGGTTTCTATCCGATCGGCGGAGGGCGTATTGTAATTGACATCGAACCTGCCCAAGATCTATCGTCTCTTGAGCTGATTGAGCGCGGTGGAAAACCAAATCCAACGGTGATCGCGCTGGTTTCCAAACTCCCGCTTGATATTGGTAAGCGAGAATGCGATGTGATACGCCGCAAGTCGGGCTGGAAACCCGATCGCTTTTCCGTTCAGGAAATCACGAATTCTCCTGGCCCCGGAAACGTGGTCATGATTCACCTGGTCAGTCCCAATGTCTCCGAGCTGTTTACTGGATTCGGTAAACGAGGAGTCAGAGCCGAGGACGTCGCGCGCGGCGTTTATCGTCAAGCAAAATCCTACCTGGCAAACACGGCACCTGTTGGTGAATTTCTGGCCGACCAGTTGTTATTGCCGCTTGGTTTGGCGGCCGCGCAGGGTCAAACAAGCAGGTTTCGCACGGATAGGTTAACAATGCACGGCCAAACACACATCGACGTACTTAAGCTGTTTCTGGACATTGAAATTGAAGTCCAGCAGATAGACGATGCTTTCGAAATTACGGTTGGGCCTGCGATTGGTTAAGTGCAGCTGCAATTGTCACCCGTGAATTTCCGTCAGGCACTCGCGAAATGCTTCGATGATTTCCGTATTGGTTGTCGCATCACGAGCGCGATACAGGAAATCCGTTTTTAAACAAAGCCTGGACAGTTCCGCGAGAATCTTCAGGTGGGTTTGGCGATTGTTGGGTGAACCTGTCGTAAAGAGAAGTACATCGACTTTGTCTTGATTAACCGTTCCGTAGTCAATTGGCTTGGCGGTCGTGATAATCGCGATCGCGGAATCAGAGCTGCCCGCTTGCGTCAATGTTGCGTGGGGCATGGCCAGGCCATTGCCAACACCTGTGTTTTGTAATTGCTCGCGTTCCCAGAGCGCGGAATTAATGATAATCGGGCTGATATCAGGATAGTGCTTTCCAAGCAGTTCCGTTGCCGTTCGGAACAAATCCTCTTTCTTGGTAACATCCAGTCGGGCTTTAACACACTCCGCATCGACAAAGCCGAGTAGATCAAATTCTCTCTCGACGGGTAAATGCTCAACATCAAATGCTTCGTGCGTCTGTAGAAACGGAGTCTTGAGCCAGAGCACCGAACATTCCGCCCTGCGTGTCAAATTGTCTTTGGGTGTTCCCCACAACCTGCCTTTCAGGGTCCGATTTGGTGCCGCGCCCATGATCATCAGGTCATAGGCAGCCGTCGCTTTCAGGATTGCTTCTAGTTCGTTTGTTCCATTAACCACTACCGCGGTCGTCGGACTAACGCATAAGTCTCGTAGTTGATCGATATAGTCGGCTCGTGCCTGTGTGCTAATCGGATCTTGTCCATCTGCACCAAAACAAATGAAATTCAACTCCGCTTTGTAGACTTGAGCCAAGTGGTCCGCTGTGGTTACAACCAACGAATCGTGAGGTCCGGGTTCAGCAAATACAAGAATCTGTCGAATGTACCTGACGCCTTCGTCTTTAAAGACCGCCAGATTGCATGGCAGATGGTCCTGAAGCCAGCCCAGCGGATTTTGAAACGAAATTCCGAACCTTCGCCGCCCGGCCGCCTCCATCACCACCCATTCGCAATCCAGCCGATCGGCGACTTCGTGGATCGTATGCACCACGTCGCGAGTGACGGTTTTATCATATTCCAGCTCGACACCTTCGACTTCGGCCATCACGTGAATTCGGCGACTGAGGGCGATCGAGTGTTGATCTTCTTCAAGTGCATCGGCGAGATAAATCTGTTCTGGAACAGGCGTGAGGTGGAGTACTTCCAGCTTGCGACCGTGAGCTAAGGAAGCTCCCATCTCGACGAGCGTTTCCGGCGATCGTTCGTTGCCGAATAGTGGCACAACCACCGCAGCTTCCTGTGGCAAGTCCTCCGCGAGTGTCGTTACAAATCCTTCGTTGCGTTCAGGAACCAGATCGGGACGCCTCCCCATTTTTCCGAGCACGCCGCGACGGTCAGTTTTTCGCTGACCGTAACCAAAATACGAGATCGCTCCCACGACAACAATACAGCCGATGGCATATAGACTGGTAAATCCCATAGCGGCTAACAGAGCAATGCCACTTACAACTCCGAGAATTTGCGTCAGCGGATAAAGCGGCGAACGAAATCGTGGCTTGTACCATGAACTGGCAATTTCCCGCAGGACAATGACGGTCCCGCAAACAAACATGAACGCGAGGATCATGAATGCGCTCGCCAATTTGGCGATCTGTTCCACCGGCAAAAACAAGATGGTAATCGTCATCACAAAAGCTGTTAACAAAATGCTGGCCACCGGCGTCCTGAAATAGGGATTGATCGATTTGATTACCTCGGGAAGCAATTGATCTCGGCTCATCGCAAACGGGAAACGGGACGCGGCCAGCAACCCGGCGACTGCCATGGAAACCATCGTTATCACGGCTAACACTGCGGCAATGATTCCAGCCGTGGTTCCACCAACAATGGAGGCCAGTGTATATATCGGATGAAGATCCGGGTTGCCTAATCCATCTGAGTCGGTCAAATCTTTGATCGGAACATTGGTGACCAAAACAAAGACGACAAAAACGTAAACGCACATGACGATGAACCACGAAATCAGAATTCCCAGCGGAAGATTTCGATCCGGGTTTTTGACTTCCTCGGCGATCGCGGCAATTTTGGTGACGCCAGCATAGGAAACGTAAACAAATGCGGTCGCTGCCAGAAAACCGTGAAACCAATAGCTGGCTCCAACCATCCCCTTATGCGAAAACCCTTGCTCCAGGAATTCCAGCTTCATAGTTGAGACGCCTGCGATTGCCATCGCGATGAGGGCTATAAGTACACCTGAAATAATGAACTTTTGCAACTTGCTGATAATGCTCACGCCCAGAATGTTCAAGACCGTGATGACCGCCAGCAACGTCAAAGCTACAGGTCTTATTGGCAATTCGATCAGCACAGACAAGTAAGCGCCGAACCCGACCAGCGCAAATGCACTTTTTAAGAGCAGCGACAGCCACAATCCCAATCCCGATATCGTACCGGCTAACGGACCAAACGTTCGCTCCAGGTAAACGTAGGTTCCTCCCGAAGTTGGCATCGCCGTTGCCAATTCCGATTTGGACAAGGCTGCGGGCAACACGGTCAACCCGGCAACCAAATAAGCCAGCCAAACCATTGGGCCCACCTTGGCAGCCGCCAGGCCCGGTAGCACGAAAATACCACTGCCCAGCATCGCACTGATGCTGATCGCTACAACCGCGCCTAGTCCCAATCGTCGTTCAAGCGTTTTCAGAGTTTTGCCTTCTTATTGGGTGAAGCAAGGGTAGCCGGTTCGGGTGTAATTCAAATCTGACAGTTTCATTACGAGAACCTAAGTCTAACAGATTGACTAAAATTTGAAGATGCCAACACCAGACTGTCTTACACAGATCGGTCTGGCTTGAAGTAACTGACATCGGTTGATTAACTCATCGCATTGATGGGTAGCTTGAGAACGGACACTGTACCGCTTTGCAACCCTGGCGGTCGAAAATGCCTACAATCTATGGGCCTGAAACGTCGTACTGATAACAAACAGCCGATCCAGCCGTGTTGACAAGCTCCACTGCCCGTTGCATGTTCACCAGAAATTAGCCAACCCCGCGGCGGGGAAAATTTGTTATCTGGCAATGGGTGAAAATGACGAGGTACGAGCGAGCGCATTTTCGAAAATTGTGGGCCTTGATTTTCATCCTGAACCGAGGCACGAGCTGAAAGATCTTCCAGAAACAACGAGAGTTTTTAGGGCGAAAGCTCACTCGGGCTAATGCATTTCGCCAGCTGGTCAACCGGATTCGCAAAAATCAATACACGAGCGCAACGTCCGGTCGTTCGAAATGTTCAGATCAAGCGCTGATAACAAATCGCTCCGGCAGGTTCGACTTTCAAACCGTCGGCCTATTAGCCGGTTGCTTTTTGTCCTGGAACAGCAATATTTCCTGAATTTCTGAGAAATATTTCAAATATTTGGCCTGCAACATGGAATGCTCAACCGATTCATTCGATCTCGGCGTTGATCAGCAGATTTTGTGTAACTTTTTCGCTCAAATCGGTCTTTAATATACGGTGGAAGCGGTTGTTGGCCGTCGGACAATATTTTTAGAGGCAGTTCAGATGAAATGGATATTGATTTTGCTTGGTCTGGCATTTGTCGCGTTGCTAGGCAGCTTTGCCGTTGTCGGCTCTGGTGTGCCCGGATCAGGAGCCAGTAAGACAGAAATTCGGGAATTGGACGCGTTCGATAGAATTTCGTTAATGGAGATCGGCACCATTAATGTTACTTTTGGCCCGACACAATCCGTCTCCGTGACGACGGACGACAATCTTCTTCAAGTGATTGAAACCACAGTTGACGACGGTGAACTCATTATTCGCCCGACGATGTCGATCAATCCCAAAATTTACCCTGTCATTGACATCGTTGTACCTGAACTGTCCGCCGTAGAAATTGCCGGCAGCGCATCAGTCAAGGTTGTTGAACTCGAGGCTGAATCGTTTGACTTGGAGCTGAACGGTGCCTGTGCCGCAATGATGTCGGGAACGGTCCAGAACTTGTCGGTTGAACTAAACGGGGCATGCCGCGCGAAGTTAAAACAACTCGAATCTGAGAACGCAAAGGTTGAAATCAACGGTACCGGGAGTGCGGAAGTTTTCGCGAGTCAATCGATCGACGCAAGTGCATCAGGTTTCGCTACGATTACCTGCTACGGCAACCCACCAGACGTCAAAAAAGAAGCCAACGGGGTTTCAAAAGTCGAGATTGTTGAGTCGGCAAAAGAAGACACGGAGTCGTCAAGTTAGCTCTCGCGTTGCTAAACTGGATTCGTTCAGCCGCAAGTATTGTTTCGCAGCCACGAAACTTAACATCTCGCTTTTCGATCGTCCAATTTTCGCTCGGCGGTTTCATCACACTGTTCGGCGAGCTTTGCTTCGGTCGCCGCGCGCAAGGAAGGCGGCATGCGAAGATATTGTTTGCCGGCCTTGGGATCCTGTTCGATCGATTCCACATTGCCGCATGCGATGAGCTGAGCGACCACATCGGCCATCAGCTCACACATGAGCCTCTCAGCTTTGCTGGTGACGGAATCAATCGTGTCTCCGGAATTCACCTCGAAACCTTGGCGTGCAACGATTGCTCCGGTGTCGACGCCTGCGTTCACGAAGTGGACCGTGACCCCTAAAGGGTCCCCATTATGGAGAGCCCAGTGAATTACATCGACGCCGCGATACGCAGGGAGCAGCCCGGGGTGGGCGTTGAGGACGCCGATGCGCGGAATATTGATGACAGGTGGCCGAAGGATTCTGGAACCGCCGAGGACGATGAGGTCGGGAGCGAGTTCTCTCAAAATCCGGATGCTGTCCTCGCCGTTGGCATCAGCGACTTCGTGGACTGCAGGTGCCAAGCTGCGGAAGTCATTTAATTCGCACGCAGGTCTCGTTAGGCTGCTTAGCAATCTGCGCTTGAAACGGCGTGCCAACTCAATGGGTCCGCTGCGCTTCAATATATGTCGCGCCCTGGCGATCTTGTCTTGTCCGATAAGCGCGCCTTTATCGAGGATGACGGCGGCGACCGGGATATCGCGGTCGGCGAGTGTTTCCAAGATTTCGACCGCTCGGTTGGTGCGAAAGCTGATCATGGCGATACGTAGCGGTTCCATTTTTAGGTTCCTTTTGATTCGGTGCTGGTAGCCGCACAACTGCCAAAGAACCGGGAAACCGGGAGCTTAATCCCTCTGGCGCGCGATCCGCAACGATGAGACAGGGCATTTAGAAGTTTAATTGGGGAGGGGACGGGATCTGATCATAATCTATGAAACCAGCAATGGTCAAGACACAAGAATCATCTTGGATTGTTTTGAAAATAATAACTCGGTTGCGTGATGACTGTGAATTAGTACCGGTTGCCAGACCGCTTCGAGCGTCCGTCAATCAGGAATTACAAAATCTGCTTTGTCAAAATGGTCAAATCTGCAGCGACGAGAGAGGTACGACTTGATTTGGACCGACATCATTAACCGCCATGAGCATCTCATCTTTGAGATGAAGGCGAGGATGGGCTGGCAGGCTGTTCGAGCGTTTTTCGAGACAGTCGACGACACGAATCCGATTTCAGGATTTGCAAAGTGGCCCGTCAACGTTCACGAGCGACTTGCATTCGATGCTAACGGCTGACAAATTGAAAGCCGTTGCTATTGAGAATCAAGTTTGCAGGCTTAGAAAGATTGCAAACCGATGTTTCAGTCAGCGTTTAATTCGCTTGCCATCGACCATCATATGGCAAGTACAATCCTTGCCGTAAAGCCGTAAACGATGCAAGTATTTCTTGGCGTACTCTCGAGGCTTGTCACGAAACAGACTTTTCAAATCAATCCCGAAGTTGTTTACGCTAATTGAGGGTTCAAGGGATCTCACATGATGCCAGTAGCCACGTGGGATAAAGATCATTTCGCCGGGCTCAAGGAGCGTGTACATGGCGTTAACCCTTGCGAACTCCGGGAAACGATGTTGGTCATAATCGTCTGCATTCACGGAACTCATCAGCGTATTGGAATCATACTTGCGGCTTGGATACATAAGATTTCGCTGATCATATGAAACG
The DNA here is from genome assembly GCA_024638965.1 of Planctomycetaceae bacterium. Classification (GTDB taxonomy): domain Bacteria; phylum Planctomycetota; class Planctomycetia; order Pirellulales; family Pirellulaceae; genus Mariniblastus. The sequence goes on from JAHEJI010000034.1 coordinate 15,693, forward strand.
AGCTTGAAGAATTTTCGCCCGACAATTTGCGCAAAAATATTGTCGGCCCAGTCAATATGGTAGCCAGTCACCGTACCGCCGGGACCAATCCAGCCTGCCGTGTGGTTGATAAGCTTGTGCTTAGCAATGATGTCAAAATCTACATCATTTTCAAGCTCGGGAAAGTGATTGAAAAGTTCAAAGACAGACAGATATGCGATGCGGCCATTGCTTGGCACGGGATCCTCGATCTTGTCCAGGTACTCCTCGAAAGCCAGAGTCCGAAACGTTGTTGATTCTTGCATCACATTACCCTCTTCAAGAGTAATCGTGAAATCACTAGCCAGTCTACGAAAATAATCGAAGGACCACGTTTGCATTGCTTTCCAATCACGTGTGCCATTCGTAATGACAACAGGTTGGCATTTGCGCAAGTAGTTACGAAGAAATTCGTCATCTGACAAGTCATCAACTCGAGGGATTTCAGTAAGAAACGCCTCCGGATGTTGGTTCAGGTTGATCATTTCAGTCTCTAATCGGCAGGATCAAAGCAGTAGAAGGACAGGATCCAAGCTGAGAAAAATGTCGTTCGCCCCATCAAGTGAACGCCCAGATACCCATCATAATTGACCCGGATTCGCAGACTGTTTTTCGCAGCCGAAAAATCCTAATTGCTGATAAATTGAAGGCCTTTGGCGATGAATCTGAGGATTACAATCCTCAACGATCACCAACAGGCTCCTGTGCAGCAGAGCTGCTGGGCTGCAAAGCAAACACGCCTGCTTGCTCGCGTTCTCGCCACCAGCGGGCAACATCCATCGGCGTAGCATGCCAGAAGTTGTCTAAATTCTTGACGTATTCTAGAAAGCGAACATAGATTTCCGATTCTCGAGGTCCCGTTAAATAATCGGGATGAGTCAGCATCATCGCCATCCCATGATGACGGATAATGAAATCCAGTTTGTCTTTCCAAATCCGTTCATCACGCTCGCCCAGCGCGACAAATAGAGTATGATCTTGAGGCAAAGTGTACGGCAATTCCACGAATCGACCTGCAATAAATGGCCAGATACTTCCGACGCCGCCTGGAGCCGCTTGAAAAGGATCAATATCAAAACATGAACTATCGTGTTCGATTTCAAGTGATTGAAGCCAGTTCAGATTGCGGTGAACCATCGGCGACCGAAAACCCACGGCACCGTATTTTTTGATCGCCTCGTTGATCGCCACGGCCCTTCGTTCGAAAACCCGTCGTGATGAATACAACTGACCGTCATGATTAAAGCCGTGAACTCCAATCTCAAAGCCCCGGGACTGAAGATCTTTCACCAGCCCCATGTCGATCTTGTACTTATGGGGAACAAGATTCCAGCTCGAGCGAAATCCAAGTTGCTCTTCAAAATCGGCTATTCGAGCAACGTGCCGCATTCCTTCAGAGGTCTCCACATCGTGCGTTAGCACAAACGCGAATTCGGAACCGTTTGGCCAGGAACGAATCTGCGCCAGTTCGTTTTCCGTCGATTGAAAACACTCCATCAGTGAATTCATAAACTCGATCGGCTTATACCAACCGTCATTCACGACGACCCGTTGCTTTCGCTGGAGCAGTTGCCGGACGGCAATCGGCATGAATGGTCGCAAAAAGCGATAATAGATTCGGTATTTTCGACTTAGGCGAAAATTGCATGAGTCGTTTCGAACCCACGCACGGGCCGTTGCCTGAGCCTCGCAATTCTGGAATAAAAAGTTGAGTTCCATACTCATTATTGACTGTACTTGTACAACGCTTTGCCAATAAAGCGACAAACGGCTGTTGGGCTACGTTTTATTACCTCAGACGCCACCCGCATGACAGCTGACTGCTCCTCGTTTTGGTCTGGCTGGCCCAAAACATAACTGTAAAAGACATCACTTTCGGTCGCGCCCCATTTACTCTTGAAACGCCGCAGTCCCTCCTGCTTTTTTTCAGAAATACCAAAATCAAAAATGCGATATCCTTCTTCCGACGCGATGCGAATTGTGTTGTAAACAAGCCAGTCGTTGGGCCGATATTCAAGTGACGCAGGGTCCGAAGCCGCGTATTTATAAACGAAGCGACCGTTGCAACCCAACATGACCCCAGCTGAAATGGGTACCGAACGTCTGGAAACAATACCGACATACCCCAACCCGGTCTTGATCAGCTTGTCATAAATCCCCTTGAAGAAAGTTCTGGACTGTACGGGAACGCCGAGTTTCCTTCTCGTCAACACATGCAATTTGTAAAAGATGTCTAACGCCGCAGCGTCGTCGCGTTTATGAAATTCGAGTTCTTGTCGTCGCGCTTTTTTCAGGTTTCTCTTGATTGCGCTGGCAAAGGACGATTCAATTTCAGTTAATGGCACATCCGTGGGCAGTTCATGACGTACATTATGGCTTTCATAGTCTGCTCCAGGAACTGGTTCATTGCTCCGGACGACGATCGCTGCAAACCGGTCGCGAAATTGGTTTTGGATGAGTTGACATAGAACCTCAAGCGTGGGTAGATCGTCTGCGAGAATCTGCAAATAATCCGTAAACGGTAGCGAAACAAGTTTTTTCACGCCCCGTAAATTCCGCGTTTGAAGAAGTGGAATGGCCGCCCGTACTTTTCCTTCGTCCACAAGTGCGGGAATTCGAATCTCGAATCCATACTGCTCATGAAGCAATTCAATCCAGTTCCGGTGATGGAAAATGGAACTGTTCTCGCGGCTTTCGGCAAAGGTTTGCCATTGGTCGACCGTTAGCCAGCTGATTTCTCGCTGTTTTTGGAGCATCACGCGTTAAACGAAATACCTTTTTTCCAGGAAGGTGTTATCTAAATGTTGCACGACGCTTTGCGGTTGTGATTGCTTCAGGCAGTTGTTCGTAGTACCGCCTTCAGGCGGAATCGAGCCGATGCGATTTCGACTAAACCTGCGATTACAAACCTGTGCTTGCAATTTATCAAACAACGAATCAACAAACTCAGCCTCTCCAAGTCCCAGCATCCACAACGACTCGGAGAGCCGTTCAACTGTGGTTTTGAACTGGTTTTTAACTCGTTCGAAAACGGCTGATCGCCTTCTGAAGAATGGACCACTGCACGACCTGAAATCCTACGCGGTTATAGATTGATCGCAATACTGGATTGGCAATAAAGCAATAAGCCTCGGGGTATAACACCACATCACCTCCGAGACGCAACTTGAAGGATGTCGGGCTCGCCGCGTATTCCTGCGGAAGCGAATGTCCGTTAATGATCGCTGTTGCGGCCGCACGCTCAATTCCTTCCAGATCGTAATACTTGTAGCCGTTATCTTTGGCCCAGCGAATTGTAAACCAGTCAAGTGCTTCGTTGGGATGCAAACGACTGTGCTTGCCGGACCAACCGATCTGTTTGGCAACGACGGTGTCGCCGAACGGAACGCAGACCTGCGCTGAGACAGCTTCGTCGTTCAATTCGGCGAGAAACAGCTTAAAACATCCTTCCGGTTCCAGGATGTCCCACATTCCTTGAAAATATTCGAGGTCGAATGTCGTAAACCCGCGCCGCCCGCTGGTGGCCGTGAGCAACTGGTGGAACGTTGAAAGGTCGTTTTTCGTCCCCTCACGCACGGTGATACCACGATTTTGACTGCGACGAACGCCATTGCGCATCCCCTTCGTCATTCTCGACAAGATGGTGTCCAGGTCACTGGAAAGGTCTACCAGAATTGTTGCTGATGGTGCCGTTTCAACGGGACAAGTTCGAAAGCCATGTTTTGCCAATCGTTCCACAAATATGCCGTTTTCAGGCGGCTGAACAAACAACACTCGGAGCCGCTCCGCTGTCGCCATTTCGCGAATCCGTTTCAACAAATCATCGGCAAGCACCCTATCTTCGCTCGGCAAAACCGGCCCCTTGGGAACGTATCCAATTGAACCCACACACCGGACGTTTCGAATTAACAATTGCGCGCCGCCGACAATCCGCCCAGCTTGAGAAACGGTAATTCGTTTTGTCCGCCATCCGTTGATTGCTTTTACGGCCGACCACAAGCTAGACTGCAAATGACGGTTAGAACTGAGTCCGGAAAGAAACGAATCCCAATTTGAATCCTTCCCGCCGTCCGAGACATCAAACATGTACGAACTATTATCGGAATCAGTTTGCGGTCGTTTTTTAGTCAGACTGATCATGCAAATTTGCTAAATGGGATTCCTACCGAACAGGATCGACAAGCGGTTGTTCTTTGGTAGGCGGTAAGTACTTTTTCTCGGCTTGTTGAAGTTCGGACGCGTTCTGAAGACGGAACACTTCTTTGACGGGAACAATCTGTTTTTCAATTTCTGCGACCGATTCATCCGCAAAGATTTTCCCGGCCGCTTGCTGCATCGAGATGATCGCCGTTCGCAACAGTTGATTGGCCCAAATTGAGATACTGAAACCGGCATCACGAAACACCGACGTCGGTGTGTTGTGATACATCGTCGGAACAATGACGACTGGACATCTATCTTGCCATTCCTTCTTGAAATCGAGCACCTGTTCGGCCGTTGAGATTTTGCTGTGGATCAAGATGGCGTCCGCACCGGCATCGTGATAAATGGACGCCCGTTTCAATGCTTCGTCCAACCCCCATCCTGCAATAAAGGCCTCCACCCGCGCGACGACACAAAAATCGGGATCCTGCTGCGAATCTTTGGCTGCTTTGACTTTTCCACCAAACTCAATTGGGTCAGCCAGCGGTTGTTGCTCGCCTTTAATAAAAGAATTAGTTTTTGGAAATAGCTTGTCTTCGATGCACATTCCGCCCACATTGATCTGTTCCAGCTTGCGAACGAGACGTCGCACGTTGTTGAAGTTTCCGAACCCCGTGTCGGCATCGAGCAAGATTGGGATCGTCGTCGCGTCACTCATGAACTCCACGGTTTCCAGGACTTGGGTCCAACTCGCTTCATTGTTATCGCGCACGCCAAATGCGGCGGAAATGGCGAGCCCACTGCCCCAGATACCGGAAAATCCGGCTTCTTCGACAATTTTGGCGGACAAGCCGTTGTGTGCTTCCATCAAGAACTCAAGTTTTGGCGACTCGAGGAGGCGCCTTAGCTGCGTTGTTTTTCTAATCATGAGATTTTTCTCGTGGCGGGTCTAGTTGCTGTGTTAAGAGGTTCATTTTGATGCGATTCAAACGTTTCAACCGCCTCAATAACTCGGACACCAATTTCTCGCATCGTGTCAACCGTCGTTGCGCCGATATGGGGCGTCAAAACGACGTTAGGCAACGACGCGAGCGGGGATATTTTTCCTTCGCCTTCGTCTTGATGAACATCCAGCCCTGCGCCGGCAGGACCATGGCCATTTTTCAAAGCGTCAAGCAATGCCGATTCATTGACGATGCCACCTCGGGCGAGGTTGATCAAGAACGAATTAGGCTTCATCCAGGACAAGACTTCAGCGTCAATCAAGTTCAGCGTCGACTCCGACTTGGGCACGTGAATTGACAAAAAGTCTGCCTGTCTAACGACCTCTTCGAGTGGGGCAACGCGAATTCCTTTCCGGTTCAGCTTTTCAATTTCCTGTGCTGATGGAGGTTCAATACATCCAATCGCCTGCATTCCCCAGGCGATTCCCATTTCGCCGACTCGAGAGCCGATGTTTCCTGCGCCAACGATCCCGAGTGTTTTGTCCCGCAGCACGTACCCCGTCGTCTTGTGTTTCGTCCAATGGCCTTTACGCAGTTCACCGTCGTTAAAGCGAATTTGTCGCGCCAGGTTGATCATCATTCCAAATGCGAGTTCGGCAACCGCCTGTGCGCCCGGTTCAGGAATTCGAACCAGCTGGATCCCACGTTGCTGGGAATACTCGACATCAAGATTATCGAGACCCGAACCGGCACGGATGAGCAATTTTAGATTTGGAGCGCGCGACATGACTTGTTCGCTAATCTGCACTCCACTTCGAAACACAATGACATCGCGATCCGTCACCGCTGCACACAGTTGGTCCTCTGATCCATTGACCGCGCACGCGACATCATGACGATTTTGCAATTGTTCAAGTGCGTTTGGACAGATCGAACTAGCTATCAGGATTTTCATAGAATCAGACATTAATAGATGCCTCGCTCGCGTAGCGCACGAAAGACAAAGTAATGGAATTGACGTACAGGTTGGTAGATTGGTTTAAGCATCGTTTTGACGTAAGATTGCGGTTTTACCTTGGCCGGCCTGGGTACTTCTATAATCTTCGCACCGAATCTTTCCGCTAATACATTCACGAATTCCTTGAATTGCGGCCGAGTTGGGTGTGAGTATTCGGGTGAGTAACAAACGATGGTTTGCTCCGGTATATGAACCAAGTCTTGCGACAGAAAGTCATCAATTCGTGCTTGGATCGAATCGATCGAATATTCATTAGCGGCAAAAAAATCCCAGTCGAGATCGAGGATTTCTCCCGGCTTGATGCCCGACCAATCTGCAGTCTTCAAGACTTCATACTGAATCGGAATTCCCTGATCTCGTTGCAATGCCAAGACAGCTCGATGAATAAATGCAGACACATCCGATTCGTATTTGACCGATTTGATGTCATCTTTGCGGCCGCCCGGATCATCGTGCACCCAACGAATTCCGCGAATGATGCCTTCCAGAACGGCATGTTTCAAAAAATTGCCTTCGTCGACTTCAGGAAAACGTGTCCAAATTTTGAAAGCACGTTGTGACTTTCGGTTGATCAGAAGTCCGCGCAGGTCACAATGAAAATCGACGTGCAGGACATTTGCATTGCGAATATTGTTGCGGCGCCAAATCCCCAATGCTTGTTCGTGCGATTCGATGGCATAAATGGTTCGTTTCGACATTTTTTAAGCCGTCACGCCGTTCGTAACAAGTTGAACATCGAGGGGGCCACAGCTTGGTAAGTTTTTGCCGAAATGGCCTCGTCTCGATCGTTGGGATAAATTAATCACGATGCTGCTTCGAGCAGTGCTCCAAAATCAGGTTGTTTACGATGTCGATGACTTCATCTAAGGGCTTCGTGACGTCGACGGTTACAAACTCTTTTGCGTAACAGCTCTTCTGAATGAGGTTCAGTCTGTCGCGCTCCAGATCCTCGACCGATATTTCCGGTTTGCGGGCATAAAGTACCTCGGCGGGCGCGTCAAGCAAGATCCCCAAGCCGGGGCGCGGGTAAAGACTACGCAGAAACCAGTTATGAACTTGATCCGTAAAGCGATGCTTGCCGGTGTCGCTGGGCGGCGGACATGCGTCGAACAGGAAATGTCGATCGTACAACACAACATTTCCGCGCAACTGATAAATCCAGGAATGCAGTTGTCGATATAACTCTTCGGAAACGCGGCGAAGCAGTCGTCCAAAGGCGCCAAGTTTTCCACGCGTTTCCACACGGTGCTCTGGACCATGTAAGGTAATTTTTTCTGGAACGGTTTTGCCGGATCGCTGTAAAGATTTTTTGTGCTGATAGACTTTCCATTTGTGAACTAATCGCGACGTTGGCAGCGCCACGTTGCTCGATTCGATGCTCGTTCCCATGTACAGATACTTGAGCGGCAGTGGACAACGTTCCAGCAGAGCTTTTGCCACCGCGGTTTTTCCAGAGCCATCGGGACCAATCAGGGCAACCGTCGAATGGAAACTCCGCGTGCTCTCCCTGGTGTTGCCTTTTTGCTCAAGTTTTGTTTGTTCAGGCTTTTGTGCAATAAAAGACATGTTCATCGTCCAACAAGCCATACTGTTCCTTCGTTTCGAGAGGCACGTCCTCCCCGCGATCCAATTGAACTTCAAATCCACACGCCCTCAGGCGTTCCGCGAAATCAAGACCGTAAAATCGAACGTGTTGCTCTTCACCAAAATGCTTTTTGCGTTCCTCGGGAGCTATGATGGACGGGTCTTCGTAGGTTTCCCGGTTGAAATCAATTGGCACGGTAATCACTGCCCAGCCACCTGGCTTCAGCACGCGATAGAGTTCGTCCATCGCCTTTCTGTCGTTCTCCACATGTTCCAGCACGTGAATACAGATGATTGCGTCATAGGAATTCGACTCAAAGGGGATCTCCGTGATGTCTACGGTGTGGGAAACATGTGGCCGTCCATCAAGATCGACGCCAACAAACTCGATCGCGGGCATTTTTACCAGGCGTCGTGAGAGTGCATATTTCGGGGAGACGTGTAACAGGCGAATCGGATCAGAAAACAGATTGGTATTCTCCTTCAAAAACAGCCAATCTCTCCGGTGCCGAGCTTTTGAATTGCACCGCGGGCAATATCCATACGGGCGGATTTTGAGTGATGTGCCTCCGTGCGTAAACGCACGAAGCTTCCATCCGCAGCATGGGCAAATGTGTTTATTTCCAAGGAATAACAATGCGCGGCACGCCAACGCGGACTCGATCCACCAGCGATGGGCCGAACTACCCGCGAAGTTAAATAACGGACTGATCAACGTTCAGCTGCGTGATTTGTGTTTCGTTTGGAGACTCTTGACGCCCCGTTTTTTTCGATTCCTGGGCGACAGGAATGACAAAAATGCCGCCATCCAATCGTATATGAATGGCCACGGATCTCGCCACGAAGCGACGGCGTAAGCCTTCCGGCCGCGCAATGACCGCCACCAGTCCAGCAAAGTCAGTTCGCCCCGACGCCAATATTGAAACGCAGATTGGACGTCCTTTCGCAAGTGAATCCATTTCACACCTTGATAGGTTTGCTGACGATTTTCGGGCAACGGCAGGCCCAGTGCATCACAATATGCGGTGTACAGCAACGCGACACCGCCCGCTTCGGCGATCGAGGAACGACCCGTCGGACGCCCAATGTTGGGTTCGACGATGAAGTATTCACCAGTCCGTCGATCACGCTTCATTTCCATGTAGCCGAGTCCGCGATAATTCACATTTCCGAATAATCGTAGTGTTTGTTCCAGCACCGTGTCATCGCGAACTTCTTCGCCCAGGCAACTGACACCTGTTTCCGGCGGCCATTGACGAATTTTGCGGGCAACGAACGTCGCTAACGGTTTTGAATTGGCATCGAAATAACAGTTGCACGAGTAGAGATCTGAATCGCTGCCCTCAATCCACTCTTGAACCACAAAGCAATCGGTCCAACGCTGATAGTAGTCATGGGTTGCAATCAACGTATCGGCATCGTAGGTTTTGAAAGCCTTGAAAATCGTTTCGTCTTCCCATTTCGTTGCGGCACTATCGCGCGGCTTAAGAACACAAGGATAGGTCAGCTCATCGGCCGCCCGTTTAAGATCCTGTTTGTTTTCAATGAAAAACGTTTTGGGAATCGGCAGATCGTTTTCCTGCGCGTACGAATAAAAGCTGATTTTGTCCATCAACATCTCAACGATGTCCGGCTCGGGCAAAACAATATGGTAATACGCCTCGAGCTGTTTTCGATGGCGAGACACCAACAGTACATTGGTGTCCTCGCATGGGAATAAAACGGCTTTTTCTTGCAGACGAGCACCGAGCTCAACCAGACGAGGTATCAGTTCTTCTGTTGCAGTTGGTGCGTAAATGATCTCTTTGCAGACATTTGTTTTGCTTTGAGGGTGTTTCGGGTCCGCAGCAATTCCAATCACGGGGATGCCGTGAGCCGCGAGAGTTCGGGCGGCTGGCAATCCCTGCATGCTGTCAAATCCGACCAGTACAGCAGTCGGCAAAGTGTTCCCTGGCACGTTCGCCTGATGGCCTTTTGCGCGCTGTTTAGTTTGTGATGTTGTAGTTGCGATCATAATTGCGGGTCAGTATGTTGCGAAACTTGTTGTCGTTTTGCCTCCCTGCTAAAAAAATGATGTATATCAATGATAACTTTTATTGATTTGCGGTTACCGGTTCTGGTGGAACCTCCGTTGCGATTGGCTTGGATTTGCGTTCCGAATCGAATCCGAGATTTGCGTAAACCTGCAACAGATTTTCTTCTTGATGGTGCCAAGCTAATTGTTCTTCCATTCTCTGGCGTCCATAAGCTCCCATCTTCTCGCGCAGTTCGGGGTTATCGATTAGGTTGGCTATGTGGTGGGCAAAGTCCTGTTCATCGTTGTGTTTGGCATACAGAGCAGCATCTTCTGCCGAAGCTCGGTGTTCCGTTAAATCAAACGCCACAATCGGTTTTGCCAGTGCCATGTAATCCATCATTTTGATCATGGTCGACCGATCATTGAACGGATCGTATGGATCGGGGTCGACGCAGATGTCAGCCGTTGATAGATATCGCAACATGTCTTCATCAGGAATGCGACCGGTAAACCAGACGTGGTCGTCGAGCCCGAGTTTTGTCGTCAATTTTTTCAGGCTGGGTACCGCGTCGCCTTTGCCGATGATCACGGCGAACACCTCGGTTCGCTCAAGTTGATCGACAAGGCAGTCCAGTGCCCTGAGAAAATAGTCGACGCCGTCCTGCTGCCCCATTAGTCCACAGAATCCGACAATCGTTTTTGCCTTCGCGCGGAGTTCAGGGTCCGGGGCGACCAGTTTGACGCGATTCAAATCCGGACCATTTCGGACGATCGTGACTTTTTCTGCGGGAATGTTGGAACGTTCGATTTCAATTTTCTTATACGATTCGTTCGTCGCGATGATTTGGTCCGCGAAACGGCAGGAGAGTTTTTCGAAAAAGACTAAGGCCTTGTACACGATGGGTTTGCCGCCGTTGCGGAAACGGGAGTTGTACATCTCGGGTGATAGATCGTGATGATCAAACACGAATTTCTTCCCAAAGACTCGGAAACAAAGGGCGATCAAAACGAACAGATCCGGTGGATTGTGGGCGTGAATGACGTCAAAGCCTCGACGGAAAAAGACCCAGATCGTCAAATAAAAGCTGGAGAATATCGACCAACCGTATTCCCACAGGTATCCCATCAGGCTGTCGCCAGAGGCGGGCGCCAAAAAACGGTAGACATGGACTCCATCGACATTTTCGCATCGAGGCAAAGATCTCTTGCCTGGCGAGATCACTGTCACCTGAAATCCTGCATTTACCAGTGAATTGGCTTCGCGTCGCACGCGGAGATCACCCGGATAGGGATTATTCTCCAGTAGCATCAATACTCGACATTTATTTTTTTTTCTGGGATTCATTAGATTTGAATTTGAGTTGGTGCTGCGAATTATGCCTTCTTCATCCTAGTCTTACTCGTAATCGTTGTCTTAGGCCCTGGTAGGTTAAACGACTAAAACTAAAACTACGACTACGACTACGACTACGAGTAAGAATAAGAGTAAGAGTAAAGAGCAAGACTGGGATTAAGTTATGAACCATCGACTTACCAACAGATGCCGCGGTAGTTTCCATTGCGTTGTTGGCTGGATTCTTTGTTGTTACCGACAAAATCGATGATGATCTGATCGTTGCGAGCCACGCTCGAAATCTCATGAAATGCCGAACTCCCGTTGGTCACGACCAGCACCTCTGAGTCTTCAATCACTTCGCCGATCGTATTCCGCATCAAGGAAGCGATATGGGGAAGCTCGCGATCGAGAAACGCTCGATTGGAACCAATGAGTTGATCGGGGACGACGTTTTCGTCAAACACAGAAACGGAAAAACCGCGGCCAAGCAGAGTCTCAATGATCGGCACGACAGGGCTCTCCCGAACGTCATCCGTTTGAGCCTTGAAACTCAATCCGAGAACGCCGATGTTCTTGCAACCTGTTTTTTCGATCATTTCGATTCCAGCTTGAATTTGTCGTTGATTGCTATTGAGAACTTCGCCCAACACGGGACATTCAACGTCGTTGATCTTGGCGTCATACATCAATGCTCGAAGGTCCTTTGGAAGGCACGAACCACCAAAAGCAAAACCGGGTTTGAGGTAGGCGTCAGAAATATTCAACCTTTTATCCTGGCAGAATATCTCCATGACTTCCTGTCCGTCCACATTGTGCACTTTGCAGATGTTTCCAATTTCGTTAGCAAAGACAATTTTCAGGGCGTGAAAGGCGTTATTGGCGTACTTGACCATCTCCGAGGTCTGCAGCGATGTGCGAATCGACAGCGCATCAACTTTTTCGTACATCGCCTCAATACAATCACCGCTACGGGAATCGAGCTCACCAATCACGATCAAACTGGGTTGATCGTAGTCGGCAATCGCGCTACCTTCACGCAGAAACTCCGGATTCATACAAACTCCAAAATCTCTGCCCGCGCGTTTTCCTGACGCCTGCTCCAGCACGGGAATGACGCGGCTGTGAACTGTATTTGGAATTACCGTGCTGCGGACGACCACAACGTGGTAAGAATCCTTGTTGGCAATTGCTTCCCCGATTTCTCGGCAGACGTTTTCAACGTAAGTCAATTTCAAACTTCCGTTGCCGTTGCTTGGTGTGCCGACACAAATCAGGCTTACGTCGCTCTGCTGAACGGCAACAGCGCAATCGACAACTGCCCGCAATTGCCCGCTACGACACACTTCACCGACAAGTTCGGCAAGCCCCGGCTCACCGACTGTCGCGCGGCCTGCGGTAATCGAATTTACTTTTTCCTGGTTGACATCGACTCCGATGACTTCATGCCCATCTCGTGCGAGACAAGCTGCGGAGACGGTGCCAACATAACCAAGTCCAAAAACGCTGATTTTCATGTCAAATCACTCATGTCTATTTGTGTTGTGAAGCAAAGACTGTTGTGGGTGCGCAGAATTTATTCCGCGGTGGTGAATCGATGTAAATTTGATACCAGAGTTCCAGGCTGATCAGACCCCAAATCAACATGCCATGATCTGCCAGCCGGGATTCATGTTCCTCGATCAACTGGGTCACATATTTTGCGTTGAACAATCCTCGTCGCTGAATCGTTTCTTCGGACAACATGTCGCGCACAAACGGATTCATTTCATTTCGGAACCAGGACGAAATCGGAATCGGGAAACCTTCTTTCTTTCGATCAACAATCTCGGTCGGCAACAATTTGCGCGCGACTTTCTTGAGCAAATATTTTCGCACCATGCCATTAAGTTTCATTTTTGGCGGCAACGAAGCGGCGAATTCAACAAGCTTGTGATCGAGGAAAGGTGTTCGGGCTTCCAGCGAGTTGGCCATGCTCATCTTGTCGCCGCGTAATAACAGAAAATCAGGAAGCCACAATTTCGTGTCGACATACAACATGCGATTAAGTGGAGTATCGGCGTCCGTTTTCGCCAGGCAAGAACCAAACGCGCGACTTGCGTCTGAACCGTTGACCCCGCTGTCTAAACCGGCGACAAGTTCCGATTGCATGTCACTGTTAAACAGTGGGAACCAGTTCGTAAATCGAGCAACCTCGTCTTTTTGACAAAGTGCAAACAATGCAATTTTCTGGCGACGCATTCTTGGCAGCTGGGCACCGGCGGCGAGCGCCAATGATTTGATGGGCCTTGGCATGAAACGAAACAGAGGCGAGTAACGCTCGCCGAGGTAGCGGGCATACCCGGCGAAGAGTTCGTCGCCGCCTTCACCAGAGAGCACCATTTTGACATGCCGCGACGCGAGTTCCGACACGGCAAACGTGGCCAACGTCGCTTGATCGGCAATCGGCTGATCCAGGTGCCAGGTTACTTTCTGGGCCAACTCCGTGAAATAATCGGGCCGCATCACGACTTCATGATGATCGGTGCCGAATTGGTTGGCAACTTTTCGCGCGTAGGGAAGTTCATCCTGCTTGCCCCGGGAATGTTCGAATCCAACCGAAAATGTCTTCACGGGTTCATCCAGCAGTCGACTCATCAACGCCACGATTACGCTGGAGTCAACACCCCCGGAAAGAAAGGCCCCAAAAGGCACGTCGCTACGCAATCTTAGTTTGACGGTTTGATGCAACAAGTCATCAAGTTCGGCCACATAATCGTCTTCTGTCTTGCTGCCACCTCGTTCGATTTGGAACGACAAATCCCAATACTGCTTGATCTGGACTCCATTTCGATCGACGGTCAAACCATGTCCTGGCGGAAGCGATTTGATTCCCGCGAACATGGTTTGCGGTGACGGAACATACTTGACCGACAGATAGGCACTGATCCCGTTAAGATTCGGAGCCGCGTTAATGCACGGATGTTGCAAGAGTGCTTTGATCTCCGACGCAAACACCAGCCGATCGCCGGACTGCCAGTAGTACAAGGGCTTGATGCCCAGGCGGTCACGGGCGACGAACAGCTCTTGTTTTCTCGAATCCCAAATTGCAAATGCGAACATGCCCCGCAAATGCTGAACACAGTCGCGTCCATATTCTTCGTAAAGGTGGACGATGACCTCCGTGTCGGAATCGGTAGCAATGTCGTGACCTTGAGTGCGAAGCTGGTGGGCCAATTCCCGGTAGTTATAGATTTCTCCGTTTGAAACAACGTGCACGCTGTTGTCTTCGTTGCTGATTGGTTGCTGGCCACCCTCAGGGTCGATGATACTGAGCCTGCGCATGCCCAAACCGACTTCGTCGTTGACGAAAAAGCCTTCATCATCGGGTCCGCGATGCGTAATCGAATCCGTCATTTGCTGCAAAACGTTTCGCGTTTCGAAAGCGTTTACTGCGGGGTCAATAATTCCTACGATGCCACACATTTTTAATTCTCTTTGGGCGACAATTCTGTTGCGCCCCCGCCGATGACGGCATAATCCGTCTTTTGCGATAGCCGCGATAGAATCTCAGCGGTGCGCATTGCATTTCTTGTCGAAAACATTTGCTCAGCCGTTTTACGATTTTCCGTACCGAGGCGTTGGCGAAGCTCGCGCGACTGGTGGACCTGCCGAAGTGCATCCGTAAGCCCGTCGACGTCATTCTCATCCACCACGATTTCCCGGATAACACGTGGAATTTCGACGTGGCGAGTTGATATCACCGGCTTGCCAAAAGCCATTGCCTCGGCGATGACCGTCGGGAATCCCTCGGCAACTCCTGTTCGATCGGTTCGGCACGGCAAACAGAACACGTCACAATTGCGGTAGACTGCCTTCAATGCATTGCCGCTCAGTTTTCCGAAAAAAGCGACCTTGGACGCAATGCCGATTTCTTCTGCGACACGCTGAACGTCGACAGTTCCCTCTTCAGGCCCACCATCACCGACGACCCATATTTCAACATCGGGTTCATCTAATTGCTTGATTGCACGAAACAGTACTTCGTGCCCTTTGCGCTCGGCAAAGTAACCAACGATCAGCACGACGAATTTCTCTTCCGGAGTGTAGTCCTCAACGTTAACACTGATTCTGACGACCTCGATCTTGGTGGTCGAAATCCCGAATTTGTCTTCCAGAAGTTCTTTATTGAATTCGGTTACCGTCAGGACTTGATCACAGGCGGCCAGCGCAATCGGGAAAAATACCGGGTTAGGATTGTTATATAGCTCGTAAGCGTGAATCGTGACGGCAAGTGGTTTGTTAATTATTTGCTTGCAGAAATATCCGACGAATAGCTTGTGATCGCCGAAAGTCGCGTAGATCACATCTGTATCGCTCATATAGCGGGAGAAATTCCAGGCCAAGGCAAAATCAACAAATCCTCCTACGCGAATCGCCTCGCGCAACAACCTCAGATATAACAACGGATGGCAGAGCAAAAACCATGGTTGCATCGCAAGCACGGCAAGCTGGTTCCACGGATGGAATCTCCATTCCTTACGAGGTTCGTACAATCCTCCTGATTGATATTTTGTGGGGAACAAGCTGATGTCACATCCTGCATTGGACAAGACGTTTAGTTCGCGGCTGATGAAGTGTTCCAGACCCTGTTTTAACGATGCAATTACCGAGATTCGCATGGAGTCTCCGTTGGTTGAATCGTGGATTGGGCAAAATCCGAGAGTTTGTCTGAATCCACGCCGCTGGATAACAAGTGATAAAGAATCATGGAAAGATAGCGCGGATACGAACGCCGATCATGAAGCACAAAGTAATCGCGTCGAGAATACGGAAATCCTCCATCGGATCTCTGCAACTTCAGCGTATACTGAAACGCACGGCTCGATAGGTTATCGTACCCGGGAATTCCAATCTGCCTCGCTCCAGCAAAAGCCGCACCCAACACAGCCGCATGGTAGGTCACGGCACGGTAGCGACTGCCACATTCGTACAAAGCATGGCCATCGCCAGCCAACCCGGTGGCCAAAAACTCCAACAACTTTTTCCCAAGTGCCAGCGCCTGCGGATCCCGAGTCAAATGGTAGAACCGTTGAAGATCAAGGCATTGAAAAGCGTTGTATTGATAACACTGGAAGTGGTCTTTGCCAGGTTTTCCGTTCCGTGCAGCCACCGTATAAGGAAGCTCACCGTTGTCCTTCTGGACTTCGCTCAAAAACGAAAGCAACGCATCGTTCTTTTCCAGAACGGACTCATCGCCTGTCACCGAATACAACTCCGCAAGAAATCGCACGACGAACGCCGTGTTGTTGGGCACCGGGGTCCCCGTTCGGTCGGCAAAATAGTTAACGGCCAGCTGCGACTGGTCACCCTCCAAGCTCGTGTCTTGAAAACCAATTCGATCCATCAGGAATTGGTGCCAGCGTTGAACGCCGTCCAGAAAAATCGGGTCTCGTGTGTGACGATAGCTTTCGATGAGAGCAATTGCCGCCCAAGTGCCTTCGGCCGTCGCAATTCGGCCGCGCCATTCCGGGTTAGGATATTCCCATTCGCCATCGTTTCCCTGCTGTTGCAACATGTATCGCGAGCAAGCCAAGGCAACCTCGCGATTTACCGGATCGCCTGATTGGGTGTGCATCAACCAATTAGCCAATATCCAATAGCCTTGACCTTGAACGTAGTAAAGCCCGTCGTTCCAGGCAAACGCTCGCAGATAGCTTTTAACAAACCTTCCAATGCGATAGTTGATGCGGATCCCGGGATCAGGTCCGATCAGTGCGTCGCCGTTCCAATGTGCACCCATCAGGTATTGATGCAAATGGTTCGCTGCTTTGACGTGCCTGCTCATTCGGAGCTCCTGTCAGCTCGCGATGGAAAGCGGTAAGGCTTCATTTGTTTCATGGTCGAGCGGTCGAAACGGAATCTGATTTCTTGATCCTTCGTTGGCGTCGCTTTTTGGACGATTTACGGTCTGCAATTGCCGCACGATAAACATCAGCTGTTTGCTTAGTCACTGCCGCCTGGGATAGATCCGTTTCTAATTTGCGTTTTCCCGCCTGGCCCAACGACTCACGCAAGTGTTTGTCTCGCAGCAACTGCACAATCGCGTCAGCTAACTGCACTTCATTCTTGGGGTCGACGAGAATTCCGGTTTGCCCGTCTTCGATAATGTCGGGCAGACCTCCCGTTCGCGTCGCTATCACCGGCTTGGCATGGGCGTACGCGACCGGCACAACACCGCTTTGCGTGGTCTCGATATAGGGTAAGACAACAATGCTCGCTCGCTGAAAGAATTCAGATTGCTCGTCGTCGGTAATCCAACGATTGTGCACAATGAATTTGTCTGGATCACTCATCAACTGTCGATAGCGCTGAAAATTCTCGCCCTCGCCGCAAATCATTATCTTAGCGTCGGGAAACTGCTGACTAATGATCGGTTGGGATCGAATCAGGTAATCCAGGCCCTTGTATTCCCAAATGCGTCCGAAGAACAAAATCAATTGCCCATCGGTTTCCGAAACTTCGTTCGTATTACGCTCCCCAATCGCGATGTGCGGAATCACGTGGATCTTGTTGTAGGGAATGCCAATTTCAGTTGCCACGACCTCCTTTAATTGCGATCCGTGCACAATGACGTGGTCGGCTTGGCGATAGCCAAAGTCCATCACAAACTGTGGCGTTTTTTGGGATCCGCGGTCACCGGCGTGATGACGCGGGTCGTGAATAGTTACGACCAGAGAATAACGCTTCAAAAATGGCATCGCCAAATTGAACCACAGGTGCCCTCTTTGGAAGTGAATCACGTCGGGCTGGAACTCACGGATCTGGCGAAATATCCAGCGAATACAAGCCAGTTGTCGCAGAGGTTGACGCAAACGTGGTTTATCAAATGGCCGAAAGTCGACTTGAGGATCCAGGATGGACAAATGCGGATCGGCTAATTCTCGGGGTATGATCAACATCACGTTCCCGGTGCCCAACAATCCGTTAGCATGTTTGATACAGTATTCGCCAAAATCGTACGACACGAAAGCCACTCGCAACCGATGGGCGGTAGACGCGCCCGCCGGCACGCCAGCGCACAATTGCGTTGTTTCGGAAACTCGTTTGTTTTCTGCCGGATTCAAGTTCGATTTGCTTTGCTGTCGATGGTTGCTATGCCTTGATCGCAGGCCTGATTGGAACCGTCTCAATGTCGTCCGCGCGCCCTGCATGAATCAGCGTCGCAGGGTAGTAACGGCGATAGACTCTTTTTATTCGTTGCGCAAAATACCATCCCGGGTAAACGTGCGGCGGGCGATAAGGTTCGCTTCGCCGATAAGCGCTGGATTCGGTGACATCCACGCTTTTCAGAAAATGAATCAACTGTTGAACCTCGTTGTCGGCGTTGATTGTATCACTCAGAGCATCAACTTTCGTCGCGAATTTGTCTGAGAAGTTCTGCTGGGAAACAAAGACAGATTGACCAGCCTCGACTTGTCGGCGTACACCTAAACTGCCAAACAGATGGTGGTGTTCCCCCTCCCAAAAGCGCTCCTTGCCTTCATAATCCGGCATCCCGATGGCGGCACAAAGCGACGCTGTTGTTTCTCGTGGCCGTTGCATCAGATCGCCATAGTTAATGGCGACGACGGGAAGTCTTAGCTGTTGGACGCGGCCGTAATACTTGACGAATTGGGAACGCCAGAACATGAGATCATGGCCGCGTTTCCAAAAAGAGTAAGCCAAATCCAGCGGATTTTTCCAAACAACCACGTCCACGACCGCATAGTCGGAGTTCCTGGCCCAACGGTGTGTATCCAGAATCCAACTCAGCGCCTTGGAGGAATCGACTAGGTATTGGACACCAAGTTCTCTGAACGCTGTTGAATAAAATTGGTTTGCCGAAGCAGTGGAAATCTTGTTCCAAACGGGACACGGACGACGGCCGCAGGGACAATCGATTTCGAAATGGTGTGTATGCTCAGGACGAAACCAACTAACAACCTCCCCACATGCAATGGCATCCGGCGCGTTGCCCAAAATAAGATGCACTAAAGTACTACCAGAACGACTGGTACCACCAACGTTTATGAGTGTGGGCGTTTCCATCGTCTATAACCACAGCCGCTGGTAATTTGATCTCAACTGGTTAATTCCACCACTCGTCCAAACCAATACGGCAAATAACAGGACAGCGTACAGTGCGGATGCTGAGAGAATGGCCAACATTAGATGTGAGTCACGGCAGAAAAACAGCAAAAACCCCATACATACTGTCGGCAGGATGGGTTTCCAACCACTTTGCAAGATGCGGAGTCCACCGAAGAGCCGGGAAACGTAGTAGCAATGTTGAAGCAGGTTGATCGCAGCAACCAGAATCGATGTGACAGCCGCACCGATCAGGCCAAATTGGCTGATCAACAGCGGTCCCAGGACAATCGCGAAGGCAAGGTTAACCGCTCCAATCTTGAAAGCGGTGTTTTCGCGATGCGCGGCCCACAAGGTTTGTCCGATCACGGTTGTCAAAGCATTTTGTAAGGGTAGCCAGACCAGGATCTGTAGAACGATCGCGGCCTGCCCAAACTCCGGTTTATGATAGAGCAGGGTCAGCACCGGATGGGCCAAGAAAAACAGCCCCACGACCGACGGCAGGGCCCACGCGGCGAAAAACTCGATCAACCGCTGAGCGATCTTTTCGAGACTCTCAAGCCCACTGTCGTACCGTATG
>JAHEJI010000210.1 GCA_024638965.1 Planctomycetaceae bacterium
AATAAATTGCACCAGCCATGCACCAGAACAGGCCATGAATGAAGGCGGCTGCGAGAGTCCGGGCAATTCCGTTCCAGAAGCCAATGATCTTACGGCCTAAGCGCAGCGATGAAGAGTTATTCGACTGTCCATTATCCAGATCGCCAATTGGCACCTGAGCAGCCGAGTTAGCATCCGTTTGGGAAATCGGATCTACGATGCCTTTGACCACATCAATTCGCCGCACCGAGTCATCGTAACCCTCGACGCCAAATCGGTTTGCGCCCCAAGAAGTCGACCAATAACTCAATTCGACGACGCCGACGGTAACCGTACTGACAATTAACCAGCAAAAACCGCCAAACAGAATTGCGACAAACATATACGAAACGTAATTGAGTGGTCGCTGAAACGTGTAGGCGAAAGAGCGGGTGACCGCGTCAAACGCGTTTTGGCCTTCGGCGCTAATGCTGGCGACGATCAGTGGCCAGCCAAACATCAGACCCAACAAAAGGAAAGCGATGATGGCCGATGCGGCTAAGACCAGGAACCAAAGCACGCCTGCAAGCACAACGCCAAAATCAAAACCGAGTAACAAACCGAACATCGCCAGAGGAATGCACAAAGCCGCAACTCCTGCGAGCGGCATCCCGATCGCGCTAGTGCAAACTTTGTATTTGGAACGCGCGAAATCAAATGCGTCATAAGTTCCAACAAGTTCGTCGCGAGTTAATCGGAGGATAGAAATGCGTGTAATCGCTGTTCCGGCGAAGGACCAGACGAGCAATGTCCAAACTGCCCCAAAGAACATGTACAGGAATTCACGTGCCGACCAATCGGATCGGAACAAATGTTCAAACGGTTTGATGATGTTACTGAAAACTACTCGCGGTCCCCCTACTCCGGCGGCCAACAATTCCAGCGAATTAGCGTCGGGACTGGTTGCTTGAAACACCACTTTGTAAGGGCTGCGCCTGAGCTCCACGAAATCTTTCAAGAAGAGATCTTCGGCTTGCATCTCTTTGGTAATGAAAATTGTTTCTCCGATGATCCATCCTATCGGAGTCAAGACAACGCCCATCGTTGCCCAAACCATCACCGATACACCAATCGCAATTGGCAACGTTCTGAAAATGATCGTCCAGGGAAAAAGATCTCGCCAAGAGATTCTATTTACGTGTACTGGTTGCTCAGTCATAGATTGTTCGTCATTCTTCCGGAATTTCGCACAAGGAAATCTCGCCCATTATAGGAATAGACGATTGGCAGTTAAACCTGTTGCTGGCACATTTAGGAAAGTGCGAACGAATTTATGATTAACTCTCAGTCAACTCTTCGTCATCATCGACAGTTCCGAATTCACTGTTCTCGTTGCCTTCGATCGGCAATCCATAAGACTCGTTCAGCCAATTGCCAAGGTCAATTTGTTGGCAACGCTTGCTGCAGAACGGCATACAAGTAGTTTCGGAGCGAAGGAAGGCCTTGCCACACTGTGAGCAATGATGGGATGTATCGGCTGAACGATTTGTATTAGCATTTTTGGTTGTCGATGACTTTATGGCAGAGAGCTTCTTCTCTGAATTCGAGGTTGAGTCAAATTCGTTCCCATCTCGTGTTGGTTTGTCTGCTTTCATTTTGGTAACGCTTCTCGTCATTTGTTTCCTTAGTCATGTTTCTTCGAAAGTTCCTTCAGTCGCTTGCGCGCATCCGTCACAAGATCCTCGGCCCATTCGGCGCTTTGATAAAGCTCAATTACGGCCTGGTATGTTTTCAATGCTGCGGCATTGTCACTTGCGGAAGCCCTGTCCAGGGCCTGTTCGATCTGGCCACGACTGAATGTGACTTCTGTTTTCGCGTCGTTTTCGATTTTGATGAGGTAGTTTTTGGCAGCCTTGATACATTCACGATCCGAATCAGTGAGATCGGTTTCGTTAGCATTGATCGTCAAAAACGCGTTCATCCGCGAAAACGCAGTTGGCGGATCTGAGCTGGCCATGTTGGCGATCTCCACGAACATTTTTTCGATTTGCGAAATTTTTGCATTCGCACTATTCAAGCGAAACTGCAGTTTTTTCTTCAATGCAATGGCTTGTGCTATTCGATCGAGTTGTTTCACTTCTTCGATTCGTTCATCATCTGAGTACGCATTGATAAACTGCCGTATTTCATCCCGAACCAGATCCGGGGCTCGTTCGCTGCCGGTGATTGTTTCAAATAGCACGTCCGCTGGCTGGGTGCGAAGCGCGTAAAAGATTCCGAACCCGGCTAACAAGACGACCGCAGCCAGCCCGATCATCAAAGGAATCGTTCCCCGGCTGAGTTTGGCTGAATCATCCCGGCCAACGATTCGTTTCCGTTGTAAATCAGAGACTGTATTAAAGTAGTCTACTTGTTTGGTAGGATCGGATTTAGCTTCGAGCGCACCGCCATCCACGGTCGTATGACGCACTGTTTTCGGCGAATCGCCGGTGCCCTCTTGCTTGCCGTGTTTTTCGGTCGTGGGAATCGAACCTGGCTCGTGCATGACGAACGTTTCGTTGGTTGTTTTTGGGTGGTGAGCTGTTTGGGCTTCGCTGTAGTTTTTGAGCGTCTGTTCAACTTCGTCGATTTTGCGCAACAGTGCTTGGGCCGTTGGTACACGGTTATCAGGATTCTTGTCCATCAACTGTCGAATCAGCTGGTCAATCTCGTCAGGCACGTCGGGCGCGACGGAACTTACTCGAGGCGGTGGAACCCGCGTCAGATTTCTTAGTGATTCTTCCACCGAGTTGGCCTTGAACGGCGGTTTTCCCGATAGCAACGTGAACAACACGGTTCCCAGGCTGTACAGGTCGCTGCGAATGGTTACCGGTTGTCCTTTGGCTTGTTCGGGACTCATGAAATCCATGGTACCCAACACATTTTCGCCGGTGTTCTGTGAAGTGCCAAAGCTTTTGGCAATCCCAAAGTCCGTAATCTTGTAAATTCCTGTTTCCGAACGCAACAAGTTTCCCGGTTTGAGATCACGATGGATCACGCCGCGATCATGAGCGTGCCTTAACCCTTGCGCGACGTCCTTGGCAATCTTGAGGATTTCGCGCCAGTCGAAACGATGGCCGTCGCGCTGCATTTGAAAAAGACTTTTACCCTCGACAAGTTCCATGGCAAAAAACAAATTGCCTTCTTCCTGTCCGTAGCTGATCAAGCGAACAATATTCGGATGATCGAGTTTGAGCAGTGCTTTGATCTCAGACTCAAACCGGGCACGAAAGTGACTATCGTGGGCGAACGTGGGAGCCAAAGCTTTAACAGCACAAACATCACCCGTTTTGCCATGTTCCGCGCGGTACACCGTACCCATGCCGCCTCGACCGACGACATTTTTCAACAGATAGGGGCCAAGTTTTTGTTCGCGCATAAAATCGGGTCAAAGTAGGAGCCAGAGAATCGCTAGTGAGTGCAGACCGGCTGACACATTTATTTTAGACTTAAGGCGTTTCAAACCAAAACGGGCCAAACGTCATTCTGTTTCAAAACTTGACAAGAATTCATAGATTGGACCTGTCAATGCATCCTTCGCGATTTTCGGAAGAAAAACTGCTGAATGACTGCAAAGTCGAACGGACGCGTCGTGGCGGCCCTGGTGGGCAGCATCGGAACAAAGTCGAATCAGCGATCGTAATCACACACCTGCCAACAGGAATTATCGGCCAAGCCGGCGAAAGACGCAGCCAGCACGCCAATCGAGAAGTTGCGATCGAGCGTCTCCGACTTAACCTGGCAGTCGGATTTCGCGTTCCCGTTATCAAATCGGATTCACCAAGCGAACTTTGGATTTCTCGATCGCGCGGCGGAAAGCTGTCAGTCAGTATTTCACACGAAGATTTTCCCGGAATCTTATCTGAGGCGTTGGACTGCATCTCGGCCCACGATTTCGAAGTTGGGGAAGCCGCTAAATGGTTGGGCATTTCGACATCGCAACTGGTCAAGTTGCTCAAACAACACCGACCGGCATTTGAGTTCGTGAACCGGCAACGCCACGAATCCGGGCTGGGAAAACTAAGGTGAGTTGTTGATGACTCCTGGGTTGGCTTGACAATTGTATCGGTGGCAGAGCACGGCCAGTTCAGGATTCGGTTACGTCTCGAGCGACGGCAAAAATCAGGCCTTCATCAGGAATCGATTTCGCGGTCCACTCAAATTCAAGGTAGTTTCCGGCTGCCGTCAAGTATCGATTGTGAAACCTGATCACGGGTTTTCCTTCATCCAGTTGAGACATCGCGGCGACTGTCTTTTCATGGTCATCAGGGTGCACGAAATCCATAAACGGTCGGGCCAATAAATCCTGGTCGTTATATCCCAAGACTCTCGAAAAATTCGAATTGAGTCGTCGAAAGAAACCGTCCATTCCAGCAATGCAAAACAAGTCGAGCGACAATTCAAAAAAGCGCGACATGTCACTTTGAAAACGAGCCAGAGCAGCTCCCTGGTACGAAGACATTTCCTGTGAAACTTCTTTTGCATCACGCAGGCGATCCGCGGGTTTGTTCTGCAGGCAATTGATCGCCAGGCGAATCAGGGTCGGATCGGCGTTGCTATGCATCAATTTTCTGTGGACTGGTATCAAATCGCAAGCCGCCGCTAATTTGTAGACTTTGGTCGTGTTGTCTGCTTCGTGGGGCGGGCTGCCTGTCAGGATTTGACACAAACAAGCGCCCAAAGCAAAAACGTCAGTTCGACAGTCGAGTATGCCGCCCATTACTTGTTCGGGCGCCATGTATGCTAAAGTGCCTCCAACCAACCTGGATGCGTCTTCTTTGCACTTTTTCGACATGCCAACAGATTCGTACTGACCATTGGCATCCAAAA
The DNA here is from genome assembly GCA_024638965.1 of Planctomycetaceae bacterium. GTDB lineage: Bacteria > Planctomycetota > Planctomycetia > Pirellulales > Pirellulaceae > Mariniblastus. The sequence continues at coordinate 4,828 of JAHEJI010000210.1, forward strand.
TCCTGGCGGTCCCCCAGTCCATGACGTGAACTTCGCCAAACATACCGATCATGAAATTGGCAGGTTTCAGATCCAAGTGAACGATGTTGTGCGAATGAGTAAAAGCGATCGTTTGACATACGTTTGCGAAGGCTTGGACGACGTGCATTCGTTTGTCCGGGTCGATAAGACTCTGCTCGATCAGTTTGCCCATGGTCTGACCGTTGACCATTTTCATCGCGTAAAACGGTCGGTTGTCGTCGCACGTACCGCATTCAAAAACAGGAGCGACACCAGGATGTTGCAGGTGGCAGATGATCTGAGCTTCTTGTTCGAAACGATTGACAATTTCCGGGCGATCCATGAATTCATGGCGCAGGACTTTAACGGCTACCATTCGATTCAAAGCAACGTCGCGCGCCTTATAAACAATTCCACCACCGCCCCGGCCTAGCTCCCCGAGAATTTCATAACGGGCGGTCGTCTCGACCATTTCTGGGGGCAAATCCTCGGCCAGAACGAAACCGATGGAATCAGAATCGGGGTTCGTCAGCGAATACCGAGTGCGGGCTTGTCGATGTTTGTTGTGCATGGCTCACAGTATGGGTGTTAACTGAGAACACAAGTAAAGGAAAGCAGTATTTTACCTGTTCAAATAACGAAGGAAAAAAATTTGGTGGCAGCTTGTTTTAGAATTTTCGATGCTCAACTATTTTCGAAACTTCCTCGCGGTTGATGTTGTAGGCCAAATTGGGAGGTGAAACAGAACAAGACCTCCGTCGAAGTGGGTTCACATTATAAGTTCAAGTGAACAGAGCCTGCAACAAAAACGCCCGCAGATGTCTTCAAACGCAGCGTTTTTTGCCTGAGTAGGTAGAAAGTCGGGAAAGTTTCGATCGAACCAACTTTTGTGGATTTCCAGACTTTTTATCGGGACTCTTCGCCGCGACCACAATTTCAGCCTAACAGGACAACGCCATGTTTTTGCAAAACCTTTGTCACAACCAAAACCTATGTCACAACTCCCCGCGGGCAAGTCGTTTCGATGCGTGGGGAACTCCGCGCGCGGCCCGATGGGCACGCGGTTAAACGAGAAAGTGGCAAAGTCCAACTAGTTTCCAGAAATGAAGGAAAACAATGCAGGTGGTGTTCCGTATCATGAATTCCATTGTCGTTTAAACTGGGAAGTTTTGTCACCTGTCATCAAATTGACCGTTTCACCAAGTTTTTTTGGGGGGTTTGGTGTCGGAAAAAAATTTTATTTAACGCGAACCTTTTCTTATTTGCGGCGTCATAGTCCTCGTGGGTACGGATTCCCAAGTCATTTTCACATATTTGTGATAGAATTGAGATAGTCGGCAAGGATAAAGTTGTCTGCAAGCCGAAGACTCAATATGATTGGCCGACTTGGCATTTGACGCCAAGGGCTTTTCTTTTTTTTTATGGTTCTCTTTTTGTGCGTGTAAGCACTGGGAGTTTTGAAATGCGAAACACATCAATCATCAGCACGTTTGCAAACGCTATCGCTCGTTTCACAAACGCTGGCGTTGAGATGGTCCGCGCATTACTTCCGGTCGAACCGAATTATCAATCGGTACAGCTATCGCGCCTCCATCAATGTGCGGGTTATCAGGCGAATCTTTCGCTTGGGAATTCTAGAGCGGCAAACCAAAGCTGGCTCTGGAATCTGACCGCCAAACCCAATGGGACTTTGTCGTTGGCTCCAAGCTCTGGCGAAATATTTGCCAAGTTGCTGCCAACGACGTCGGACACCAGGGATTGGCAGGTGTCAGGCATGACCCGTCGCCAGACACGATTGGGAAATAGTTAACGAAACGTCTCGCACGTTGTTAACAGAAACATCTCTCAATCTGGCTTTCGAGTCACCGTGGCAGCAATCCAGGCTTTTTGTCGCGCATTATTCGCATTGATTGCCGCCATTAAGACCACATGTCGACCTGAGTCGTGCAATTGAGCTTCGAAAACAAGATTTCGATCATCGAACTCAAAAAGCGCCTCAGGACAATCCAAGAAAAAGAGAATCATGAACGCAATCCAGACACAATTATTACAAATCCGAGAAACGGGTGATCTCGTTCGAGCTGCTCAGGCAGGCGATAGCGCTGCTTTCGGCGAATTGTTTGAGCGATTCCAGCCGACGGTTTTAGCAATTGCCATGCGCCGACTCCGAAACTTCGCTGAAGCCCAGGAATTGACGCAGGACGTTTTCGTTCAGGCAATGCAAAAGCTCGATCAGCTGCGAACGCCGGAATGCTTCATCGGCTGGTTGCGACAGATCACGGTTCGAATGGCGATCAACCGAGCGGTTCGACGAGGGCCGTCAGTAACCGTTGAACCGGAAATGCTTGAAGCAACGGTTACGAGCCAAGGCTCACCGCTTGACTCTGCTTTGGCAGGCGAGCGAAAAGAGCAGGTTCGAGCTGGTCTTGACCGACTGGGCGAAATGGACCGCTCAACCTTGATTGCGTTCTACGTCCATGGTCAGAGCTTGCTTGAAATGAGCGACGAGTTTGAAGCTCCGCTTGGAACGATCAAGCGACGTCTACACGTTGCTCGAAAGCGACTTGCCAAGGAAGTCGAAGAAATGGCAGCTGTGTGATCACAGCTGACTGAAAAACCTAACAGGCTGTTGGTGTTGAGCACCAACAGCCTTTTTTTGTCGTCAGAGTTGTCGGCGAGAAGGCCAAATGGTCTTTGAGGTTTACGGTCATAGTAAGAATCGATCTTCGAGCATGCAACTGTCGCAAGTAATAAGTCTTCTCGAGTCGTATTGTCGGCGGCGGTAATAATCTCCATCAATCGAGCTAGGTCCTTCGTTCAGCAACGGTTCGACAAAATCAGACGTGGATCCCACAGATCAACAATTGCAACAACGATGTTTTTGAGGAGACTCAGAAGATTATTGCTTTTTCTTCTTCTGTCGCGGCTTTTTCTTTTTGCCTTCGCTCTCCACTTCGACGTTCTCAATCACCTGATCGATAGTCTTTTCGTAGTTAGCCTGCGTGGCACGGGCGGCGCTGATCAGGCCGGTTGCATGCGGGTTCTTTTCAGCCAATTCCAAAATAGGTTCCATCCAAGTCTGCAAAACGCGGAACTGGTTCCTCATCACTTCCAGAAACGCCTCAGGAATCTTGTTGACGACTTGAATTTTTTGTCTGGAAGACTTTTTGGACTCCATCGAGCTCTGGTGGGCGAAACCGTCTGCGATAACGGCTTTTATGTCATTCAGGCTGTTATTGAATTTGGCCAGCTCCGCAGTTGCATGGGCCACTTCTCGAACGGTCACGGTTTGCAACGTTTCGCTGCCCTCGAGTTCAGACTGGGAATCCACAATCTGTTTCACACCCTTGGCCAAGGTCGAGCGGATTTCGTGAAGCCCGTCGCTGAACGATGACATTTGCGCGATGACTTGTGCGATTTGGTTATCTTCGCCAGCAGCGCCCAGCAAAAGATTGCGTTTGAAAGTTCGTTTGATGTCATTCCAGCGATCGAGATCGTCACCGTCAAGTGTGCCCATGATTTCCTGGAGCTTCAGCAGGTTCGCCTGGGCGCCGCTTGTCAAAGTCTGCGCTTGATTATCGTAGTGCGATCGAATCAACAGCGCGAGCTCCTCATCGTTCATCACGGCGGCGATCTGTTCTGCAATCTTGTTCATATCACGGTAGGACCCCTGAAGTTTGAATGCTGGCTCAGTACGGTATTCGTCGGCCTGGGCTGCCGACTCGATGTATCGCATGTTGACGTTGAGGACCAAGTCGCGAACGGCAAGTAACTTTTTCATCACCGAAACGAATTCGTTAACCTCTTCGATCGAGTAGTTCCCCTCGAGCGTTTCACTTTGTGACTGATCTAGGGCCGCCATTTTGATGATCGAATAGATATCGTTTCGCGAACGAGAATTCAGCCTGGCAAGCGTGGGGTTCGAGGTCAGACAGTTTTCAAGGTAGCTGAGTTCGAACGATTCGCGACTACCACCAATCACGTCGCCGAGGTTGTACGTATCGGCTCGGCTGGCCAACATGTCGGGAATTTGGAATTTTTCGCCGCTTTCCGTATACGGATTACCGGCCATGACAACGGCCACTTTTCGGCCTCGCAGATCGTAGGTCCGCGTCTTGCCATTGAAAACACCTTCGATACGCCGAGTTGCATCGCAAAGCGAAATGAACTTTTGCAAAAACTCGGGATTGCAATGCTGAATGTCGTCGACGTAAATCATCACGTTGTCGCCCATCTCCAGTGCGAGATTGAGCTTTTGAACTTCTTCGCGAGCACTTGCGTTGGGCGCTTCAGCCGGGTCGAGCGAAGTGACTTGATGCCCGATGGCGGGACCGTTGATCTTCATGAAAGTGATGCCCAGCCGATTGGCGATGTACTCCATCAACGTCGTTTTTCCATAGCCGGGTGGCGAAATCAGCAACAGCAAGCCCATCAAATCCGTCCGCTTGTCTTCTCCGACAACACCGATTTGCTTGGCAAGGTTGGCACCTACCATTGGTAAGTATGTGTCGTTAATGAGTTGATTGCGAACAAACGACGTCAAAACACGTGGCCGGAATTCTTCCAGCCTTAACGACTCGCGTCGATCATCGATCAGCTGTTTTTTTAGGTGAATGTAGGAGTTGAATGCCGGGACGGTTTCCGATTCGAAGAGATCAAGCCGAGTCGCAAAGTCGTTGTAATCGAGCCGGTAAGTCTTGGCATTGATGCGGGTGTGGTCGCCCAACAGGCCTTTGATTTCACGAACCGATTCAACGTCGATCACGTGTCGCTCATTAAAAGTTCCATCCACCAACATCGCAGTAGCTTCGTCGATAAATTCTTCGTCCTGTCCATTTTGTTGACCGACAAATGAATTCAGCCAATCTCGAATCACATGGAAGCGATCAATTGGCGATAATGAATCAGACCGAGTCGAACTCTCGAAATCGTCTTTGGCATTGTTTTTTGTCAGGAAATTCAAGAACGTTTTGCACAATGTGTATGCGCGCTGACTGCAAACGAGTTTTCCGGATGATGACAGTTGGTCAAAAAGATATTCGGCGGCCGCGTCGGCGAGTTGAACCTCACCAGCGCCCGATTCGCTGGCCATTTTCACAATCGAATCGGCAAATTGATCGACGTATTTTCGGCGGTCTTCGATATCTCCAAACAGTTTGCGAGCCGCACCGATGCTGGTCAGTTTGGCTTGCCACTTATCGCAATCGGCGGTTGAAACTTGACCCAAAGCGTACCAATAAACGATTGCAAGAGCCCGCGCTTGCGTTGAGTATTTGAGCAGATCCAAACCGGCATCGAGTTCCAGCAAATGACGCAGGATCAGGGCCGCGTCGTGATCGTGAACGCCTTTGATATAGCCTTCGGAGTAGCGCGGAGCCATGTACGCCTGAACGGATTCGAGCAGTTGATCATCGTTGAGTTTCAAAAGCTCATTCTTGGATTCAATTTTGCCATCGGATGAATCCTGCAGCATTCGGTACGCCAGATATTCGCCCCGGTAGACGTCCCCATTCTCGGAAACCACCTGTTGATTCCAAACGCCGCGTGTATTTTCCAGTGCTTCGTAATCTACCTGTTCGAAAAAGTTGGTTCCG
>JAHEJI010000211.1 GCA_024638965.1 Planctomycetaceae bacterium
AAGTCGATCGCAACGGACATACCGGCGATGCGTGGTGCAAACAGAGAAGCCCCCATTCCGGGATGCAGTGCCAATTTTGTGAATGTAAATCCAAGCTTGGCACTCGACGCAATAACTCGAAAGTCACAAGCCATCGCAACGCACAAGCCAGCTCCAATCGCGTGTCCGTTCACGGCGGCGATCGTGGGAACTGCCAGCGATTGAATGCAAAGAAACGAATGATAAAACTCCAACATTCGTTGTCGGTTCGTGGCAACGTCGAGTTGCGATTTTGCTTTGAGCATCTGCAGATCGCCTCCAGCCGCAAACGCTTGCCCGGCTCCTGTGATAATCAGGGAGCGTAATTTCGGGTCTCGGGAGATTTCACCAATTGCCGACCTGAACGAGTCGGCCATTTCCTCGCCCATGGCGTTACGGCGATTTGGATCATTGAGCGTCAATTTGACGATGCCGTTTTCAGATTCGTTGATGGTAACAAGCGACATGATGTTCAGAGCTGGAAGTTATCTTTGAGAGATATTGTGTAAGCCAAGCGAGAGAGATCGGTTTTAGAGCGCGTTTGGTTTAAGTTTGGCGTCTCTTCGTCGGTTTCGCCCGGCAATCAGAGCGCCACGACCGTAATACTCCGTGCGACACGCACTAGTCACCATTGCCTTCTCCTCCGACCCTTGACGGTCGAGGCGAGGGTACATGCATCAATCTGTCAACGAATACGTGTTCGTCCCCTCACCCGCCGCTGTTACGGCGACCTCTCCCCAAGGAGAGGTTATTTTCGGAGCATGAAAACCGTGGATTCATCCTTTCGCATCATTCATTTGCGATGGCTTCATTGAGCACCTCTTCGTCGACATAAATCGGTAACCTCGGATCGCAAGTAACGGCAACAGCGATAGCGTCTGAAGGACGCGCATCAATTTCGATTAATTCTCCCTCATATCGCACGCGAAGTTTGGCAAAGTAGGTCTGGTTCTTGAGTTCGTTGATGACAACACTATCCAGATCGCCGCCCATCGTCTCGACGACGTTCACCAACAAGTCATGAGTCAGCGGGCGGGGACGCTGAATATCTTTGACTCGCCGGTCGATACTCGTGGCCTCGAAAATTCCAATCAGAATAGGAAACTGGCGCTCGCCGTCCACCTCCTTTAAAAAGACAACCTGATTTTCGTTGATCTCGCTAATGATGATCCGAGCGAGTTTCATCTCAATGGGCATACTTTGCCTTTCTTATCATTTAGTCGTCGATCACGATACCGTCGACGTCTGTAAAAGTTTCCATTTATATGCTCAGATTATACGAGTCAGTAATCATCAATATCTAGGCAGAAACAAAAAATGTTGCGAGTTGGGGTTCTAGGATGCGGATTCATGGGATGGATCCATTGGAATGCGTACAAACAGATACCGGGTGTCGAGGTCGGTGCGATTTGCACTAAAGAGGAACACCGTCTAAAAGGAGACTGGACAGATATCAAAGGTAATTTTGGTCCTCCCGGCGAGAAGGTCGATTTGAGCGGCATTTCGACATATGACGAGATGGCTGACCTGATGGCGGACAATTCGATTGATTTTGTCGATATCTGTTTGCCGCCCGCGCTGCATGGACTGGCCATCGAAATGGCGGCTTCTGCCGGCAAGCATGTTTTTTGCGAGAAACCGTTGGCGTTGACCGTCGAACAATGTGAAAAAGCGGTCGGCGAATGCGAAGATCACGATTGCCTGCTAATGGTGGGCCAAGTCCTGCCATTTTTTCCTGAATACACAATCGCGCGCCAGCAAATTAGCGGTGACGCATTTGGGAAATTGCTGGGCGGAAATTTTAAGCGTGTTATCTCGGATCCGACGTGGCTTCCAGATTTTTACGACCCAGACAAAATCGGCGGTCCGTTGTTCGATTTGCACGTTCACGATGCTCATTTCATTCGTTTGATTTATGGGATGCCGAGCGGCGTTTTCAGTAGCGGACGAATCAGAGGCGAGGTCGTTGAATATTGCCACTCGCTGTTTCGGTTTGACGATCCAGAGTTGGTGGTAGGCTGCACAAGCGGTGTCATCAATCAACAAGGCCGACCGTTCACACACGGCTTCGAGATTCACCTTGAAAACGCGACGATGCAATTTGAGCATGCCGGTCTTGCCGAGGGTGGCGAAACGATGCCGCTGAAAATCTTGACGCCCGATGGTCAGGTAATTTACCCTGACGTCGGTGATGGTGATCCGGTAAACGCCTTTGTCAATGAAATAAAAGAAGTGGTGCAAGCAATCCAGACGGGCGAAGCTTCCCCCATTTTGTCTGGAAATTTGGCTCGCGATGCAATTCGCATGTGTCATGCGCAAAGCGAATCGGTCCGAACTGGGGCGTTTGTAGAAATCTGAATTCGAGGTCGGAAATCGGAGGTCGGAAATCTGAATTCGGGGGTCGGAAACCTAATGCGAGGTTGGAGGTCGGAAATTGAGCGGATGGTAGAAGATCAAGAATTGATAGGTACCGATTCTAGTGCGAGTCGCACGGAGGTATAGCGGTCATGACGCCTGATTGCCAGGCGAAACTGACGAAAAGACGCCAAACTTAAATTAAAAGCGCTCTAGGTGAGGACATCCCGATAACCTAATTTTGATGGCCGGTCACTGGCAACCAATCTTCTGTTCAGAACTCCAGAACTTTGTCAGGAACAACACCCAGCAAATTCCGACCTCCGACTTTGCTTACCTCGGTTTATTGGGCTTTTCGCTGGCCAGCTTTTTCATAAAGACTTCGTTGCCTTTTTCGTTGAAGGTCACCTCGTCCATGAACGCGGTCATTAACACCAATCCACGACCGATTCCGTCGCGAAAGCTCTCAGGATCTCCGGAAACGGGCAACAACGACTTGTCAAATCCAGGGCCTTCGTCACGAATGGTATACTCGATTGCTTCGGGAGTAATCAAAACCCGGAAGTAGACTCGGCGATCCTTAAAACGTGGATCGGTACGACGCTCCTCGACATCAAGATTGTTAACTACCGGGCACTCTTCGTGGCTGAGTTCCAGGTTGCCGCGAAACATCGAGTTGAGCAGAGCGTTTTCAACGGCGACACCCATCCGGATCCGGTCGGATTGATTCAAGATCGATTGACTGGCGACAACTTGTTGCACCAAATCGTTGAGCGGATCAACGATTTGGGGATCATTGTCCAGGTTGAACTCGAAATCCGTTTTCGTGGCGCATTGAATCAGTTTGCGATACTGCGAATCCGTTTCGGAAATCGCCAGGATGTGCATCACGGTTTCGACCAGGCGTTCGGCGAGGTCGGTCTTGGGAACATAGCTGGCTGCACCATTGGCCAGCGCCTGGGCAGCGATGACCTCGCTTCCGTGAGCCGTCATCAACACGACTGGGACTTCAGGATACTTCTCGTTGATCGAATTGACCAGTTCGAGCCCATCCAGGTCGGGCATTTGCAGGTCGGTCAAAACCAAGTCCGGCAAATCGGAACCAATCCGGAGTAACGCTTCGATTCCGTTTTCAGCATAACAAACGTCAACGTTGGGCGCGCCTTCCAGCAGTCCACCGGCCAGTCTACGATCGACGGCCGTATCATCAACAACAAGAATCGTTGGCATCCACTTACCTCCTGTTTTGAAACGCGACCAAGCACGTTTTTATCACGTCGCGTCGCGACAATCTTAAATCAATCAATCCTCTAAGCTTCAGTTTTAAAGCGGTGCAATTCCCTAGTCAACAGTTTTAAGCTCTTCTGGAAAACTTCGAGCATTCTACTGGCCTCGTTTAGCTCTTTATTTTGCCCCATCGTTTCCAATTGAAATGCGATATGCGCAGCCTTCATCGCCCCCAGGTGAGTTAAGGCGCCTTTAATCGAATGCGCCGATAATCGCAGCTCCTTCGCATGACTCGATTCAACGGCGCGGCGGATATCGGCCAACATTTTTGATTGTTCATCGAGAAACACCGTTATCAGCTCTTTTAACAGGCGTTTGTCGCCGCCTACCGTTTCGAAAGCGTGATTCCAATCCACTTCCTTTCCCATTTCGCTGCCCGAGTCATTCCCGTAGCTTGCATGGGTGGTCGTTGAGCCGCCAGTCAGTTCGGCGATCAACACAAAGAGATCGTGTGATCGGATCGGTTTAGCAAGGTATCGGTCCATTCCCGAGGCCAGGCATTTTTCGCGATCTGCGGATCCTGCATGTGCCGTGAGCGCCACGATGGGGGTCCGATTCGGTGATTTCGATTCGAGTCGGCGAATTTCGCGAGTCGCTTCAAAGCCGTCGACATCAGGCATCTGTACATCCATCAAGACGATGTCAAAGGAATCACGTTGAAACATTTCGACGGCCTCGCGACCATCAGCCGCAACGGTCACCCGGTGTCCTTCTTTCTTTAGGAGAGCAACGGCCAGTTTTTGATTGACGAGATTGTCTTCGGCGACCAACACATTCAGGTCTTTGCCCCTTTCGTTGCCAGGTGTTCGATTCGAGAGTGCTGTGGTTTGCGAATCGACGGCTTCCAGCGAAATCTGAAGTGAATTAAATAGATCGATTTCTTTCACCGGCTTGAGTAATTGGTCATCGATGGGCAGTTCTGAGCGATCATGTAGCAACTCCGTAGCGCGGCTTGACGCGAGCAGGATAATGCCGGTTCCTCTTAATTCCGATGTCCCGCGAATGGATTTGGCCAGGACGCTCGCGTCCTCATTCTGGAACTGCGCGTCGGAAACCACGACATCGATGGGTTGCTCCGCAACGGCCATTCCTTTCAAGGTTCGTAACGCTTGCTCCATTGAGCGTGCCGTAAACGTGGTCATGTTCCAGGATTTGAGCAGCGCCTCGAGGTTTTTCAAATGTGTTTTGTTTTCCGCAACGGCGAGCACCGAGAAGCCTTCCAGAGATCGCTCCGGGATCGGGTCTGTCGTGTCGGCAGCAAATTCAAGCGTGAAGAAAAACCTGCTTCCTTCACCCTCAACGCTTGTGACTTGAAGATCCCCACCCATCAACTCAACTAGCTTGGAGGAAATTGCGAGACCCAATCCGGTTCCGCCATATTTTCGAGTGATCGACATGTCAGCTTGTTCAAACTCGTGAAAGATCGAATCACGTTTGGACTCGGCAATACCGATTCCCGTGTCACTCACATTAAACCTAATTTGCGATTTGCCATTTTCGGTCTTCAAACAATCGACCGACACCACCACCTCGCCTTTTGCAGTGAATTTGATCGCGTTACTTGTAAGATTCACAAGCACCTGACGCAATCGCGTGACGTCACCAATCAGAGACGCTGGAATCTGCGGATCGAAATAAACAATTAGTTCAATTTTTTTGCTGTGCGCCCGGAACGCAAGCGAACGCAACGTGTCGCCGAGGCTTTCACGGACATCAAAACGTGAACTTTCGATTTCGAGTTTGCCAGATTCGATTTTTGAGAAGTCGAGTATATCGTTGATCAAAGTCAACAACGACTCGCCCGACTGTTGAATCATTTGCAGGAATTCGCGCTGTTCGCGATCGGTGGGCGTTTGCAACAACAAGTCCGTCATGCCAATGATCGCATTCATGGGAGTTCGAATTTCGTGGCTCACATTGGCGAGGAACTCGGTTTTTGCGCGGCTGGCGGCTTCCGCCAGTTCCTTTGCTTCACGGGTCGCAACTTCTGCCTGGCGGCGGGCCGTAACGTCCCAATACATGCCCTGAATTCCGACTCGCCGCCCGTTCATGTCGGTAACCGGGGCTTTCAAGACTTCCACGTACGAGATCTTCCCATCCTGGTTGGGGTGATGTTCGATGTCGTGAAACGGCAGGCCGGTTTGCAAAACCCAGGCGTCGTCTTTCTTGTATTTATCCGCCCATTTCTTTTCGAACAGATCATCGTCCGTTTTGCCAATGACTTCTTCGGGAGTCAGGCCAACCGAGCTGGTGTACTTCTTGTTGCCAAACACGATCCGGCCTTGCCGGTCTTTTCGAAAAACGTTAATCGGCAAACTTTCCACGAGCGAGTGGTAGACGGCTTTTGCCTCTTCGAGTTGGTATTGAGTTTCGACTCGTTTTGATACGTCTCTGGCGATACTGCCGATTGATTGCGGGTTGCCGTGAATATCGCGAATCAAGTTGAAGGTTGCATTAAGCCATCGCAGCTGCCCATCCGGACGAAGAATTCGAAACTGTTGCTCGAATTCAAGCGTTTCGGGCAGGTGATTCAGACCATTTCTCAAATCGGCTTGGTCTTCCTGGTGTACGAAGTCGAACCAGTCGGCCTTTTGGCCGCAAATCTCAGAACCCGAACGCCCACAGATCTTTTCGCCTGCTGGATTGATAAAATACACCTCTTTCGCGTCTAAAGACAACGACATCACCAGATCATTGACCAGCCGCAACAGCCCGGAATCAAATATGTGATTCTGACGCCTTTCGGCCAGGCCCTGCGTGTCGCCATCGTCAGTTGGAAGCGTGTTGTCGGCCGAAGTCAAGGGCTTTTCAGGGGCGCTTGCCGAAGGCTCGACCGCAGCGTTCTTTCGAGCAGAATTTTCCGAGTTCACGACAGTTGCTCCCTGGCGTTGTCGTCTGATTCAGCGGATCGAAACCATCTGAAAACCCTTTGACTGGAGCCGTTATCGGGACGAGAATTCACTTCCATGCGATTGATTTGCCGACAAGGGTAAAGGTGTTAACAATGAGTTCGAGCCTCGTTTTTTAGTTTACGAAATGTTCTTCCACAAGCAACAAAATTCTGGTCGATGATCGTGGATTTGAATGCGCTGAGGAGTATTGGAGGCAGAATCGGGTTTCCAGAAAGAACGTTTTGGTGAATTTACTGCGTACAATCCCCTGACCTCTCCCAAGCGAGATCGTGCGGCTTTTTTAGTCGTTGATTAGATGAGAGTTACATCACCCTCTCGCTTGCGGGAGGGTCGGACGCGGTAGCGGCCGGGGAGGGTTTTTCGTGCGGTTCACAAGACCCTCTCCGGGCCTGAGAGCCCGAAAAAAAAGCCCGGCGTTCGCCGGGCTGAATGATAATGCAGCGGTGACTAAGCAGTCTGAGTCACTACCGACAATGCCGCATCGTAATCTGGCTCCTGTGCGATCTCAGGTACCAGCTCGGTATAGACAACTTTGCCGCTGGGATTGATCACGACAACCGCGCGACCAAGCAGGCCTTTTAGCGGACCGTCGATGATTCCGATTCCATAATCGTTTTCGAATTGAGAACAACGAAACGCGGAGAGGTTAGTGACATGCTCGACTTGAGCACTTTCACAAAATCGCTTTTGTGCAAAAGGCAGATCTTTCGACACGTTGACAATCACCGTGGCATCCAATTCACCCGCTTTTTCGTTGAATGATTTCACCGACGTTGCGCATACGGGAGTGTCGAAACTGGGAACGATGTTCAAAATGATATTCTTACCTGCAAAATCGGCGAGATTTTTCTCGCTCAGATCATTCGCGATCAAAGTGAACTCGGGTGCGGAACTTCCAGCGGAGGGAAGATCGCCGGAGGTATTACAGGGGTTTCCTTTGAGAGTAATTGCAGCCATTGAATTTATTCCTGTTTTGTTACTGGTTCATTAATAAAGTTACTCTCCATCTCCGCCGAGGTCGTCCCCGAGATCGATGTCGATATCTAATTCTTCTTCTGGATTAAGATCGATGACGGTTCCGTCTTCAAGCTCGAGCGCTAGAGATTTTCGTTCGTATTTGAATGGTTGTTCCTGGGCTATTTTCACGATCAACTGGCCGTTCGTTTTGCTGCCCGTAACGGCGAATCGCCATTCCTGGATCGTGACGCCGTCTTCTGTAAACGTCGCCGGCACTAAGGGGTCTTGTTGTTCGGCGACCGCGACCGGTGCTCCCACTGCGTCCGCGACAATTTCAGACGTTCTTGCATACTCCTGGCTCTCTCGGAAAATGTCTTGAAGCGGTTTGGCCACCATGTAACCAATTGCTCCAATCCCGCCACAGCAGAGCAACAGGAAGACGACACATCCGACGCCCCCAAAGAGCCAAAATTTCTTTTTTGATTTAGGTTGATCAAAGTCAGTTTCTGGGGACTTATCCGCATTTGGGTCGTAACTCATCTTGAATCCACGCGATCTTATTATTTTGATTTAAAGGCCAATCTTTTCGCCCTGTCTTGCAACGTGCATACCAGCATTTTGAATCTGGCGTTCTGCGGCACTGTTTTCGAGAATGGCAGGGTTCGTATGATTGAGATGGATAAATCTTACCTTTTTGCGCTCGGTCTCGTCGAGTCCTGAAAACTGATTTATTGATTCCTGAATAAATGGATGTGGGATCAGGCTCATGTCGCGTCCCGGCAATTCTCGATTAGATAGGAAGGTTCCGTCCAGAAAAGCAACATCAACTTGAGCGATGATTTTTTCGATCGAGCGATCCCAACGCGCCCATTTGTCGATGTCCGGCAAAAACAAGACAGTTTTGTTCGGACCGCGAATGATGAATGCCACGGTTTCAGAGAATTCGTCGCGATGGGGCACCAGGATCGGCGTGACGGATAGCCTCTCGTTAATCCGGACAGTTACGTCGGCGTTGAGCTCGTGAAGTTTGATATTTTTGAGCGAAACAAGTTGGCTCCAGGGCCCATTTTTGGTGAGAAATTGTTTCATCCGGGGCATCGCGTAAACGGGCACGTCCTTTGTACCCATCGCTTCCCGGCCGAGATGCATCAATCCGGTGTAGTGTCCGATATGCGCATGAGTCAAAAAAATCCCATCGATTCTGCCTTTTGTTTTGGCTCGAGGCGGCAAATTCATTTCCAGCCATTGCCACTGAATGGGAAAATCGGGTGTGCAATCGAAGATGAATCTCTCATTCGTCTTGTGATCGACGACAGCCACACAGCTGACCCATCTACGGATCGCCGGGTCGGCCCAAGCACGCTGGCAACATGGTTTGAGACAATCCGCTTGTGGATAGCCCGCATCTTGGGCCGTCCCCAGCACTGCGAGTTCGATATTCTGATCGTTGGCCGTCTCTGTCGTTTCGTCACAGCTTGAATCTTTGGCCAACCAGCCGCAAGCGAAGCAGCACAGTATCAACGAGATCGCACGTCGGCAGAGAACACTGAGCGATTTGTAGTTAAGCAGGAATGGGTTGCCTTGCAATGGGTGAACTTTTTGGGTTTTTGAGTTGTCTTGATGAGAGTTTTTCATGCAAAAATTGTAGCAATCTTGACACTTTGTTAGGTGAGTGATACGGTAAATCTTCTCAGAAAAATTCACAATCCATCCCGGGCCCGTAGCTCAGCTGGGAGAGCGCTTGAATGGCATTCAAGAGGTCGTCGGTTCGATCCCGATCGGGTCCACTTTCGAAATTCTTAGTAACTGCCGAGTAATAGAACGATTGCAACCGTCTGACGTTCAGACGTGCGGCGAAATCAGCCTGAATTAATTAGGGATGAATCCCTAATTAATTCTTGGAATGAGGAACCGCAATCATGGCTCGACGAAAAGGCACTCGCTCTACTTCCGCACCCAAGTATCGACTTCACAAACGCAGCGGAAACGCTCTCGTCACGATCCACGGCAAGGATCACTACCTAGGCAAGCATGGCACTGAAGAAAGCCATGAGCTCTATCACCGGCTAATTACCGAACTGTGGACACCGGCAGGTCAGCCGAAAAGACGAGTTGTGGTGCCGCCAGCCGTCACCACCGAAATAACGATAGTGTTTTTGGCGATCGAGTACGGTAAACACGCGAAGAAATATTACGTCAAAAAAGGCATACCAACTTCTGAGTGGATAGTAGCTAAAAGGGTTCTCAAAAAGCTCCGTTCGATTTATGGTTCGCTTCCGGCTCGTGATTTTGGACCGCTAAAACTCGAAGCGTTTCGCCAGACATTCATTGACGACGGTCTGACGAGAACAACGATTAACCACTACCTGTGGCACGTTCTCAAAATGTTCGAATACAGCGTCAAAAAAGAATTTGTCCCGGTTGAATATCACTCACGGCTAAAGGCACTAGGGAACCTTCAAAAAGATCGCAGCGACGCGAAAGAGCCTGAGGACATTTTGCCAATCGACGAATTCATCGTCCAAGCCACAATCAAAGAACTAACTACCACCGTCGCGTCGATGGTGAAACTTCAGAAACTTACAGGAATGCGTCCCGGCGAAGTTTGTAGTCTACGTCCCTGCGATGTGGACCGTTGGCATTGTCCTGAACGGCTCCCCACTGTTTACCGGCAACGCGGGCAGCGGGGAAAGCGAGATTCGCCGTTACGTGCTGGAGAACGATTTACTGGAAGCCATCATCGGTTTGCCGACCGACATGTTTTACAACACGGGCATCAGCACCTACATCTGGATCGTGACCAACCGCAAGCCCGCCAGCCGCAAGGGCAAAGTGCAGTTGATCGACGCCAGTGCGATGTGGCAGAAGATGCGAAAAAGTCTCG
>JAHEJI010000212.1 GCA_024638965.1 Planctomycetaceae bacterium
CGGCGGAACGAACTTCTCGACTTTTGGCCAATCCAAGTTCTTTGATATTTCTTTGGATCAATTCCTGGTCTGCAAGTTCGCAATGCAGTGGAATTGGCGGGTTCGAATTGGGTCGCCGCTGGTTATCAATGGCACGGGCAAGATGTTCGCGGCCGCTTCCCGACGGGCCGTGAATGAGGACGTCTGCATTCGAGCGGGTTGCGATTTCGATTTTTTTTTGCAAGGCCAGATTTGTTGAGTCCAGTCCCAGGATTGAACCCAGTTCGAATTTTTGTCTCGCGCTGTCACGTAAATGAGCCAGCAACTCGTGAAGCTGATCGGGTTTTTCGATCAGTTCAACATCCTGCGGCTTATCAGGCCCGACACAGGCTGTTTGCTCGCAAACCACCAGCAAAGCGGTGAGTTCTTGTTCCGAATCAAACAGTCGGCTCACTTGGGCCGTTCGAAACTGTTTCGATCCGTCCTCGAGTTCCACGAAAGCGGAAAAGACACGATTTTCTGCGTTTGCCTGTTTCGAATCCAGAAGGTCGGGGGGCGGTGCCAATCCACGGATTCGATTTTCAACCGGGTCGGCCAATTTCTGGCTGGTGTATCGGCAGATCGCGCCGGTCAAGTCTTGAGCCTCGATGCCGCACCATTCCATACACACTTTGTTGGCATACGTGATCAGCTGATTCGCTTCAATTAGGTAAACCGGCGTCGCGACGCGGTCGAGCATTCTCAAGAGGTTGGTCGTGATTAGGCGTGTTTTTGCCATTAAGCGTGCTTATCAAAATCGACTGAACTACAGCGCACCGATCTTATCTGTGAAAGATTTTTTGCTAATTGACACGTAAACACAAGACGCCGTGGCAAGGCACAGGCGGCTGTGCGACTCACACTAGCGGCTGTTCAACTCGCACTAGTCTTCGTTTAGTTCCCTTTGGTATAGTTTTGATACCGGAATGACCCATACGGATATTAATGTGGCTCGCGAAACAATTCTATCAAACAATCCGCTGCCTGAAGACGATGATCCCAAATTACGTCCCACGCGTTTGGACGAAATGGTTGGTCAACGCGATGTGATTGAACGCCTGAAAATTGCAATCGATGCGTCGCGGCAACGAAAAGACGTCCTTGGGCATATTCTGTTTGATGGACCGCCCGGTTTAGGCAAGACGACTTTTGCCCATTGTATTCCGGCCGAACTGGGCGTGCCCGTGGACTTTCTCTCGGGTCCATCCTTAAAAGCACCGAAAGACCTGGTGCCGAGTCTGACCAATCTTCGCGCCAATCAGGTTCTCTTCATCGATGAGATCCATCGTATTCCCAAAGCGGTCGAAGAGTACCTTTACACTGCGATGGAGGACTTTCGAATCGACTTGATTTTGGGGGAAGGGATGAACGCGAGAACCCACAATTTCAAGCTGCGTCCATTTACGATGATTGGGGCAACAACTCGAGCGGGAATGTTGACCGGACCGTTGCGCGACCGATTTCAGCTTCGGGAGCATCTCGATTTTTACAAGCTGGAAGAACTGAAAGAAATCGTGCATCGCAACGCACGCAAATTGGCGGTTGAGATAACCGACGACGCAGCCAATGAAATTTCGATCCGCAGCCGCAGTACTCCGCGCGTCGCCAATAACCGCCTCCGCTGGGTGCGCGATTATGCACAATCCCGCGCTGATGGAAAAATCACACTTGAGGTTGCCAATGCGGCACTCAAAATGGCTGAAATCGATGAACTCGGTCTGGATCGACAAGACCGAAAATACCTCGACACCTTGATTCGGGTTTGCCTCGGAGGTCCGACTGGAATCGAGACGATTGCAGCGACGATGAATTCATCGACTGATACTCTGTCGGATGAAGTCGAACCGTTTTTGCTGCGAAGTGAATTGATACTTCGGACACCTCGCGGTCGCGTGGCAACCGCGAAGGGATTTGCTCACATGAACATGAGAATTCCAGAAAACCTCAAGAGTCAGTTTGACCAGCGAAAACTCTTTGCCGATGTTGACGAATAGCGGACGGCATTCACGCAGGCCTATAGGTCATTGAATTCACTAGGTAGCCACGCCCTCGCAATTCGTGGGCGAAGTTTGGTTGTCGACAACCGGATAGCTTCGCCAGCTGATACAGCCCGTGCAATTACGGCAACAGAAGTGCAGGAAAGACACGTCGGTCGTTGACACCAAAATAAGTGATTCGTACGATTGGCGTCTGAAAAACAGTATAAAATTCTCGACGTTAGACGGTGCTTTGAGCAAAACAGCATTCTTATTTCCGGGGCAAGGCGCGCAATCCGTAGGTATGGGGCAGCAATTGTGCGCTGATTTGCCTGCCGCGAAAGCAATTTTCGATCGGGCGAACGAGATCCTGGGTTACGATCTGGCCGAAATCTGCTTTAACGGACCAGCCGAGAAACTAAATTCAACTGTGGTCAGCCAGCCTGCATTGTTTGTCACGAGTATGGCTGCACTGGAACGTCTAAAATCTGAATCGCCAGAAATTATCGACGATTGTGTTGCTGCAGCGGGACTCAGTCTTGGCGAATATACGGCGATTACCTTTGCGGGTGGGCTTAGTTTCGAAGACGGATTGAAGCTGGTTCAGCGTCGTGGTGAAGCAATGCAAGCCGCCTCTGACGAAACTCCCAGTGGAATGGTGAGTTTGTTGGGGTTGGATCGTGAAGTGATCGAAAGAGTCTGCGACGATGCTCGATGGGATGGAGAAATCCTGCAAGTTGCCAACTTGTTGTGTCCCGGCAACATTGCAGTCTCCGGGAATAAAGCTTCCTGTGAAGCGGTTGTTCCAGTGGCGACTAAAGCGGGTGCGATGAAGTGTATTCCACTGTCGGTGGCGGGTGCGTTTCACACGCCGATCATGCAATCAGCCGTAGCGAAACTCGCCGAGGCCTTATCCACTGTTGAAATCATGGATTCTCGCATCCCGGTCTACTCCAATGTCGACGCCAGTCCTCATCGCACGCCCAGTGAGTTTCGTGAACTCTTGGTCAAGCAGGTTTGTTCGCCGGTGCTGTGGCACGACTCGATGCAAAAAATGATTGACGATGGATTTGACGAGTTTTACGAAGTTGGCGAGGGGCGAGTTTTGCGCGGATTGATGAAACGAATCAATCGAAAAATGGTCTGCCACGGCGTCCTTGGTTAACGGATACACAGAATCACAAAATTAAGACAACGCTTTTTCGATCTCAAACCAGGAAATACAAATGAGTCTTGAATCTCTCAAAGTTGATCTTTCGGATCAAACCGCGATCGTGACGGGAGCGTCGCAAGGGCTCGGAAGAGCCATGGCGATCGCGCTGGCGTCCGCGGGCGCACGTGTCGCTTGCGTTGCTCGCAACGAAGAAAAATTGAAAGCCACCGTTGCCGCAATCGAAGAAGCGGGCGGCCAAGGCGAAGCGATGGCCGCCGACGTGTCGGTTACAGAGAACGTTGAGAAAATCGTTAATACGGTTGCTGACGAATGGGGGCGGTTTGATATCATGGTGAACAACGCCGGAATCACGCGCGATACGCTGCTGCCGGTGATGTCGGACGAGCAATGGGACGATGTCATTTCGACCAACTTGAGAGGATCCTTTCTGTTTTGTCGAGCGGCCAGCCAGCGGATGATGCGATCGCGATACGGCAGAATCATCAATATCGCGAGCGTTTCTGGGTTGATCGGAAATCCGGGGCAAACAAACTACTCGGCCTCGAAAGCGGGACTGATCGGCCTCACCCGCAGCCTCAGTAAGGAAATTGCCAAACGAAAAGTGACAGTCAACGCGGTCGCACCCGGATTCATTGAGAGTGAAATGACAGCGATCCTTGGTGAAGCGATTCTCAAGGAAGTCAAGAAGCGGATTCCGGCCAACCGACTTGGAACCCCCGACGATGTTTCGGCATGCGTTCTGTTTCTGGCTAGTCCTGCGGCAAGCTATATTACGGGTCAAGTATTGACGGTCGACGGGGGGATGATTGCGTAAAAATAACGCAAAACCGGGCATTGAGAGGTTTGAGCCTTGACCTGTTTTACACGAATCATCTATCTTTAAGCACAAATATGGACTTGCCTCGCTGGCAATTTCTGAAAAAAAAATATTGGTAACAGTTTCAAAGCTTTATTATTAGAAGGAGGCCGATACATGGCGTCGGTCGAAGAAAGAGTTGTTAACATCGTCGCTGAGCAACTCGGCGTAGAAAAAGAGAAGATCACTCGTGATTCAAACTTCGTCAACGATTTGGGTGCAGACTCGCTTGATACCGTTGAATTAGTAATGGAACTCGAAGAAGAGTTCGATATAAACATCGCTGATGATGCGGCTGAAAAAATACAGACGGTCGGCGAGGCCATCGGACATATCGAAAAGGGTAGTTAGCTACAACAATTTTTACGAATACACCGCGACCGTAGTGAGCGACGTCGCTGCTCTCTTCAGTCGCGGTTTTCTTTTTCGATCTCGATTGGGTCCAGGTGAACACTATGAAGCGACGTGTCGTGGTAACGGGTTGGGGAATCGTAACTTCCTTAAGCTGCGATATCGATGATTGTTGGAATCGGGTGCTTGCCGGCGAAAGCGGGATTCACGAAGTTCGACTATTCGATACTTCCGATATCAAAGTCAAAATTGGTGGAGATCTGTACGATTTCGACCCATCTGGATGTGTCGACCAGAAAGAGTCCAAAAAAATTGATCGCTATTCGCAGTTCGCAATGGTCGGTGCAAACGAAGCGGTCAATGTCTCGGGAATCGACTTCAAAAAGGAATCTCCCTCGCGTTGTGGCGTGGTCTTGGGTTCTGGGATCGGCGGTTTGACGACCATTCAGGAACAGATGACTCGGCTCGTTCTCGATGGACCACGACGCGTTTCCCCACTGACGATACCCAAACTAATGCTCAATGCAGGTGGTGGAAATATCGCGATCCGATATGGATTGCGTGGACCGAATTACAGCGTCGCCACGGCATGTGCAAGTGCTGCTAACGGAATGGGGAACACGCTGGATCTGATTCGTGACAATATTTGTGATGTGATGATCACCGGCGGAACGGAAGCAGCAATGACTCGGATGGGGTTGAGTGCTTTTCAAAACATGAAGGCTCTTTCGAGAAGCTTCACGGACGATCCAGCCAAGGCGAGTCGCCCATTCGATAGTGATCGCGATGGGTTCGTGTTTAGCGAGGGTGCGGGAATTCTGGTCTTTGAAGAACTTGAGCACGCTAAGGCTCGAGGTGCCGAGATTTTGGCTGAAGTTGTCGGCTTCGGCACAACTTGCGATGCCGGCCATATCACTTCGCCCGACGAAATGGGTACCGGCGCGGCTTCGGCGATGAACACGGCGCTGGAAAGTGCACAACTTTCGCCCGACAAAATTGATTACATCAATGCCCACGGAACCAGTACGCCGCTTGGCGACAAAGCCGAAACACGTGCGATCAAGACTGTTTTCGGCGACCATGCTTATAAAGTCAGCATCAGTAGCACAAAAAGCCAACTAGGCCATTCTTTAGGCGCCAGCGGTGGAATCGAACTGATTCTTAGCATCAAGGCGATGCTTAATTCGGTAGTGCCGCCGACCATCAATTTGGAAACTCCCGATCCAGATTGCGATTTGGATTACACACCCAACCAACCTAAAGAGCGCGAGCTTAACTATGCAATGAGCAACAGTTTCGGTTTTGGAGGTCATAACGCGTCGATGATCGTCAAGAAATTTGACGGCTGACCATAACGCTTCCAAAATCAGCAAAGGTTCTTCCCCGGAAGATTGAAATCAGCAGCGCTGAATCAAGTTAACTTTTTGAAAAAGCGAATCGAAACGAAGGCCCAGTTATTGGGCCTTTTTTCGTTGGAAAGCCGTACGACCATTATTTTTGTGTAACGATTGTTCGATTTTTCTTCTCTTATTTAGGCGGCGCGATTTCAAGCGCCAGCTACTATTCTCAAACTGAGTTGAAAATGAGACGGCAATGAACCCGCCGAAAATCAGGTCCTTCTTTCTGTTGTCGTATGCGATCTCATGGCTGTTTTTGGGCTCGTTTGTCTTGTTCTGGCACACCAGCATGAACCAGACGCTTACGTGGTGGTCGATTATCTTTCTGCCCGGAGCGTATGGGCCGACGATCGCAGCGCTAATACTCGCCGGTCGCAATGGAGGTTGGTCTGCAATTCGAAACTTGCTCAGTCGGCTGGTGCTTTGGCGCGTGAAGTTGCGCTGGTATGCATTCGCATTACTCACTCCGCCAGCCATAGTTGCGGCAGCCATCCTGATATCCGGGTTCCGGGTCGATGCGGTGCAGGGATTGAATGTTGTTCCGGGATTGGCGATTGCACCGTTGGCGTTTCTGATTGCTTTACCGTTTGGACCACTTGGCGAAGAGCTCGGTTGGCGCGGCTACGCTCAGCCAAAATTGATGGAGACGAATGGACTTTGGAAAACTAGTTTGATTCTAGGGCTCGTTTGGACATTTTGGCACTTCCCCATGTTTTGGTTTCCCGGGGCGGCAATTCCTTCTTTTTTGAGTCCCAGTCCATTTTCGATCGGGCTCTATTCAGCCCAGATAACGGCGGAAGCTTGTTTGCTGACATTCTTGTTTACCAAAACTCGTGGTAGCGCGTTGTTAGCGATCCTATATCACGCAAGTTTCAATTCCGCCGAGAATATTCTCTTTCGGATGGTCCCAGAGCCAACCGAGGTTCAGGAACTTCAAATTTACGTTGTAAATATTATTTTGAGTTGGATTCTTGCGGCGACACTTCTCACGATTGCCTCGCGATCACCCTCAAATAACCGAGTTGTTGCAAATACAATTTGAGCTAAGACTCATTACCATACACCCGATTGCAACTCAATCTGTGCACACACATGAGCTTCGTGGGCTTTAAGATAGGTTTCCCGAATCAAGTCTTTGACTTCCCGTTCCTTCGTGAACGCGTCCATGTATCCAGGAATGTCTACCTCAATGGTTCCCCGGGCCGCGTGGATCAAGTGTCGAATCAAGTCGGCTGGTTCCTCGTCGCCGACGGCAAATCGAATTGTCGTTGGCGACATACTCGCGGCGGCCAACGCTTCTTCATCCAATTCCGAGTGAGTCGTTAATGAGGGGCAACTGACAATCGTGTTGGACTGGCCAAGACTAATCATGTGTCCAAAGGTCGGCGATAAGCTGTCAAAGAACCGTCGGAACGTGTCGCGAGGGATATTTCCCATGTCAATCGTAAACAGAGGCCCCGGCAGGCCGAGATACATGTATCGCTTTCGAAATTCGGCGTTGTCATTTCCCTCCACAGCACAGCAGTTCACTTTGATTTCTGGATGGGAGTTGATAAACCTTGCCAGGATTTGGGTGTTGATGCACTTCTGCAACATTCTCACCGTTAACGTTCGCATGCCTTGCATGACTTCAAAGGCAGCGTCGGCATTCAGAAAAGCACCTTTGACGTAATAAACGTTCCAGAACATCGTTTGGTTCCAGGACTTTTCGCCAACCTTTGATCCCTTTGGAATGAACATGTCGACGTTGTGACCGATGACACAGCCCGCAATCACCGCGCCGCAACCGCTGAGATCTTTGGTGTAGCTGTGAATCACGTAATCCGGGCGTTCGTCAGGGTCTTCACGCTGAAGTGGTTGAACGAGGAAAGGCGTTCCCACTGTGGCATCCAGAATCACAATCAGCCCTTCGGCGTGAGCCCGTTTGCAAATCGTCGCCACGTCAACGATGTAGCCATGTGGATTGCAGGGCGATTCCAGATAGACGTAGATCTTTCTATCTTGCGCCAATCGATCCGCATGTTTGGTCTTTGTCTTCTCGAGACAAACGGAGAATTCGTCGGCGGAATAACCATCGAACATTTCCACAGCGATATCAAGATTGGCCGGTTTTGCAAACCAGTCATTGATCAGCTGATAGGCACCGCCATAAATGTTCCGAGAAGTAATTAAAATGTCATCGCGACCTAAAACGTGCGACAACGTGGCATCGATTGCGGCCATGCCGCTGTTAAAGTTCCAAGCCATATAATCCGCTGCGTAGGGACCTGCTTCCAAATCGACGATGTGATTGGCCAGGGCGACGCTTGTCGGATTAAGCAGTCGTGAGTAGATCTCGAGCATCAACTCTTTGCCGAGAAAAGCATCTGCAATCCACTCCGCGCACGCAAAAATGTAGGTCGCAGTGCGGGCGATCACGGGAGTCGCCGAAAACAAAGCCGTTACGTTATCAAATACAGGATAAGGCCCTTTGGAGGCCTGAGTGGTAATCGAGTACCCCAGCGATTGGTAACTCCTTCGAAAAGGATTCTGAACCGTGTCCAGAAGTTTGGCGAGTTGAAACGACAAAAATTTTTGCGAATTGAATCTTCGAATCTTGTCGGTTTGATCCAGACTGTTGATCGACTCGAGCGTCAACGACCATAGCTTCTCAATATCCGCCTGACTCTCGAACATTCGTCGTACGATCTGTTTGAGCGTTTGACCATATTCGGTCTCCGCTTCGATCCCAAAGTGCTCAAGTTGTTCGTCAACCAGTTCTGTTAGCGTGGTGGCGGTCGTTGAGTTTCGCCGGGGCGACAGCGTTTTCATCTGCTCGATTGAGGGTTGGGTCACAGAGGCCATGGTCGTCTCCACGAGTTGTATTTTAATTAAGGACGAATGACGAATTGTAGCGCTTCAATCGTCGATTCAAACCCCGCTGGTGATGTAACTGTTTGGGCGACGCCCGGCGCTTTCGTTTAACCGTGCGCCGGGCAGGCCGCGTTTTGCAGGCTAACCGCGCGGGGCACCGCCCAGTATGTCGACAAGACCTATTGATTCAGCCGCGAGTTCAGGTACTCAAACTGCGTTGGCGTCAGCGGTGGAAGAATCTCAGGCGGAATTGTTGTCGATTGATCGATTACGGCAGCCGCGGAAATTTCACCGCCCGAATCGAGATTGCAAAACGTGGATCCGATCAAAGAACTGCCAGTCAGATTGGCCCCCCTCAGATCAGCGCCGGCAAAATCAGCTCCCTCCAGGTCCGCCTCGATAAATTTAACCTGCCGCAAATCGGCTTTTTCAAAGTGAGCGTTGGATAGATTGGCTCCAGAAAAATCGGCGCCAATCAATGAAGCGTTCTTAAAATTGGCATCTCTGAGCAGTGATTCGCGTGCATTGAGCCCATCCAGGTTCCGATCACTGGCATTGATACTGCGGAGATCATGACCAGAAAAGTCCCTGGATTCGAGCAGTTTCAGGACGCTGCGACGATCGAGCGAGGGGACCATATAGCGTTCTTCTTTCCACGGGTCGGCGTGGTTGTGATAACCCGTCTCGGCTTCCCAGTAACCCAGACGGTCTGTCGCAAGTAAGTCGATTCTGGTCAGCCATTTGACACTTTTGTAAAAGTATCGTCCGGGAACAATGTTTCGGATGGGGCCCCCATGCTCGAGGCCGAGCGATTTGCCGTTTATGTTGAGTGCAATCAATGTTCCCAGCTCGATCGCTTCATCAATCAACAGCGAAGTGGAATGATTGCGTTCGGATCGGGACACAAAAGAAACGAACTTGACTTCTTCTTTCACACCGACTTTGTTCAATAAGTCGGCTAATAGAACACCACGAATCGTAACGTCCAACATCGACCAGCGTGTCACGCAATGGATATTCTCGATCCGCTCTGTTTGAGGAAATGATTGAAGTTCGGCAATGCTAAAGCTCGTCGGTTGAGTGACCTCACCGTCGATTTCCAGCGACCAAGGCTGTTCGGATTCTGCCGGTTTCCGCTCGCCGATGATCGGCCACTTGCCTGGCGCGACGAGCTGTTGGCCCGGAGGCAGCCGTTTTGTCTGATTTTGGTTCGTCATTTGAGCCCTCAAATCGAGTCATTTTGACTACAAACTGACCAATATTTGACCACATATTTGGCCGGGATGACCCCAAGTTCGGGCCATCCGAATTGTCAAAAGACTGTTGTTTGCAACGCTTGGAGCCAACGATGCCAAATCGGCATGGAAAGTGCAAGCAGATGTCGATAAGCATCATAGACACAATCTCCCTGCGTCAAAACATGCGCCTGGTTAAAACCCAAATCACTCTAATCGAGGAATCAAACATGAAACAACTTGCAGTTCTTTTGGCAACCATTTGCCTCGTCGCGTTTGCGGCCGACGACACATTCGCGCAAGGGCGCGGAGGCGGAAATCGTGGCGGCGGACATTATCGCGGAGGTGGCGGACATCATCACGGCGGTCATCATCATCATGGTGGTTATAACAAAAGTCGATCCGCATTCAGTATTTCGATCGGTAACGGATACAATGGATTCAGTTACGGTCAGGGCTACGGTGGTTACGGCTATGGTGGATTTGTCGCACCAGTCTATCGGCCGTATTACGGCGGGTATGGTGGTTACGGAAGCGGAATTAGT